>NZ_JBYCZV010000005.1:0-371657 GCF_057586415.1 Nocardioides sp. SRI_004
TGCGAACCTCGTCGTTTCCGACTCGAGTTCGCGCTGATGTGCGCCCCGGACTCTAGCTCTTCGTCCTGGTCTGTACCAAACCCGCAAGGCTTGCTTTTCTGACCAGCACTCGAAGCTGATGCTCGAGGCAAGTGGTCGCGGGGCCGGAAGCCCTCCGGCTGACCGCCGTCTTGCTTCCCGCCGCACCCGGCGACGAAGAGAACATTACGCATTCCCCCGCAGAAGCACAAATCGAAACGACGTGACCCGGGCCACACCGCTCCGACGGGGCTGTCGGAGCCCTCCGGAGAGGCCCTGGTGAGCCTCCCCGGAGGGGTCGCGTCAGCGCACCCGCACGCCGGCGAAGCGCTTCTTGCCGCGCCTGAGCACCAGCCACGACGAGGCGATCAGGTCGCCTGCGGCGGGGACGTGCTCGGGGTCGTCGACCCGGACGTTGTTGACGTAGGCGCCGCCCTCCGCGACGGTGCGCCGCGCCTCGCCCTTGGACTTCGCGAGCCCGGTCAGGGTCAGCAGCTCCACCACGTCGGGAATGCCGGAGGTCCCGTCGACGTCGATGGCCCCGGCCTCGCCCAGCGCGGCCTCGAGGGTCGCGCCCGAGAGGCTCGTGATGTCGCCCGTGCCGAAGAGTGCCTCCGCGGCCGCCTTGGCGTTCTCGGTCTCGGTCGCACCGTGCACGAGGGTCGTGACCTCGTCGGCGAGGACCTTCTGCGCCTCCCGCAGGAACGGCTTCTCCGCGTGCCGCGCCTCGAGCCCCTCGATCTCCTCGCGGGAGAGGAAGGTGAAGACGCGCAGCAGCTCGCCGACCTTCTCGTCCTCGACGTTGAGCCAGAACTGGTGGAAGGCGTAGGGCGGCATCAGCTCGGGGTCGAGCCAGAGGGCGCCGCCCTCGGTCTTGCCGTACTTCGTGCCGTCGGCCTTGGTGATGAGCGGCGTGGCGAAGGCGTGGACCGTGGCACCTTCGGCGCGTCGGATCAGGTCGACGCCGCCGGTGAGGTTGCCCCACTGGTCCGATCCCCCGAACTGCAGGGTCACGCCGTGCTGACGGTGCAGGGTGAGGTAGTCCATCGACTGCAGGAGGACGTAGGAGAACTCGGTGTAGCTGATCCCCGACTCGAGCCGGCGGCGTACCGTCTCGCGCGCCAGCATCCGGTTGACCGGGAAGTGCTTGCCGATGTCGCGCAGGAAGTCGATGACCGAGAGCCCGTCGGTCCAGTCGAAGTTGTTCACCATCGTCGCGGCGTTGTCGCCCTCGAAGGACAGGAACGGCTCGATCTGCCCGCGGACCCGCGCCGTCCACTGCTGCACGGTGTCCAGTGAGTTGAGGGTGCGCTCCCCCGAGTCGCGCGGGTCGCCGATCATGCCGGTCGCGCCGCCGACGAGGGCGAACGGCGTGTGGCCGGCGCGCTGGAGGCGCATGGCCGTGACGATCTGGACCAGGTTGCCCATGTGGAGGCTCGGCGCGGTCGGGTCGAAGCCGACATAGAACCGGACACTGCCCTCCGAGAGCGCCGTGCGCAGCGCGTCGCGGTCGGTGGTCTCGGCCAGGAGGCCGCGCCACTCGAGGTCGTCGAGGAGGGTCGGGTCGACGGACACGTCGTACTTCTTCCGTTCGGTGGAGCGGGCCGTTCCCGCGTCCGGTGCACTCCAAGGGTGCCGCATGGATCACGCCTGCCTCCAATGGGTTCACGGCGGTGGTCACGGGTACCGTGCAAGGACCATGACCACGCGACGGGTAGCAGGCAGGTACGAGCTGCGGCGCGCCGTCGGCCGAGGCGCCAACGGCACGGTCTGGCTCGCGCACGACGAGGTCCTCGGGCGTGCCGTCGCCCTCAAGCGGACGGCGCCGGGCGCAGGCTTCGAGCACCAGGCGGTCCGGGTCGAGCGCGAGGCGCGTCTCGCCGCGCAGGTCGCCCACCCGAACGTCGTGTCGGTCTACGACCTGGTCGACGACGGCGGCGACACCTGGCTGGTCATGGAGTACGTCGACGGACCACCGCTCTCGACCGTGGTCCGCGAGGCGGGGCCGCTCCGCCCCGACGACGCCGCGCGCCTGCTCGCCCCGGTGGCCGACGCCCTCGTCCACGCGCACGGGCTGGGCATCGTGCACCGCGACATCAAGCCGTCGAACATCCTCGCGCCCGGGGGCGGTGGGGCGAAGCTGACCGACTTCGGGATCGCCCGCAGCACGGCCGACGCCACGCTGACCCAGACCGGGATGATCACCGGGTCGCCCGCCTACCTGGCTCCCGAGGTGGCCACCGGTGGTCAGGCGACGCCCGCGAGCGACGTGTGGGCCTTCGGGGCGACCCTCGTCCACCTGCTGACCGCCCGGCCGCCGTACCACCGCGACGACCTCGACAACGGCCCGCTCTCCGTGGTCTACCGGATCGTCAACGAGGAGCCGCCCACCGTTCCCGGCGCGGGCTGGCTCGGCCCGCTCATCGCCGCGACGATGGAGCGCGACCCCGGCGCGCGGCCCACGATGGCCCAGCTGCGCGACCGGCTCGAGCGCACCGCCGACCTGTCCGTCCAGACCATGGCGTTGCCGGCCCTTCCGCCACCCCCGGCGCCTCCCGTGCTCGCACCGCTGCCTCCCCCGCCCCACCGACCGCACCGGCCGCGCCGGCGCCCGTCCGGCCGGATCGCGGCCGTGGTCGCGACCGGCTCGGCAGCCGCAGTCGCCCTGGTCACGATCCTGGCGCTGCAGGGCGCCGGCGACGAGGACCCGGTGAGCGCCGATCCCGGTCCGGGCGCGACCACGACCGGCGCACCCACCGAGACCGGTCCTCCTGCCCCGAGCGCGGCCGAGATGGAGGACTTCGCGCGGACCTACATCCGGACCGCCGACGCCGACCCGGACGCGGGGTTCGCGATGCTCACGCCGACGTACCAGGGCGACAGCCCGCGCTACGCCGACTTCTGGGGCCCGATGCACAACCCGCGCGTCCTCACGATCAGCGCCGACCCGGCCGCGATGACGGTGACCTACACCTACCGCTACGCCTTCCCGCGGAAGGGCAACCTCACCGAGACCGTGACGCTCCGGCTCGAGCAGGCCGACGACGGTCGCCTCCTCATCGCGGGCACCGCCTGACGGACGGCTCTGAGACCCCTCGCTGAAAGTCGCCTCCCGCGACGTCGCGGTGGGTAGCCTGACCCGGGTGAGCGAGTACGACGCCCGGTTGGCCGACCGGGTGCGCACCCGCGGCGTCCTCAGGCCCGACGACGCCGCGCGCCTCCTGCTCCCCGTCGCGGACGCACTAGCGGCACTCCACGCCACCGGGGCTGCCCACGGGGCGCTCTCCCCCACGGCCGTGCGGATCGAGGGCGAGGGCCGCGCGGTCCTGGTCGGCCGCGCGGTGGTGGCACCCGATCCGTCGTACACGGCGCCGGACCCGAGCGCCGGGCTCCGGGCCCACCCGGCCCCGGACGACGTGTGGGCGTTCGCCGCCCTGCTGCGCTTCGTCACCACCGGGACCAGCCCGCACGCGGGCCAGCTGCCCACCGCGGGAACGAACGGCTTCCGGGACATCGGGTGGCTGGCGCCGATCACCGAGCTGGCGCTGCTCGCCGACCCGCGGGAGCGGCCGAGCATGGCGGAGGTGGCGGCGTACCTGCGCGCGCGGGTCGGCGGGCCGGCGCCCTCCGACGGGCGGCGGCGACCGCCGGGCCCCCTGCTCGCCATCGGTGGTGCCGCCGTCATCGTCGGGCTCGCGCTGGTCGGGGCCGCGCTCCTCTTCCTCGGGCCGGACGACGAGCCCGCCGGCCGGAGGCCCGCGGCGTCCAGCACGGGACCGGACCGGTCGGGCGATGCCGGCGACGGGCGGCAGGAGGAGCCGGCGACGTCGGAGACCGCCGACGCGGTGAGCGCCCGAGAGCTCGAGGAGTTCGCGCGCGACTACGTCGAGCTCGCCAGCCGCGACCCCGAGCAGGGCTTCCGGCTGCTGACGCGGTCCTACCAGCAGCAGAGCCCGCGCTACCGCGAGGTGTGGTCGGCGATCGACGACCCGCGGATCCTGGCGATCACCCCGGACCCGCTGGCGATGTCGGTGAGCTACACCTACCGCTACTCGCTCCCCGGCGGCCGGACCCGGACCGAGGACATCACCTTGCGGCTGGTGCGGCGCGGTGAGCGGCTGCTCATCGCTGGGGCATCGGCACGCTGAGGCCGGAGCCCGCGGCCACGCCCGCGGCGACCGCTGCCTCGACCCGGTCCGGCTCCCCGGCGACGAAGACGTACTCGACGTTGCGCAGCCGCCCCACCTCGCCGACGCGTTGCCCGGTCGGCCCGTGGATCCCGATCTGCGCGCCGACGTACCTCTTGCGGTCGAAGGCGAGCACCGCGACCTCGCGGTGGCCGGCGTCGCGCAGGATCGTCGTCATCTCGGCGGGCGCGATCCACGACTCGTCGTTGTAGGACACGACGGCGACGTCGGCGCGGACCCTGGCCAGCACGTCGGTGAGCGCGGCCGGCATCGTGCGGCGGCTGTTGAAGACGCTGCGCTGCTCGCGGGCGTCGACCCGCTTGCACGCGATGCCGTAGTGCTCCGGGGCGTCCCAGCGGACCAGGGTCTCCCAGATGTGGTAGTTCGCGAAGTACCGGTGCTGGTTGTACGGCGGGTCGACGTAGACGAGGTCGACCGTGGGCAACCGGTCGACCGTCTCCAGCACGTCGCCGCCCTCCGTGGCGCCGGGACCCGCCAGCAGCTCGGGCCGGCGCAGCTCCAGCTCGCCGAGCGCACGCGGCGCCCAGGCCTTGAGGTAGGCCATCTGCACGCCCGTCGTCGAGTCGACCCGGTCGGCCGCGAGCATCAGGCTGGTCAGCAGCAGCGGCCGCAGCGGGCTGCCGGGTGGGTGGTCGCGCTCGATCGCGTCGCGGATGGCGTCGACGCGCTCGCCGTTGCGGGGCTGGAAGAAGCGGGCCCGCTCGCAGAAGGTCTCGGTGAAGTAGCCGCGGTGCCCGGGCAGCGCGCCGAGACGGGCGAGCTCGGCATCCAGGATGGCGAGGTCGACGGTGTCGGCGTCCGTGGCGATGTAGCAGTCGCTCAGCACGGTGGAGTACGACGCCAGGTCGGCCGCCGTGACGAACAGCCCCCGCCGCTTGAGCTCCTGGGCGACCCGGGTCGTGCCGGTGAACAGGTCGACCGCGGTCCGCGCTCCCGCCGCGACGGCGATCTCCCCCAGCGCCGGCACCAGGGTGCGCTTGGAGCCGAGGTACTTGATCACAGGGGCAGCGTAGATGCGACCTGGACCACATCCGGTCAGGCGGAGGTGTGGTGCGGCGTGGCGCGGGAAGGCGGCGGACACCATTTCACTCGGGGGAAGGAACCACCCATGTCCGTCAAGCTCGCCCTGCCCGCCGCGCTGCTCGCGGTCCTCGCGCTCAGCGCCTGCCAGGACGACGAGGTCCCGTCCGCCGGCGACCCGTCGTCCGACGCCACCACCGACACCTCCAGCGAGTCGCCGTCGGAGTCGACCGAGTCGACCGAGTCTACCGAGGAGACCGAGTCCACCGACGACGGCGGCGAGGGTGCCTCCGCGGGCTCCGTCACCGCCCCCGGCACCGAGCTGTCGATCGGCGACAAGGCCGTGCTCCCGCTGACCTACGGCACCGACGGCACCGCCACCGTCGAGGTCACCGTCACCGGCATCCGCGAAGGCGCGTCCGCCGACCTCGAGGCCGCGAAGGTCGAGAACGCCGCCGACTACACGCCCTTCTACATCGACCTCGAGATGACGATCCTGTCGGTCGGCCCCGACGGCTTCGGCGGCTACACGGCCGGCAGCGACTTCGACGGTCTCATCGGCTCGCAGAAGGCCGGCAGCCTCATCGTCTTCGGCGACTTCGCGCCCTGCGCCGACGGTGGCTTCGAGTACGACGCCGCGGTCGGAGACACCGCGAAGGGCTGCGTCCCGGCCCTGGCCACCAAGGGCTCGACCGTCGACGGCGTCCAGTTCAGCGGCGGTGGTGACGACTCGCCGTACGACCAGTTCGACGGCGAGCCCGTCGTGTGGAAGTGACCCACCACCGCTGAGCGGATCGACCCGCTCCACCCGCACCGCCCCGGCCGGCCCACGTGAGCCCGGCCGGGGCGGTGTCGTCCCCGGCCCGGCGGGTACGGCGCGGGCGTGGGCGAGATCCGTGTCGGCACCTCCGGCTGGTCGTACGACGGCTGGCACGGCGACTTCTACCCGGACGACCTGCCGCGGCGCGAGGAGCTGGCGTACCTGTCGCGGCGGCTGACGTCGGTCGAGGTCAACGGCTCCTTCTACTCGCTGCAGCGGCCGTCGTCGTACCGGGCCTGGCGGGACGAGACGCCCGCGGACTTCGTGCTCGCCGTGAAGGGCGGCCGCTTCATCACCCACGTCAAGCGGTTGCGCGGCATCGAGGCGCCGCTGGCGAACTTCTTCGCGTCGGGCGTGCTGGCGCTCGGTCCCAAGCTCGGCCCGGTCCTGTGGCAGCTCCCCGAGAACCTCCCGTACGACGCGGCGCTGATGGCGGACTTCTACGCGCTCCTCCCGCGCACCACCGCCGCGGCCGCCGACCTGGCGTCACGCCACGACGAGCGGCTCTCGGGCGACCGGGTGCTGGCGTCGTACGACGTCGACCGGCCGGTCGCGCACGTGCTGGAGTTCCGCAACCGGTCCTTCTGCACGGACGAGGCGCTGGACCAGATGCGGGAGCACGACATCGGCTGCGTCGTCGCGGACTCCGACGGGCGCTGGCCCCGCGCGGAGGCGGTCACCAGCGGCGTCGTGCACGTCCGGCTGCACGGGCACACGAAGCTCTACACCAGCCGCTACTCGTCGCGGTCGCTGGACAAGTGGGCCGGCAGGTGCCGTCGTTGGGCGGAGCAGGCCGACGTCTTCGTCTACTTCGACAACGATGCCGACGGGCACGCGCCGCACGACGCGGAGGCGCTGCTCCGGCGGCTGGACTGAGGCGTCGCGGGTACCACAGCGCCATGTCGGTGCTGCTCACCTTCGCCTTCGCGCTCCAGCTGATCGTGGGGGGCTACATGTACAGCTTCGTCCTCGCCGCGGGCCAGCGCTCGAGCAACGCGCGGGCGACGCGGATCCCCGACCTGGTGGCGTTCGCGCACCCGATCGCGGCGCTCGTGACCTTCTCGGTCTGGATCGCCTATGTCACCAGTGATCGCTCCGGCTTCGCGTGGGCGAGCTTCGCCGCCGTCCTGGTGACCGCGAGCGGCGGAGCGGTGATGGGTGTCGCCACGCTGCGCGGCAGCCGGTACGTCGACAGGCCCGAGCCGCACCGCGGCGTGCTCGACCCGGGCGACCCCTCGGAGGTGCGCGTGGCGGAGAAGCAGATCCCGCTCGTCTCCATCGCGCTGCACGGCGGGACCTTCCTCCTGCTCGCGGTCGGCACGTTCCTCGTGGCGCTCGGCGTGCTCGACTGACATGCTCGCTGCATGGCGGACACCCCCTCTCCCTTGCAGCCGCTCGACGAGGACTGGCAGCGGGCGCTGTGCATCGTGGCCCACCCCGACGACATGGAGTTCGGCGCCGCCGCGGCGGTCGCCCGCTGGACCGGGCAGGGCAAGACGGTCGTCTACTGCATGGTGACCAGCGGCGAGGCCGGCATCGACGGCCTCTCCCCCGACGAGTGCCGGACCGTGCGCGAGGCCGAGCAGGTCGCCTCCGCGCAGGTCGTCGGCGTCGACATCGTCGAGTTCCTCGGCCTTCCCGACGGCGTCCTCGAGTACGGCGTCCCACTGCGGCGCGAGCTCGCGGGCGTCGTACGCAGGCACCGGCCGGAGATCGTGGTCACCGGCAACTTCCGCGACACCTGGGGCGGGCGGAACCTCAACCAGGCCGACCACATCGCCGTGGGCAGGGCCGTGGTCGACGCCGTGCGCGACGCGGGCAACCGGTGGGTCTTCAACGAGCAGCTGGTCGACGGGCTCGAGCCGTGGGGCGGGGTGCGGGAGGTCTGGGCCTTCGGCTCCCCCGACTCCACCCACGCCGTCGACACGACCGCCACCTTCGACGCGGGCGTCGAGTCGCTGAAGGCGCACGCGGCGTACATCGACGGGCTGGGCTGGGAGAACTGGGACCCGCGGGAGTTCCTCGAGGGCATGGCCCGCGGCACCGGGACCCGGCTGGGCGTGGCGTTCGCCGCGCCGTTCGAGGTGTTCCCGATGGGCTGGGGCGACTGACGCACCGGGCTTGGGTGGGGCGGGTGGGGCTCGAACCCACGACCCAAGGATTATGAGAACGGCGATTGTGCGGCCCCGGTGGGGCATCGGTGGTCGCCACCGGAGCGCGAACCCCTCTGCTGACCTGCGGTTCTGCAACTCCGGCGTCGTGTGACGTCGCATGTCGACCGAAGTAGCCGGGAGCCCTCTAGGAGCCCTTGCAAGCTTGCGCACCGACTCACCGGCGATCGGGTTGCCTTGGCACAGCCGACCTGCGGAGTGAGGAACCTGCCCAGCGGCAGGCGTACGGTTCGCCGCTCCTCGGCCTCTGCAAGGGGAGGCCGGTAGCGAAGGAGGGGCTGCTATGCCCGAGACCACCAACCGAGTTCGCCACGCTGTGAGCCGCTCGACCGGGGCCACGACCTGGACCCGCAAGGACGGCGACGAGTGGCGGACGACCTGCCTCAACCACGGAGCCGAGACGACGGCGACCGCTCGCGGAGCCGCTTGGAAGAACGGCTCGACCCCGGCGAACTTCTGCCCCAGGTGCAAGGCGATCGTCGCGGGCAAGGCCGCCAAGATCACCGGCGATCGGCTCGACCTGCCGACCGCCAAGAAGACGGCGGCGAAGAAGCCGACCGCCAAGGCCACCCCCACCCCCAAGGCGACGGGTGCCGCTCGGAAGACCGCCGCCGCCAAGGCCGACCCGAAGAAGGTGACCAAGTGACTAAGCCGGAGGACGCCTGCGGCCGCTGGCCCGAGTGCAAGTGCTCGGACGTCTGCGACTACTGGTCCGGCGACTTCATCCAGCCGGTCGAGGACGACAGCGACAACTGACCAAACCCGCTTGCAAGGCCGATCCCGTCGAGGTCGGCCTTGCAGCACATCGCGCCTCGACCGCAATCGCAGATTTGCCGGGCTTACCCCGGTCGAGGCGGACCCGACCCCACCGAACCGCCTCGCAGACACGTACGGACCCACCGGCGGACGCTCGCGTGGGGTCGCCGGGGTCGCGCTGGGCCCGCGACGCGTGTTCGCTGGGCCGTAGCCGGATCGCCGGGCGGAGGGGTGGGGTCGCCTCCGGTCGTCAGTCTGCCGCGCCGCGACGGGCCGGATCGGCGAGCCGGACGATCAACGCGCCGACGACGTGCACGACGAGCCAGGCGTCGGCAAGCACTGCCGTGGAGTGGTCGTGAGCGTCGCCCGTCGCAGTGCGGTCGGAGTTGACCCAGTCGATGAACTTGCCGATGCCGTCGATCAGTGGCTGGTCGTGTGCCCCGAGCAGGCCTCGGTTCTTCGCATCCTTCATGAGCGGGCCGAGGGCATTGCCCTTGCAGCCGAGTGCGACCAGAGTCTGCTGGAGTGCGGTCGCGGCATCAGTGATCGCATCGCCGGGGTCGTCGGCAGCAATCTCCTTGAGCGCCTTGAGGTAGGCATCGTGCGACGCCTTGAACCGCTCGCCGACCATCAGTCGCAGGGTCGGCTCGACCACGTTCTGCAGAAGCTCGTCCGATTCGAAGGGGATCAACTCGCCCTCGACGAACTTGTAGGCGATGCGGTGCTCGCGCATGATCGCGTTGACCTCGCCCATAAACTGCTCGCCGTAGTTCCCTCGACCCGCCACAAAGTCGAGCGCGAGCGGGATCGTCGCAAGCATGTCCAGGCGAAGATCGTGGTTGAGGTCCTTGGTGAACACGCTCGCCTGAACATCGTTGGCAATCTGCCAGCCGCCCTCTTGGCGTAGGTGGTTGGCAATCACGGCGCTCAGGCGGGGTCCGTAATCCTCATATGCCGCCTCGCCGAAGGCCGACCAAGCCGCGGCGATTCGCACGTTGGCGCGAGAGTCGAACGTGGTGGTCCAGAGTGACTCGCCCGCAGCCTCTCGGGCAGCGGTTTCCTGTTGGCGACGGCGAGCAGACGGCAGCACGTGCTGCACCCTACGGGGAGCGACCGACGAACACGTCTCGAACTACTGACGCCACAGATGAAACAGTCATACAGTCGGGTTAGATAAGGGAGAAGCCCCACTCGGCCCGAGGTGGTAACGACACTTCGGTACGTGTGGGGCTTCCCTTTCTTGACGCTGGACGGCTTCCCCGTCGTCAGCGACCTGTCACATCAGAGGCGGGCGCACTCGGAACACAGCGGCTTGCCGCCGGTGCCGTCGCGACGGTTCTCGCGCTCGATGTTGTTACCGGTGTTGCACTCCGTGTTGTTGTGGTGCTTGTCCTGCTTGATGGAGTGCCAGGGGCTGGTCTTCATCGGCTTCCTCCTTTCTTCTGCGCCGTGGAAGGAACGCTTGTCGACCCTTCACTACAAACCGTGCCGCATCTCACCCTGCCTCGTTCTGCGACACGCCGCTCGATGTGCGTGACAACTGAACTACAACGATGTGATTCTGCACAGTTTCATTCATTGTGAGCGATCTGCCCCACGGGTGCAAGGCCGGGGTGTGTCGCGTCGTCAGGCCGGGTTGCGCCGAGCCCTGCGGTCTACGAGGTCGTCGCGCCGCTGCGTCGGGCGGAAGGCAGCGCTGAGCGCGTCGGTGTGGCGGGTCGTGTCTTCCTTGAACAGGTGGGTGTAGATCGTCCGGGTAACGACCTCGTTGCCGTGTCCCATCCACTCGGCCACCTGGGCAGCGGGGATGCCAGCGCTCGCGCAGATCGACGCGAACGAGTGGCGGAGGTCGTGCAGCCGGAGGGAGGGGGTGAGCGCGGCTGTCGCCACCGCAGGCTTGAAGTGCCTCTTGTAGAACACCGACGACGCCCACGGCTCGTCATAGTCCAGCCCGCTCACGTTGCCCTTGGGCGTGCGTCCGGTGATCTTCCGGCCCGGCCAGAATGGCGCAGTCGGATCGTCTCCCCGTGGGTGCTGGGCGACGTACACGCGCAGTTCATCGGCGAGCGCCGCAGGGATCGGCACCGTGCGCGGCTCGCCGTTCTTCGTCGTGTGCACCCGCCAGCCGCCCTTGACCTTGGTCCGGGTCCGCTCGACGTGCACAGTCGCGGTGCTGGCGTCGAGGTCCACGTCAGCGATGTCGAGCCCGGACGCCTCACTCACGCGCAGCCCGGTGAAGGCGAGGAACTGGACGAGCAGGTTGTAGGGATGCGGCAGTCCGTCCGCGAGCTTCTGCACGTCGCCGGGTGACAGGAAGTTCGGCTTGCGCGGTCGTCGGCCTCGTGCCTTGTTGGTCGGCGGGCTGACGTCGCGTGCCGGGTTGAACGGGATCGCATGTTCCTTGACCGCGTAGCCGAGCACGTTCGACAGCACCAGATGGTGGTGCCGGATCGTCGCCGGGCTGATCGGCTCGCCCTTGTGACCAGTCCGGTTCTGCTCGATGTAGTCAAGCCAGTCGCTGATCGTCGCCGCATCAACTTCACGGATCGGCAGGTGGCCCAGACGAGGGATCACAGTTGCGTCGAGCAGGCCCCGGCTTTTGATCGCCGTGGACGGCTTTACCGTCCGGGCGTAGTGCCTGTGCCATTCGTCGGCCCACATGCGAACCGTCTGCTTGCCGGCGTTGTGGTCGACCGACAGGCCCTGATGCTTGCGGTCCTCGACCTCACGCTTCTTCTGCTCGGCTTCGGCCTTGGTGCGGAACACCTGCTTCTGGAACTTGCGCTTCGGCTCGTCGGGGTTGTCCGGGTTGGGCACGGTGAACGACCACCGGCAGTACCAACCCTTGTTGTTCGTTGCCTTGTAGACGTGAGCCATTACCGGCCCTCCTTCGTGATCTGGTCGCGCCATGCGGCGGCTTGCTCGGCGGTGTCGAACGTGCGTTTGACGGTGCGACGGTCGCGGCGGACGACGATGCACCAGCGGCCGGAACTGGTCGGCCTTGGTTGCGCTACTGGTCTCGGCTTGGGCACGGGGACGACTGCCGCTGCGCGTTCTTCCTTGGGCAGTCCTCGCACGGCGCTGATCCGTCGTGCCTCGCGGTCGAGTGCTCGGCTCTCGTGGTCTCCCCACCCCACCGGAGCAGGGGCGGCGGTGTTCGGGAGGTTGTCGCGGTCGATGCTCACGAGGCGTCCGCCTGCTCGGTGGTCTCGCGCCTGAGCACGCGGAGGACGGTCGAGTGCGACCAACGCGCACCGCCTGCGGGTGAGGGGACGCCGCGCTCGTTGAGGGTCTGAGCGATCGCACGCGCACTCATGCCCTGTTGGTCGAGGTCGGCGAGCATGTGGACCGTCATGCCCGGAAGATCTCGGGGAGGCCGGCCAGGAACCTTGCCCTTGAGCCGTGCGGCGGCGAGACCTTCCTTGGTGCGCTGGCTGATCCGCTCGCGCTCGTCCTCGGCGATGACCTGCTCCATGTTGGTCATGAGGTTGTCGCGCTTGCTCAAGCTCGACTTGCCGTTCGTGTCGAGGATCGGCCAGCCGCCAGCGCGTGAGCGCTCGAGAAGGTGCTGGCCGTCGATGAGCGAGCGCGTGGCCCTGTCCCACCGCAAGATGAGCAGCCCGTCGGCGAGCCCGGTCTCCACGAGCCGGATCGCGGCCTCACGGCCATGTAGCCGGTCAGTCCTCCGACTGGTCATCACGTCGGGGATGACGGCGATGAGTTCGTGGTCGTGTCGCTCGGCCCAGTCGAGTTGCAGGGCGCGTTGCGCGTCGAGGCCGTGGCCTTCCTCGGCTTGCTTCCGGGTACTGACCCGGATGTATCCCACCAGTCTCATTGGTGCCTTCCTTTGGTGTTCGGCCCGGAGCGGATCGGAAACGGGCGAAGCCGCTCCGGAGCGTCGGAGGCGCGACCGTACGGTGAGTCAGTTGGGCAACGCTGCTTGCTGAGGTCACTTGGGGTTTGCGGCCCGTTTCGCCGTGGGGCGGGGGTCGGCCCAGCCCTCCGGCCCGCAGCGGCCTACGGCCCCACCTCAGGACGCGGGCGGGCGGTCGTACGGCCACGCGAGCGGGTCGCGGTCGCCGTACTCGCTCGGGCCGCTCGTCGGCGGGATGCCGGGGAGGATCGAGTCCTCGACGACTTGCGCCTCGCCACGCACGGTCGCGCTCGTGCGGAAGTTGGGCCGTGCCTCGTACTCAAGGGCATCGTCATCGTCGTACTCGCGCCAAGCTTCTGCCCGAGCGTCGGCCTGCGCCTGGGCAACGTCCTCCCACGTGTGATCCCCGCCCCCACCGGAAGGAAGGGCACTCGGCTCGTCGGGACCGTCCAGCGTCCGGTCGATCTGGTCGGACGTGGCTTCTCGGAGCAACTTGCCCCAGCGGTCGTCCGGCTTGATCTCAAGCTTCGCGCCGGGGCCCATGCCTGTCCGGTCCAGAATCCCCAACGCCGCACGGACTTTGGTCGCGTTGTCGGTGTCGGGGTCAGTCAGAATCTCGTGAAGCGCGGCCACCGCAGGGCTCGCGAGTTCAAGTAGATGTTGCTTCGCGGTGCGTTGTACCTGAGGCGACGCGCCGCCGTGGACACGACAAACGTTGTGGCCCTTGATCGCCGGTGCCTTGCAGCGCTCGCCGGTCCTGTTGGCCGTGGCCGTGCAACGTCTCGTGTCGTCGACACTTCCGGGCATCCCCGGCTTGGCGGGTGACTCGGTTCGGGTGCGACGCGCCTTCTTCACACTGCCCGCAGTCGACTTCCCACCCTTCGCTGCTGCTCCCTCCGCTACCGGCTTGATAGCCAGTGCCTCTGAAGGGTCCTTGCTCTTGCGTCCCATCACTTGCTCCTTTCACATATCTCGATGGCCCCGACCGGAACCGGAACTCGGAACCGGAACCCCTAAAGGGGTGAGTTCCGGTTCCGAGTTCCGGTTCGCTCGGCTTCGGAACCGGAACTGAGTTCCGGTGAGTTCCGGTTGAGTTCCGGTTCCGGTTGTCCCTTCACGACGACTCACCCACCGCGCCGAGCAGCGTGAACTCGGTGCCGACGACGTACGACGGGCGGGAGTCAGAGCCCTCGTTCACGAGGTATCCCTTGCTCACGAGCACCGCCAGCGCGTCCTGCTTCACCTTGTCGCCGCGACCGGTCACGTTCGCCCGGATGACCTTGCCGCTCACGCCCGGAGTGCCCGCGACGAACTCCCAGATCGCACGCATGCACTGGCGGAACTGCGGCGTCTCGGCCGGAGCAACGTCATCGCGCTCGACGGCCTCCGCCTGATCACTCGGCGACTCGATCCATGCATCGAGGGCGTCTGCTTCGGCGTCCACGTGGAACTCGCCGACCAGCCGCCGACCCTTGCCGCTCCGCACCCACGCAACACCGCCAGGACTGTCCTTCGCGAGGAACAGGCGAGACATGCCGTGCTTGCCCTTGGACAGCGGGCGGTACGACTCGACCAGATACATGGCGCCCTTGATCCCGGCCTTCTTGTGCTGGGTACCGATGTTCCAGTTGCCCCGGCCCTCGCGGTCCTTCACAACGTGGTCAAGCTCGACAATCGCCGGACCGTCGTACCCGTCGGTGGGGGTGGTCTGGAACTGCCGCGAGAAGTTGCGGAACCACGCCGCCGCGTCCTCTGCGGCGTTGATGCTGAGACCGTGCATCGAGTACGCCTCGGTCACGCCGTCGAGCACGACCAGCGTCGGCTTCCACTTGCGGACCATCGCTCGGTAGGCGTCACGGTCGTCGTCGCTGATCTGGTCGCTCGGCCGGACGTACTTGAAGCGAGTGCGAATCTGTCTTGGCGTTGCGCCGAGCAACTGCAGTCGATCGGCGATGGAGCGCTCGTTGGCCTCCATGTCGAAGAAGATCACGAACTCACCGCGCCGAATTTCCTGCACCGCAGCGAACAGGAGCAGCCACGACTTCATCGCTTCAGGCTCGCCGCCGACGCTGTGCACCTCGTTCGGATAGAACAGCGCCCGCGTCAGCGACTTTCCGTCAACTGTGTCGGTCCATCGACCAATCCTCGGCTCTGGCGGCGGATCGTTCGACAGCGCTTTCCGCATGTCGATCGGCGTCGACCATGAGGTCCGTTCACTGTCGTCGGCTGGCGTCGCCGACCTCTTGCTAGTCATATGCCCCGTCTCCTTCACGTCAGTTGCCCTGCTCGGAGAGGCGGCGGCGGCAGGGCAAGACACCGCCACCCCTCCGAGGTCGATCACCGGCGGCGTCGGCCGTCCGGTCGTTCTTGCATCAGCCGGTCGATGCGGGTGTCGCCGTCGTCCCTGTCGTAGTGCGGGAACGGGCAGTCCTCGGGGCGTCCACGCCAAGGGCATCCCTTGACCGAACAGCCGCGCTTGTCGTCGTCACGCACGGCGACCTCCCTTCTCCTGGGGGTGGGGCGCAGAGCCGAGCGATCGTCGGCACCCAGATCGCCAGCGCCATGCCGACCGCGAGCACCCACGGGACCGCGCTCACGACGAGCCGCCTGTCCCCGTCGCGGCGAGGCCCATGTAGGAACGTGCGCGACTGGGCCGGTACTGGGCTGCGCACTCGCGTAGGCGGTCGAGGTCGACCGACCTCAGCGCATCGACGCCCCGGCCCGCCGCGAGGACGTCGCTGACATCGCTGCCTTTGGCCATGAACGGCGGCAGCCAAGGTGGCGCGACGACGTGAATGCGGCTCGGCTCCACCCCCGCCCGGAGCAAGGCCGCGTAGCGCTCCCAGCCCCACCAGCCGCCGTGCGCGTCTTGGTCGCACACCACGATGACCTCGGATCGCGTGCGGAACTTGGTGAACCACTCGACCTGCGGGTCGAACAGGTCGCTCGTGCTGGGAGTCGTCGTCGCCACGAGGCCGAGCGCGGCGACATTCTCGGCATCCTTCTCTCCTTCGCACCACCAGATCGGCACGTCAACGCGGAGTGCGGCCACGACCTCCGGAAGCTTGTACATCGCCTTGACCCAGAACGGCCAGTGCTCATCCCGCATGCGGGCAGTCCACCGCCACAGGCCCGTGTCCGGGTCTTGCGTTGTCGCAAAGTAGGTCGGGAAGTCCTTGGACTCATAGCGGACCTTGCGGATTAGCGGGTTGCCCTTCAAGTCCTCATAGACGTAGGTCGCGACGCGCCGACCCCGAGGCTGGCGGCCCATCTCAGGCGTCCTCAGAAGCGAGCGTGCGAGTCATGAACTCGGTGACGTCGGACAGGCAGGTCACGTCGTCCCACGGCAGGGTGACGAGCCAGCCTTCCTGGCCGTACTCGGTCAGTTCTAGGGTGAGCGAACCTTCGCCGGTCTTCATCACCCAGCCCAGCAGGTCGGTGCCGCTGGTGGTTTCTACGAGGACCATCAGCACCCTCGGGGCAATAGCCTTACTGCGCGACATAGCGATTCCTTCCACGGGGTTGTGTCGCAGGAGCAGCGCGGGTGAGGTCAGAGCAGGACGTCCCGATCCCCAAGGAGCCCCACCCGCGCCGCAGTTCTCTGTTCAGCCCTCGCCGGGCTGGTAGCGGCTTTCAAGCCAGGTCTCGACGCTCTCCGGGTTGACCCGGATCTTGCCGAGGTTGATCGACTCCACGACCCCGTCAGCAACCAGACGGCGAACCGTCCGGAACGACAGGCAGTAGTCGTCGGCGATCTCGCGCATGTCGGGCCAGAAAGCGGCGGCACGGGCGATCTGCTTCATGTCAGACATCGGTCACTCCAAACTGCAGAAGCGATTCGGGATTGAGTTCGTCGGCGCAGTCCCAGCAGAGGACGAGCGCCAACAGGTTGAGCGGGTAAGCGACGACGGCAACGCCAGCGAGCGGCTTCGGCGCATGGCAGACGTCGCAGTCGCCGTCGCGCCGCGCATACTTCGATGCGATCGAGGCGATCCACAGGGCGTCGCCCATGACCTCCGCGA
The DNA here is from genome assembly GCF_057586415.1 of Nocardioides sp. SRI_004. Classification (NCBI taxonomy): domain Bacteria; kingdom Bacillati; phylum Actinomycetota; class Actinomycetes; order Propionibacteriales; family Nocardioidaceae; genus Nocardioides; species Nocardioides sp. SRI_004. The sequence continues at coordinate 16,890 of NZ_JBYCZV010000005.1, forward strand.
ACAGGCCGTGGCCGAAGATCAGGTAGGACTGGGCAACCGGCTTACCCACGGGCCACGGCTGACCGATCCAGTCCTCCACCACAGACCGGACCTCGTCGTTGTCCATAAGCGCCGCGTTGTACGTCCACGCCCTGTCGATCGCGTCGATTGCCGCGTCAGCCTGATCCCGCTCGGCTACCTGCCACGGTGCTGCGCCACTCATCAGACGTAGAGGGCCGGCACGGCGTACGCGGGGTTGGCCGTGACCTGCATGACCGCAGCCGCCCCGCGATGCCGCACGCCCGTGCCGAATCCACGGACAAATGCCGAACCACTGAGCGGGTACTCGGCATTGGGGCCGTCGAGCAGAATCAGCCCGCGCCGGTTCTGGGTCTTGTGCTCGCGCAAGCCGACGGGATTGAACGAACTGTTGTCGCCAGCAGTCGCTACCGCAAGCACGTACCCAGCCGGGATGAGACTGTTCTGGGCGACAAGCGCTGGTCCGTAGGCGCCGATGAGAGGCTGGTCTCCGATCTTGGCCGGAGGGGTGTCGCCGACGACGGTCTCCGCGGTCAGTCGGGCAGGTGCACCATCACCCGGGATGAAGTCGTACGAACCTGCACCGCCCGCGGCGACCGAGCGGAAGCCACGAATCTGGTTGGCCTCCTGACGGTTCACGAGCAGGACCAGCCTGCCGTTCGTGCCGTCGCCGTAGCCGTGCTCAAGGACAAGCTCCATAAGCGCGTCGACCGCGATCTGGCCACCAGCAGCGGAGAGGTTGGCCGTTCCAGAAGTCACGAAGTGGGAATGACCGCCACCGAAGGTCTGGCCGTCATGCTCAGGCGGCACCTGGCCGTCGCCGTTGTAGACCGGCTTAACGTCGTTGCCAGCCTCGTTGACGCGGGCGGTGTTGTTGAACAGCGTGCGCATCACACCCTCGAAGACCTGCTTGCGATCGGACTCCAAGATGCTGTTGGTGATGGCGTCGGTCTCCTCCTTCGTGGCGTCGGCGAGGAACTGCCACGTGAAGCGAGTCGCGGCGTCGCGCCACTTGAAGGAATAGCCGAGGAGCGCGCTCCCGATAGTCGGACGCGAGCCGACCGGCTGGCCGAACTCAGTGGCGTCCTCGAAAGACGCCCCAGTGAAGGACTGCAGCACCGCCTCAGCGGCGAGCGTGGTCTTGAAGGTCAGCAGGTTGACCAGCGTGTCGCGACGAGCGTTGTACTCCTTCACGACCGCGATGTAGTCAGCCCAAAGACGATTGGTGTCGGTGCCATCGCCGAGGTTTCGGACGAGGTCGCCAACGGTGTTGAAACCGCGAGCCATGAGGTTCCCCTTTCGGGAGGTAGGTGACGTATCCACTACCGACGCTAAGGTGCGTGATCCGCTCGACTCGCGAGTTATGTGCGCCGCTGTGCGGAAGGGGCTCCTCTGCACGACCACACGGCGGCACGCCGCTATTGAGATGTCAGGCTGCGGTTGATCGCTGAGAACCCACCGCCGCGCTGGGACAGGAAGCCCCACCCCAGCCGGACGGAGGGACCTCAGCGGCGGGTGCGACCCGAACCGCTCCTCAATACGTCCGCGTACAGGACGTCCGGCGGCAGAGTCGCCAGCGAGTCCGCCAGCCTCGGTCCGATCAGCAGCCGAAGAGCCCGATGAGTGGTGAGGATCTGGTCAAGCTCGGCATCGGTGACGGTGCGCCGCAACTCGTCGGACCGCGCCACCGCCTCGGCGAATGTCTCGGTACCCTCCGGGATCAGGGCGTAAATGGTCAGGGCAAGGCGGATCAGGTCGCGTCCGTGCTCGTGGTTGTCGTTCACCTGTGCTGCTCGATTCCGGCCCACTGAGATGTGTTGCCGCCCCGCCGAGCGCGTGGGCCATAGGACGCTCGACGGGGCGGGAATCAGTAGGTGCTATCAGCGAGCCAGTTCTCGAGGTCGGCCCACTTGATGAGGACGACGCCCTGTTGGCTCGGGTCAGGCTTGGAATACGGCAGGCCGAGGTCCATCCAGCGTCGGATGGTGCGATCACTGACACCGCAGTACTCGGCGACCGCACTGACGCGGGCATAGGCGGCAACGCGCTTGGACATGAGGAAACCTCCGGATCAGAGGCCCGGAGACGACGAAGCCACCCGGACCCGACGTTGATGTCAGGTCCCAGAACTCAAATGCGCGGGGTGTGTCTCCGAGAGGTCGGTCTCGGCCTTCCGCGCACCCGCTGCCGTTCCAGGGGTGGCGAGATCAGTGTAGGCGATTTCGGGCGTCTGCCGCTCGTGTTGCGACCACATGCGACGGACTGGCCAGCGAATCGACGGAGCCCCTACGGAGCCCTTCGGAACGTCCGCTCGGAGGGATCGTTCAAGCGAAACCCACATCTACCTGCGGGTTTCGTTGTAGGGCGGGTGGGGCTCGAACCCACGACCCAAGGATTATGAGTCCTCTGCTCTGACCGACTGAGCTACCGCCCCTTGCATCGCGGAGCACACCCTAGCGGCGGGACCGGGCGACGGCGTGGCCGCTCCGGGGCCCACGACGGATCCACCGTTCGAGCCTCGGCGGTCGCCTCCGCCCCTGGTCCGCATCGAACGGTGGATCGCTGGTGCGCGGCGATCGGCGAGCCCGGCTCTGCGAGCATGGGCCCATGGACACGCTGCGCTCGATCGCCCTGTTCGTGGCCGCCGCGGTCGCCGAGATCGGGGGCGCCTGGCTGGTGTGGCAGGGCGTGCGGGAGCACCGCGGCTGGATCTGGATCGGGGCCGGCGTGATCGCCCTCGGCGCCTACGGGTTCGTCGCGACGCTCCAGCCGGATGCGCACTTCGGGCGGATCCTGGCGGCGTACGGCGGGGTCTTCGTGGCCGGCTCGCTGGTGTGGGGCATGGTGGCCGACGGCTTCCGTCCCGACCGGTACGACGTGATCGGCGCGCTGGTCTGCCTCGTGGGCGTCGCGGTGATCATGTACGCGCCGCGCTCGGCCTGACCTCGACGGGCGGCGCCTCGAGCAGGAGGGCGAGCCAGCGGGCCGGGACGTAGCCCCACTCCGCCTGCTCGTCGCGGGTCATCGTCGCGACGCAGCGCCGCCAGGACTCCACCCGCGCGAGCCGGGCCAGCTGCAGGGCGGCGGGCAGGGCGGCGCGGAGCGCGGCAATCGGAGCGAGATCGCTCCACACCTCGAGACCGGCGTCGGCGATGCGCCACAGCCGCGGGTCGTCGTGGGTGGCGTGCAGCTCGCCCTGGGCGATGTAGAGCGGCACCAGCAGGTTGCCGAGCGGCTCGCCGACGACGGCGTCGCCGAAGTCGAAGAAGCGCAGGGTACCGTCGAGGGGCACGACGTTCGCCGCGTGCAGGTCGTTGTGGACCAGGGTCAACGGCAGGTCGAGGTCCTCGACACGGTCGGACCAGCGGTCCACCGTGGGCAGCAGCCGCTCGAGGCGGTGCGCCACCTCGGGCGCCAGCCGCCGGGGGTCGTCGGGCGGGAGCGCGGCGAGGCGGCCGACCGCGTCGGCGACGTACGTCGACGCGTCGGACGGGTCCATCACCGTCAGTCCGGGGTCGAAGCCGACCGAGGCGACCCGACGTTGGAGGGCCGCGGACTCGGCGACGACGCGGCACCACACGTCGACGTCGGCGGCACGCCCGAGCTCCTGGAGCGTCGGCCCGAGGTCCTCGGTCAGCAGCAGGTCGCGCCCGGCGTCCGCGGCGAGCACCGGCACGACCTGGTCAGGGGCGATCCGCGCGAGCTCGGCGACGAGCCGCGCCTCGTGCGCCTGGCCCGGGCAGTTCTGCTTGACGTACGACGTCCCGGAGCCCGCGTGCGCCCGCCACACCGCGGACCAGGGCTGCCGTCCGACGGGCTCGAGCGTGACCGGCTCGCCGACGGCGTCCGCCACGAACGAGTGCAGGCCGGCGAGGAACTCCTCATCGGACCACACTGCGCTGGTCCAGGTGCTCACGTTCGCAGCGTGACCCACTCCGGCCCCGGGCGCCAGCGGTTTGTCAGGGAGCGCGGAACACGCCGCTCGGCGGGCCGCCGGCGGGGAAGCCGCCACCGCCTCCCCCGAAGCCGCCTCCCCCGAAGCCTCCCTGCTCGCTGCCGCCGCTGGGCAGGTCGGCGTCGAGGTCGGCCAGGACCACCTCGTCGCCGGCCTCCAGCCCGTCGGTCACCTCGATCTGCGTCGCGCCGACGATGCCGGTGGTCACCCGGACCCGCTGGGCCACGCCGTCCTCGACCACGGTGACCGATCCGTTGCTGACCGCGGAGGCCGGGACCACGACGACGTCGTCGGCGGCGCCGACCACCGCCGTCACCGAGGCCGGCATCCCGTCGGGGAGCTGCAGGTCGCGCTCGTCGAGCACGATCCCGACCGTGTACGTCGGGTCTGAGCCGGTCGAGGAGTCGCTCGTCGCCACGTGCTCGATCCGGCTGACCGCACCGGCCAGCGCCTCGGTCGCCCCGGCCGGGGTGACCTCGACGTCCATGCCCTGCTCCAGTTGGGCGGCCTGCGTCGCGGTCGCCTCGACGCTCACCGTGGTCAGGCCGGGCGCGACCACCGTCGCGACGGTGTCTCCGGCCGCGACCTCGTCATCGGTGGCGACAACGAGGGACGCGACGGTCCCGTCAGCGGGAGCGCGGACGACGGCGCCGGCCAGGTCGGCCTCCGCGGCCGCGAGGTCCGCCTTCGCGCGGTCGATCGACGCCTGGTCCTGGGCGAGGGTCGCGGCGGTCACGGTCTGGCCGGACGCGCCACCGGCCGGCGCGGCCGCCGAGGACCCGGTGGATCCGGTGGATCCGGTGGACCCGGTGGCCCCGGTGGACCCGGTGCCGCTCGGGGCGCTCCCGGAGCCGGTCGAGCCGCCTCCCGATGAGCCCGTCGAGGGGTCCGCCTGCACGGATCCGAGCGCCTCCGTCAGCGTGCTGCCGAGCGTCTCCAGCGCCGTCTGGAGGGCGGTCTGGGCCTCGCTCGCCGTCGCCTGCGCGGACTGCACGGCGACCAGCGCCGCGCTGCACTCCTCGCTGAGCACGGCGGTGGTCGTCGTACCGGCGTCGGCGGTGGTGCCGTCCGTCGCCGAGTCGGTGGCCGCGTCGGTGGCCGCGTCGGTGCTCTCCGTCGTGGTGACCGGGTCGGCACAGGCCGTCTGCTGGTCGGCGAGCGCGGTCCCGGCGGCGGACAGCGCCGTGCCGGCGGCCGTCTGCGCCGCGAGGACGGCGTCCTGCTGCGCGGTCAGCTGCTTCACGACGGCAGCCGTCGAGGAGGACGTGCCCGAGGACGGGGCACCCGAGGACGGGGCACCCGAGGACGGGGCACCGCCGGACGAGGACCCGCTGGAGCCGGACCTCCCCGCCGTGGCCGACGCCGAGGAGGAGCTCGTCGACGTCGTCACCGCAGTGGTCTGCGCCTCGCGGTCGTCGGCGAGCTGTGCCTTCGCCGACGCCAGGTCGGAGGCCGCCCGGTCGACCGCGGCGCGCAGCGAGGCCCGGTCGAGGACCGCGATGACGTCGCCCTCCTCGACCGTGTCGCCCTGCTCGACGCGCACCTTCGCAACCGTCCCGGCAGTGCCGAACGCGAGCTCGGAGCTGCCGCTCGGGGAGATCGTGCCGGACAGGCTCAGCCCCTGCTCGACGGAACCGGTGGTCGCGCTGACGGTGCGGTAGTCGACGCTGTCGTCGCCGACGGCGCCGTACGCCGCGACGCCCGCACCGGCCAGCGCGAGCGCCGCCAGCGGGAGCGCCACACGACGCGAGCGGATCAGCGGCCGCACTGGTCGTCCACCTTGTCGCTGACCCGGATCGTCGCCGCGGTCACGGCGCCGGTGTCGTCGGCGTCGCCCTGCGCCTGGACGCAGCGGCCGACGCTGAGGGCGCTGGCGTCGGCCGCGACCTGCTTCGAGTACGTCGTGTCCGCGCCGACCGTCACCGTGACGTCGCCGTCCTGGCCCTCCACGACGAAGCCGTCGGCAGAGACCGACTTCACCGCGCCGACGGTGCCGAAGCCGCCGCCCGGGCGACCGCCTCCGGGTCCACCCGACGGCACGTCGCTCGGGAAGTCCGACGGGAGGTCCGTGGGCAGGTCCGTGGGTCGCTCGCCGCCGCCGGGGAAGCCTCCGCCGCCGAAGCCTGCGGCGCAGCCGTCGTCGCCACCCTCGGAGATCGCGACCGAGGCGGCCGTCACCTCGGTGGCCGCGGTGTCGGAGCCGGCGTCGTCGCCGTCGGCCGTGCGTACGACGACGCAGGCCCCCACGGCCACGTCGGCCGGCTTCGCCGCGGCCTGGTCGGTGATCGTGGTGCCGGACGTGACCGTCACGGCGACCTGCCCGGTCATCGGGCTCTGCACCTGGAGCACGTCGCCGTCGACGGCGGCGATCTCGCCGAAGGCGCCCGGCATGCCACCAGCGCCGGGGCCGCCCGCGGGGGCGCCCGATGCGGCGCCCGCCGGCGAGGAGTCGCTGGCGGTGTCGGTCGCGTCGTCGGACCCGCAGCCCACGAGGAGGACGGCCAGCGCGAGGGCGCAGGTCGTCGTACCGAGGGGGCGGGCGGCGCGGGTGAGGTGGGTCAGGGACATGGGTCGGGTTCTCCTCGGGGTGGTCACGTCACTCGCTGCGGAGCGCGTCGATCGGGGTGAGTCGGGCGGCGCGGCTGGCCGGGTACACGCCGAAGCCGACGCCGAGGGCGAGCGAGGTGGCGAGCGCCGCGACGGTCGCGAGCGCCGAGATCGCGACGGCCTGGTCGATGAAGTGCGGCAGCACCTGGGCGCCGATGACGCCGATGAGGACGCCGACGACGCCGCCGGTCAGGCCCAGCAAGGACGCCTCGACGAGGAACTGCCGGCGGATCACGTTCGGCGCGGCGCCGAGGGCCTTGCGCAGCCCGATCTCGCGGATCCGCTCGGTGACGGAGACGAGCATGATGTTCATGACGCCGATCCCGCCGACGAGCAGCGAGATCCCCGCGACGCCGCCGAGCAGGACCGTGAACGTCCGGTTGGTCTCGTTGGCCGTCTCCACCAGCGAGTCCTGCGTGGAGATGGAGAAGTCCGCGTCGGCCGTCGTCACGCCGTGCCGGTTGGCGAGCAGCGCCTGCACCTCCTGGTACGCCGCCGCGAGGGTCTCCTCGCTCACGGCCTCCACGTAGATCGTCGAGACCGTGTCGGACGTGCTGCCGGTGAGCCGGCTCGCCGTGCCCACCGGTACGACGGCCTGGTCGTCCTCGCTCGTCCCGGTCGAGGACGCCCCCGACGAGGTCAGCACGCCGACGACCGTGAGGCGGGTGCCGTTGACGGTGACCGTCTGTCCGACCGGGCTCTGGCGGGCGAACAGCTCCGAGGCCGTGTCGGCGCCGATCACCGTGACCGCCGCACCCTGTGCGGCCTCCTCGGCCGTGAAGAAGCGGCCCGCGGACAGGTCGCGGCTGCGCACGTCGAGCCAGGCGGTCGTCGTACCGACGAGGGAGGTGGTCCAGTTGGTGTCGCCGTTGACGAGCGAGACCGAGCTGGAGGTGGTCGGCGCGACGGCGGCGGCGTCGGGCACGGCCTCGGGGTCGGCGATCGCGGTGGCGTCGGCGTAGGTGAGCGTCGAGGCCGACCCGAAGCCGCCACGCATCCCCGAGGAGTCGGTGCTGCTGCCCGGCGAGACGATCAGCAGGTTGGAGCCGAGCGCGTCGATCTGGTCCTCGACCTCCTGCTGCGCGCCCTGGCCGAGGCCGACGGTGAGGATCACCGACGAGATGCCGATGACGATGCCCAGGACCGTCAGCGACGAGCGCAGTCGGTGGGACCGGATGGCGGCGAAGCCGGAGCGGAAGGTCTCCCACCAGCTCATCGGGCGACCACCCCAGTCGCGAGGCGGTCCTCGGTGATCAGGCCGTCGTCGATGACCAGGTTGCGCCCGGCACGGGCCGCGACGTCGGGCTCGTGGGTGATCAGCACGATCGTTCGCCCCGCGGCGTGCAGCTCGTCGAAGAGGCCGAGCACGTCGTGGGTCGAGCGGGAGTCGAGGTTGCCGGTCGGCTCGTCGGCGAGCAGCAGCGCGGGCTCCGTGACCAGCGCCCGGGCGACGGCGACCCGCTGCTGCTGGCCGCCGGAGAGCTCGCCCGGGCGGTGGTCGAGGCGCTCGGCGAGGCCGACCCGGGAGAGCGCGGCCGCGGCCCGCTCGCGACGCTCGGCGCGCGAGACGCCGGCGTACACGAGCGGGAGCTCGACGTTGGGCAGGGCGGTCATCGACGGCAGCAGGTGGAACTGCTGGAAGACGAAGCCGATGCGCCGGTTGCGGATGGCCGCGAGGGCCGCCTCGTCGAGGCTGGACGTGTCGTCGCCGGCGAGCACGTAGCGGCCCTCGGTCGGCACGTCGAGGCAGCCGAGCAGGTTCATCAGGGTCGACTTGCCGGACCCGGACGGGCCGATCACAGCGACGTACTCCCCCGGCTGCACGGACGTGTCGATGCCGCGCAGCGCCTCGAACTCGACGCTGCCCGACCGGTAGGTCTTGCGCACGCCCTCGAGCTCGATGATCGCAGTCACTGCGGGGCTCCCGGGAAGCCGCCCTGGCCGCCACCGGGGAAGCCGCCGCCGTCCTGCATCCGCTCCTGCATCTGGCGCTGGAACTCCTGCATCTGCTCGTCACCGCCCGAGCCGCCGGGACCCGCGAAGCCGGGCACCTGGACGACATCGCCCTCGGCCAGGCCGGAGGTGACCTCGGTGACCAGGCCGGAGGTCTCACCGGTCTCGACGGTGACCCGCTCGGTGGCGCCCGTGGTGCTGTCGGTGACCTTCTCGACGTACGTCGTGTCGCCGTCGGTCCGGAGCGCCCGGCTGTCGACGGTGAGGACGTCGGCGCGCTGGCTGACGACGACGGCGACGTCGGCGGAGGTGCCGGCGTAGAGGTCGTCGCGCTCGCCCGTCACCTCGATCGTCACGGGGAAGGCCGCGGCTCCGGAGGAGTCGGTCTCGGCGACGAGGCCGACCTCGGCGACCGTGCCGTACACCGTCTCGTCGATCCCGCTCACCGTGACCTCGGCCTGCATGCCCTTCTCGACCTTCGCCACGTCGCTGCTGGAGACGGTGGCGTCGACGACGAAGTGCCCGGTCGAGACGACGGTGATCGTGCCGCTGGAGGTGTCGCTGCCCGTCGAGGTGGACGTCGTGCCGGTGCTGGGCTGGCCCGACTCGCTCGAGCCGGCACTGTCGCCGACCTCGATGCCGACATCGGTCACCGTGCCGGCGATGGTCGAGCGGAGGACCGCGTCGTCGACGGCGTCCTGCGCCTCGGCGAGGCTCGACTCCGCGGCGAGGACCGCCGCCTCGTCGGCCGCCAGCTGCACGTCGGAGGCACCGTCGGAGACGTGCTCGGACCGGGCGGACTCGGCAGCGTCCAGCGAGCTCTGCGCGGCCTCCAGCTCCGCCTGGAGCACGTCGTCGTCGACCCGCGCCAGCCGCTGGCCCTTCTTCACGGTGTCGCCGGGCTCGACGAGCACCCTGGTGACGGTGCCGCTGACGTCGAAGGAGAGGTCGGCGGTCGTCGCGGCCGCCACCGTGCCGCTGGCCGTCACGGTCTGCTTCAGCGTCTGCGTCGACACCGTCGCCGTCGTCGTGGACGCCGCGGCCGGCTCGTCGCCGCGCAGCAGCAGCCAGGCCCCGGCGAGGCCGGCGACGACCACCAGCGCGGAGAGGACCAGGACCAGTCGCCGGGGCCGGCGCCACGGCGGACGCGCCCGGTGCAGCAGCTTTCTCATCACGGCCCCGACCCTGTCGGCCGCGACTGTGCCGCTCGTCTGGTCGACCTATGAGGACGCTGTGAGCCGCACCCGTACGACGGTGTCGCCCGGCACGCTGGCCAGCGTCACGTGGCCGCCGTGCGCCGCCACGATGGCCTGCACCAGCGCCAGGCCGAGGCCGACGCCGTCCGACCGGTGCCGGGATGCGTCGCCGCGGGTGAACCGCTCGAACGCCGTACCGACGAGGTCGGCGGGGAAGCCGGGGCCGTCGTCGTGGACGTCGAAGCCGTCGGGCCGCGCGGTCACCGTGACCACGGTGCCGGCCGGGGTGTACTTGCGGGCGTTGCCCAGCAGGTTGGTGACCACCTGGTGCAGGCGGTGCCGGTCACCGGTCACCTCGATCGGCTCGCCGTCGTCGGGCAGCACGATCTGCCACCGGTGGTCCGGCGCGACGACGCGGGCGTCGTCGACCGCCTCGAGCAGCAGCCGGGTCAGGTCGACGGGCTCGGCCTCGAGCGGCCGGCCGGCGTCGAGGCGCGCCAGCAGCAGCAGATCCTCGACGAGCGCGGTCATCCGGCCCGCCTCCTCCTGCACCTTGGCCAGCGCGACCGCCGCCGTGTCCGCGTCGCCCTGCCTGCGCGCGAGCTCGGTGTAGCCGGCGATGGTGGTCAGCGGGGTGCGCAGCTCGTGCGAGGCGTCGGCGACGAACTGCCGCACCTGCTGCTCGCTGCGGTGCCGGGCCGACAGCGACGACTCGACGTGCGCGAGCAGCTGGTTGAGCGCGAGGCCGACCTGGCCGGCCTCGGTGCGTGGGTCGGTCAGGTGGGCCGGCACCCGTTCGGTGACGCCGATCTCACCCTCGTCGAGGGGCAGCTCGGCCACGGCGTGGGCGGTGGCGGCGACCTCGGTCAGCGGCCGCAGCTGGCGGCGTACGACGGCGGTGCCGGCCAGCGCCGCGGCGAGGATCCCGAGCAGGGCGAGCGCGACCTCCCACCGGACGAGGGAGAGGGTGGCTTCGTCGACGTCGTCGGTCGGGAGGCCCGCGAGGACCTCGCCGCCGGTGTCGGTGCGGGCCGCCATCACCCGATAGGTGCCGTGCCCCGGCACCTCGATCGTCTCGGCGTGGTCGTCGACAGCCGAACGCAGTGCGTCGATCGTGGCGTCGTCGAGCGAGGTGAACTCGCCACGCTCGGAGACGACGAACCCCACGTCTCCGGCGTCGGTGTAGAAGACGCTCAGCAGTCCGGGCTGCCCGAAGAATCGCCGTCCGCCGTCGTCGCCCCCAGGGATGGCCGGCGGACGGTTGCCCACGCCGACGCCCGGTCCGCCCGCCGTTCGGCTCACGGCACCCCGGACGTCGTTGTCGAGCCGGTCCATCAGCCAGGCCCGCATCCCGAGGGTGGTGACCGCACCGATCAGCAGCGAGACCACCGCGACCAGCGCGACGGCGGTCACGACCAGCCGCGAGGTGAGCGAGCGCGGGAGGAGGCGCGGCATCAGCCCGCCGGCTTCAGCACGTAGCCCGCGCCCCGCATGGTGTGGATCATCGGCTCGCGACCGGCGTCGATCTTCTTGCGTAGGTAGGAGATGTAGAGCTCGACGACATTGGCCTGGCCGCCGAAGTCGTAGTTCCACACCCGGTCGAGGATCTGCGCCTTGCTCAGCACGCGGCGCGGGTTGCGCATCAGGTAGCGCAGCAGCTCGAACTCGGTGTGGGTGAGGCTGACCTGGTCGCCGCCACGGGTCACCTCGTGGCTGTCCTCGTCGAGGACGAGGTCGCCGACGACGAGCGTCGAGCGGCTCTGCTCGACGGCCGAGCCGGCACGCCGGACCAGGGCCCGCAGCCGGGCCACGAGCTCCTCCAGCGAGAACGGCTTGGTCACGTAGTCGTCGCCGCCGGCAGTGAGGCCGGCGACCCGGTCCTCCACGGCGTCGCGGGCGGTGAGGAAGAGGACCGGGACCGACGGGTCGTCGGCACGGATCCGGCGCAGGACCTCCATGCCGTCGTAGTCGGGCAGCATCATGTCGAGGACCACGACGTCAGGGCCCTGCCCGCGCACCGCCGCGACCGCCTCGCCGCCGGTGTGGGCGGTCTCCACCGCCCAGCCCTCGTAGCGCAGCGCCATCGCGACGAGCTCGGCGATGTTGACCTCGTCGTCGACGACGAGGGCGCGCAGCGGGGTTCCGTCCGGGCGGGTGGCGGTCTCGGTCATGGTCACAGACTGTGCCACCAACCTGTGCCGTTGCTGTGAGTCGCTTGTGCGGGAGGAAAGGACTTCCATCGCTGGGCCACAGGTTCGCCACAGGAGTCGCGCGCATGCTGCTGGCATGAGCGACGACGAGAAGCCCGCGCCCCAGGGCGCTCCCGAGCAGGTCCCCCCGCCGGTCCCGGCTGCCGAGCCGGTCGCGGCTGCCGAGCCGGTGCCGGCGGCCGGCCCCGTCCCGACGAAGGTCCGGTGGCGCGAGCGCGCCTTCACGCTCCGCTCACTCGTGGCTGTCGCCCTCGCCGGGGTGGTCATCGGCGCCGGCGCAGGGGTCGCGACGACGCTGCTGGTCGACGACGACCACGGCGACGGACCGGGCCGGCACTGGATGGACGGTCCCGGCCGGGGCGGCTTCCCCGGGCCGGGTGGCCCCGGCCGGGGCGACCGGCCGGACTTCGTGCCCCCGGGCCAGCAGGGCCAGCCGCAGGACCAGCAACAGGACCAGCCGCAGGACGACCAGAGTCCGAGCACCAGCTGATGTCTACCAGCCGTACGCCGCCCGGATGGCCTTCCAGTACGCGCTGGTCGTGCGCCGGTTGGTGCCGGCGTCCGCGGCGAGCCCGTCGGGCAACGGCGTGCGGCACGACGCGCCGCTGCAGTCCTTGAGCTGGGTCCACAGCCCGTCCATCGTCGCGCGGACGGCGGCGTACGCCGGGTCGGCGTAGACGTTGCGGTCCTGGCGGGGGTCGAGGAGCAGGTCGTACAGCTCGCCCCCGTCGCGGTAGCGGGTGAAGCTGTAGCGCGAGGTGCGGATGCCGACGCTGGAGCGGCGGTCGGTGAAGTCGGGGTTGCGCCCCCGGGCGGTGTTGATCGCCTCGGTCACGATCGGGGTCGACCAGCCCCGGTCGCCGTACAGCATCGAGCGCCAGCGGCTGACGCCGTCGGCCGTGCGGGGCGCGCTGGCGTCGGCCGCGTCGAGCAGGGTCGCGGTCAGGTCGACGGTGGAGACCGGGTCGTAGCGCCGCTCCCCCGTCCGCATGCCCGGGCCGGTCACGAGCAGCGGCACCCGCAGCGACGGCTCGTGGGCGAAGACCTTGCGCATCGCCATGTCGTGCTCGCCGAGGATCAGGCCGTTGTCGGAGGTGAACACGAAGACCGTGTCGGCCCACTCCCCCGACCGCTTCAGCTCCCGGACGAGCCGGCCGATGTTGCGGTCCATCACGTAGACCGCCTCGGCCCGCTGCCGGGTCGCCCGCAGGATCGCCCGCCGCGCCCGTGGCCCGAGGTGGTCGGAGCGGGCCAGGATCGAGGGCGGCTTGTCGCTGAGGTCGCTCTCGATCGGCTCACCGGTGCGGGCGACGCCGGAGGCGCGCCGGACCAGGTCGTCGAAGCGGCCCTTGACCCAGTTCGGGCGGGCCGGGGTGACCACCTCGACGAGGTTGCCCTCCGTCCCCCGCACGTCGCGCGGGTCGTCGGACTCGAAGGGCGCGCCGTGGTGCGGCGCGACGTAGTTGACGTACATGAGGAACGGCGCGCGCCGGGCGGAGAAGCGCCGCGCCATCCCGACCGACAGGTCGCCGACGACATCGGACTGGTAGCGCCCGCGGTAGTCGGTGACGACCCGGCCGTTCACGTTGAACGGCGTGTTGAAGTAGTTGTAGGTGCCGCCGCCGTACTCGCCGCGGCCGTTGTTCTCGATCGCCGCGCGCCAGTCCGTCCAGCCGTTCGGGACGTAGCGGGTGGACAGCTCGCCGCTCACCCGGGAGCGGTCGCCGCCGTAGCCGTTGAGGTACTTGCCGATGAAGCCCGTGCGGTAGCCCTCTGCCCGCATCGAGGTGGCCAGGGTGCGCGAGTCGTCGAACGAGCCGTAGCCGTAGGGCGCGTCGTGCCAGTAGACCTCGTGGTTGTGGGCGTAGCGACCGGTCAGGAAGGACGCGCGCGCCGGGCAGCACAGCGGGTACGGCGAGAAGGCGTTCTCGTAGGTCAGTCCCTGTCGCGCCACGAGCCGCCGGAGGTTCGGGGCGAAGGCCAGGTCGTCGACGCGCATGTCGTCGGCCATGACGACCACGACATTGGGCCGTCGAGGGGGCGGGACCTCGCGGGGCGCCGGGTCGGGGGCGCCCACCCGCGCCTTCGCGGGGGCGCCGGCCTCCGGCGCGCTGCCCGGCATCGTGGCTGCGGTCGACGCCGCCACCAGCGCGACCAGGAGCACGACGGCGACGAGGACCGGGCGGAGCCGGTTCGCCGGCACGGTCAGTCCTCCCAGCCGTACGCGGCGTCGATCGCGGCCCAGTAGGCGTCGGTGTCGATGCGGTCCTGCTTCGGACCGGCCGCGAGCACCTTCGGCAGGCGGGGCGCGCACGCCCGCCCGGCACAGTCCTTGATCGTGGGCCACAGCCGGTCGAGCGCGCGTCGTACGGCGGCGTACGACGGGTCGTCGGCGACGTTGGTGTCCTCGCGCGGGTCCTCGACGAGGTCGTAGAGCTCGGCGTCACCGCCGCGGTAGCGGGTGTAGGAGTAGCGGCTCACCCGGATCCCGATCGTGCTGCGCAGGTCGGTGAAGAGCGGATCGCGCCCGCGGGCCGTGAAGACCGCCTCGGTCACGACGGGCGTCGACCAGCCCTGGTCGCCGTGCACCAGGGTCGGGACGCGGCTGGTCCCGTCCGCGAGGTGCGGGGCCTTCGCGTCCGCGAGGTCGAGGATGGTCGCGGTGAGGTCGACGGTCGTGATCGGGTCGTACCTCTTCTGGGCGGTCCGCAGTCCGGGTCCCGTCACGAGCATGGGCACCCGCAGGGACGGCTCGTGCGCGCGGACCTTGGTCATGCCCAGGCCGTGCTCGCCGATGATCATGCCGTTGTCGGAGGTGAACGCGAAGACGGTCCGGTCCCAGGCGCCCGAGCGCTGCAGCTCACCGACGAGACGGGCGATATTGCGGTCCATCACGTAGACGGCCTCGGCCCGGCGCCGGGTGGCGTACAGCAGGGCCGCCTTCGCCTCGTCGCCCTCGGGCTGGAAGCGCTGCTGCAGCGCCTTCGGCTTGTCGCTGACGTCGGTCTCGATCGGCTCGCCGGTCTTCGCGACCCCCGACGCCCGGTCGATCCGGTCGTCGAACTTGCCGCGCACCCAGTCCGGCACCGCCGGCGTCACGACGCTGAGCTCGTGGCCGTTCTCGTCGTGGACGACATCGGGCTCGTCCTCGGCGTTCGGGATGCCGTGGTGGGGCGCGACGTAGTTGACGAACATGAAGAACGGCGAGCGCCGCTTGGCGAACCTGCGGGCCATGTCGACGGAGAAGTCGCCGATCACGTCGCTCTGGTAGATGCCGCGGTAGCCGTTGTCGATCCGGCCGTTCACGTTGAACGGGGTGTCCATGTAGTCGTAGGTGTTGCCGTGGATGTCGGAGTCGCCCGGTGGCTCCACGGCGGCGCGCCAGTCGTCCCAGCCCTCCGGCACGTACGTCGCCGACGGCTCGTCGGTCACCTTGGAGCGGGCCAGGCCGTAGCGGTTGAGGTACTTGCCGATGAAGCCGGTGCGGTAGCCGGCCTCGCTGAGCGAGGTCGCGATCGTGCGGGAGTCGTCGAAGGCGCCGTACCCGTAGGGCGGGTCGTGCCACCACACCTTGTGGTTGTGGGCGTACTGACCGGTGAGGAAGGAGGCACGCGCCGGGCAGCACAGCGGGAACGGCGAGAAGGAGTTCTCGAAGCTGACGCCGTGCTCCGCGATCAGCTTGCGCAGGTTGGGGGCGAAGGCGAGGTCGTCGACCCGCATGTCGTCGGCCATGACCAGGACGACATTGGGGCGCTCGGGCAGGGTCGCCGGCCCCGCGTCCGCCCCGGAGGCGTCCACGGTGGGCTTCGGGCCGGAGAACTCCGGCTCCGGAGGACCCGGGCGGGCCGTGCTGCCTCCCGAGTGGGCGAGCAGCGTCATGAGCAGGGTGACCACGACGCCGACCCCCACGGCGACGCCCCACACCCGGACGACCGACACCCGCATTGTTCTCTTGTCCCTCCGACTGAACCGAGTCGCCACCCTACGGTGGGGAAGACGCTCCGGAGGGCGTTTCGGTTGCGTTCCGATCGGAGTGGGAGGGAAATCCTCCCGGCACCGCGACGGCGTCAGTCCCAGTGCCAGCGGATGCCGAGCGTGCCCGGCCCGAAGCCCGTGACCGTGCGGCTGACGCTGGCGCCGAAGGTCTCGAGCTCGGTGACCTGCTCCTCGCCGTCGATGACCGTGTAGTACTCGCAGCGGGCCGGGACCAGGTCGGGGTGGAAGCGGATCCACAGGCTGACCGAGGTCATCTTCCGCACGGCCCAGTAGAAGTAGCAGTTGTCGTCGGGATCAGGGGTCCGGTACGCGACCTCCTGCTCCAGCAGCGCGGTCTCCCCGGCCACCAGCGGCCGGTCCAGGATCATCTCCCCCACGACGATGCCGCGCTCGCGGTCGTGGTGGAGCTGGCCGAGGCGGTAGCCCCCGAGGGGCGTGATCTGCGGGGTCTCCGCGCCCGGCCGCACCGTCAGCACGCTCGCCCGCCGGTCGGCGTGGGCATGGATCGACTCGACCACGACGACGTACGTCGACCGGATGGGTGCGCCGTCGGGCCCGAGCTCGTACTTGAGGGTGACCTCGCGGTCGATCAGGCGGTCCGAGGGCGAGCGGAAGCCGAGCTCGCCGAGCAGGTCGCGGATCCGCTCGTGGTCCTCGCTGAGGTCGGCCAGCAGGTTGGGCGCGACCCGGTGCCGGCGGCGCTCGAGCAGGCTCTCCAGCTCACCGGGGTCCAGCTGCAGGATCTGCTCGATCTCGGCGAGCGCGCGCAGCGAGCCCTCCTGCTCCGGCTCGCGCTGGCCCGAGCGCCAGTAGCTCAGCGTGGCGAGGCTGACCCGGGTGCCGCGCGCCTCGAGCGAGCGCTGCAGCGCCCCCAGGCTCATCCCCCGGTCGTCGAGGGCATCGCGGAACGCCGCTCCGAACACACCGTCCGCCATGGCCCCGGACTCTAGCCCGGACGCTGATTGCTGGTGAGCCATCACCGGAATGCGAGAGCCCCGCCGGTCTGACGTGCAGTCCGTGCGGGGCTCGTGGTGGTGCTGGCTCCCCCGATTGGACTCGAACCAATAACCCTGCGAGAACAAGTAGGCAGGTTCACTGTGGGTCACTACAGGCCTTCTGACCTCGCAAAATAGCGAGGATGAGAAGGTTGCGGCTCATCGCCCATCAGGGCGATTCACTACAAATCCGGGGAGTAAGTACGGAACGGGATGAGAGCGGGCCGATACCCCTCCCCCGTACCGACTCGGGAGGTCACGAACGCAAAGACCCAGCACTTCGGACCCGAAGCCACTCTTCCTCCCGGAACGTGGCATCCGGCACCGATACGTTCACTTCAAAGGCCGAACGACTGTCAGTCGGAGCAGCTTTGAAGTCCAGCTTGAAGATGTCGATCTTGAGACTGGGGATCTGGAGCTTGATGGGAACCAGCGCTCTCATGTTCATCATCCGAATGACACGCGGAACATCTCGTGACTCCGCAAACTTGCTGGCAACCTCGTCAGTGAACAGATCCGCCGGGAGGGCGGACCACATTCGCCCAGTCTCGCCAGGGTCCAGGGTGTAGTACACGATCGACTTGTCCGTCGAAGGCGGAAACTCGTACCAAAAGAGCAAACGGCCGCGCTTCGCCGACTTCCCGAACCAACCCACCTGACGTTCCCCACAATCTGATCTCGCGACCGCGGCCCTAAGTCTTGGCTGGGCCTGCGCGGCAAAGCGTCCCATACCGCAAGGGGACGCGCAGGCGTCTCTCCGCACGCCCGGATCCAATCACCAGCACCGAGGCGCTGAGGGCACGCAGGGCTCTTGGTGCTCAGTGGCGCGCTGAGCACGTCGGCAACAGGAGGGCCGGTAGACCGAGGATCCTCATACTCTCGGGAATCCAACCGAGCCCCTGACAGGGCTCCCTCAGCTCAGGGACCGAGCCCCTGCAAGGAAGACGCGTACCGGCGCCATCGGCTCGGTCAGCTCGGAGCGATCGCTGATCGCGCTCAACGTCTATCTGTCACCAACTCGCGCTACGTTTCATCCGCTGCTGCCGAGAGCGGCAGGCGACTACGCTCCTTTGCCGCAAAGGCGATCGAGCTTGGAAGGGCCCTCACGGGGCCCTGGGTCGCCTTCGCCCTTCGGGCCCGGACATGGCTTCACGCTGAGGGCCTGATTCAGAGCCACGGGCGCACAGACCTCACGCGATCACCCCACCAAACCCCCGGTGTCTTCGCCGGGGGTTTCCTCATGCCCGAGGGAGAAAAATGACTCACATAAATAAGACCGAAGACCATAGATCCGCACGCGATGATCCCCGGCAGACCCTCGACCTACTCGACCTCGACGCGCTCGACGGCACCGAACCAGATCCCTTCGGGCAGGCCTGGGCGGCTCACGTGGCCGCGCACGAACTGGCGAGCCCGCTCGACACCAAGGCCCGCGCATTCGCCCTGTTCTACTTCGGGATCCCCCGCAGTGTCCGAAGTGTGACGCTCGCTGCCAGCTCGCTCGGGATCGAGCGCAAGACGGCATCGGCGCGGCTTCGCCGCTGCGAAGCTCTGGGGTGGCTGACCATGGCCGCACCTCCGCTCATGGCGAGGAAGGCGACGTTGCCGAGGGTCTACACGCGCAAGGTCTTCTGGTCTGCCGATCCTTGGTCGGATGCGCTCAGGCTGCCCACGGTCGAGACTGCCGCCCACAGCGCCGTGGCGTAGCTCACGCCAAGACTGTTTCGCTCGCAGGGTCCGGTTTCGTGGCGATTCCGGCATATATGTAAGTGACGGGCCGTGAAAGGCCCGAAGGCCGGAGGTGCTGAGCGCCAGCGGGGAAGACGACAGCTAGGAGCCTTGGCGCTGGAGCAAACACCAAGGGAAGACGGATAACCGGGGCGCTAGACGCAACTGCCCCAAGCACTGCTCAGAGTGTTAGTCACCCTCTCGACCTTTGTCCGCATATCGAATGCAGACATCCATTAATGGCACGCCTATGCTCAAAACCTCAACGTCATGACTCAAGCGCTCAGCGCCGGGTAATAGAACACTGAAGGATTTGCAACCTATAGGGAGCCCCGGAGGGCTCCCTATAACTGAGACCATGAGCGCCAAAGGCTTTGCGCCATGTCCCTCCATTACGACCTTAACACCTAGAGCCTTAAGGAGCCCCCGCAAGGGGCTCCCTTGATCCCCGATGCCCTGAGCCTCAAAGGCTCAGCTCATTCGACTCTGACGCATTCAGTAGTGCCGTCGGAGTTATCGCCGCCGCTTTCGCTAGTTGTAGTGCTAGCACCCGACAGGAAGCGCGTTTGGCGAAGTCGAGCACTGTCGATCCCCTCGCAAGGTCAACTCCTGGGCCTGTTGCGAATTGGAGGATCCAGCGCTCATTTCCTCCGAGTAAGTCGCAGATCGTTGTCTCCTTCCCTTCCGGTCTGCGACTTACTCGGAGCGAACCTCCCTATTCATCACTCACCAATGAGGAATCCTCATGACTACCAATGCGGACAGCGCCACCTACCTGACGACCAGCGAGCTTGCAGAGCGCTGGGGCATGAGTACTGATGCGATCCGCCAACAGCGCTACACGCGCCGAGGGCCCGCGTTCGTTCGGGACCGCTGCCGGTGCGCCAAGTACCCCCTTGCCGAAGTCCTGGCATGGGAGCGCCAGACAGGTCGCGAGCCTGTCGAGCCGTGAGTTCGGAGCCAAGACCGCAAGCGCCGAGCGAACCAACGGCAGTGGCAGGGCGATCCCCCAAGGGATCGCATTCTGCGAAAAGGCTTCACAGGAAGGGGCGGCGAAACCCGGCAGGGTTGCGCCATGACACAGGAGAAAGGAAGGAAATGCATTCAGCGAAAGTGTTTCTCAGCGCCAGCGAGCTGGCTTCCCGCTGGGGAATGTCCACGGGATCGCTAGCCAACTGGCGATCGGAAGGCCGGGGGCCTTCGTTCACAAAGATCGGGACTCGCGTGCTCTATGCGATTCAGACAATCGAGATGTTTGAGAGCCAGAACACGCATCACACAGAGCAAACGCTAGCGCTCGCCGGCTAGCTCGACTCGGGCGATTGCGCTCGGATCATTCCCAAACACCAAGGGGCCCTTTCGAGGGCCCTTTTCTGTTGCCAGAACCAAAGGAGACAACATGGCAAACCACAACTTGAAGTCTGTCAGAGCAATGCTTGGTCGCGCCGAGAGCGCGACTTCCACCAAGGTAGGCGAACTCCGAAAGGGAATCGCTGAGCTCGACGCACGAGAGCGAGAGCTGAGCGCCGAGCTCGTTGAGGTCGCTTCACGTCCCAGCGATATCCGTCAGGCCTGGAGCCGAGGCGACGATATCCCTGCAATCGACTACGTCGAGGCAGAGGCGAATATCGAGCGCGTAGAGGCAATGCTCAGTGGCGTGAGGCAGCGCGCCGCCAAGCTCGAAAAGCAGATCCTTCCGACGAGTTGCGACGTCGCAGAGGCAATGGTGCCCGCCGTGAAGCGGGCACTTCCGGGCGTCGAGGTCTTCGCCACCTTCGCTCCGTCCGACGCTTGGGAGACGATCCCCGAGAGCCTGTATCCCACTGCCGTCATCGCTCAGACCGAGGCGACCCGCGCCAACCATGAGGCAGGTGCGGCATCGGGAAAGGTGGAGATTCACTACTACCGCACCAAGGCCCATCGCCCTCTCGACCTGCGAGAGATCGAGGCTTCCGTCAGCGACTCCGCCACGTCCCTGCGAGCTGGGCAGAATCGCCCCGCTCGGATGGAAGGCGCGAGCACCGGAGTCGATCGGCTCAAGCTCGACGTGTTCAACGTTTTCGGTGAGCTGCCGTTGCTGGCGAGCATTGACGAGCGGAACGCCAAGGGGTTCTCGCTCGTCGCGGCAACCCCATTCGTCAACGCCGAGGCTCCTCGCATCGTTGGCGGGGGCCTCACTCAGACCGCACAGCGCTGGGAGGCCCGAGCCGGACACTTCGCCCTCAGTGGCGGGGCTCCGAGGCTGACCGAACGCACTGACGGCAACGTGCGCACCGTCGAGCTGACCGAGACGCTGGGGCTCCACGTTCTCAAGGGCGAGCTTGCCGACCTGGAGTATCGCCTCCGGGTATCGGCAGAGCGCCAGATCGGTCAGGCCCTTGGTGGGCTCGGTCGCTGCGAGAGCGTCACGCTCGCCGCTCAGGCCCGAGAGAGCAGCGCCAGCCCCTACTACCCCGTTGCCCTGACAGCGACGTTCACGAGCACGGTCGCCTAGCTTCGGCTCGCTCGCCCAAGATGCCCCCGACCCCGCAAGGGTCGGGGGCCTTTCTTGCGTTCTGGCGCGGAATCAGGCCCTCAGCGTGAAGGCCTGACGCGGCTCGGAGCGCCAAAGCCACCAAGGGGCCCACGGGGGCCCTTCCGCGCTCTCGTTCGCCCTTCCAGCAAGGGAGCGACGACGCTACGGCGATCAACGCTGCCTTCCGGTCACGCGACCCTGAAACCGTGGCACGATTAGAGCGGCTATGTACGGGCGGTGCGGGCAACGCAACCGACAGGGTTGCTCCCCCACCCTCGCTGCAGAGACCGCGCCATCTGACACATCGACGCACTGAGACCCACACGGGCCCGGAAGGAGCCTCTCACGCTCACTCCCACCTCAGGATCAAATGTGAATAGAGTCCTGGGAGGTCCAACGAATCCGTCTTCGGTCCATTTCTGACAAAGAATTCGTACGCTTTGTTCTTCTCCCGGCGAACGAAACTCCGCTCCTTGCGCGACATGACCTTCACGTAGTAGATCTGATGAGCATCAACTTCGACCATCTCAGCGCGCAAGTAGGACCGGATCAACTCCCCGTCCGAGAATCTTCCGTCGATCAATCCCCAAAAGTGAAGCTGCCACCTATCCTCGCTCCAACTCTTGAGTTCCAGGTCTCTGGCAATCCCTTCGCACGGATCGCCAAGATCATCAACCCCCACCAGCAGTTCCCCGCCATCTGAATTCAAGAAAGCGGCGACGGTCTTGAGCACTTCTCCCGGAAGATTAGGCAACTCAACAAGACCCTTGCCTTGGGCGAGATGGTGCATTGAAGTCAGCAAAGAAGACTTGAATTCAACTGTTGATGATTCTCCAGCTTCCATCACTTCCCGAGCGCGCTCAGTGTAATCAGATATCGTGACGGGGCGCCTCAAGACCCTCACGTCGTCATATTTTCCATGTTCAATTCCTGGCAACAACTCAAGGTCAAGCGCAGCGACGCGCTCCATAACCGCGCTCGCCGCTGCCAGCGTCCCCCCTTGTGCGCAACCGAGAAGATCCGCCAATTCGGCCAGGGACGTCTCGACTCCGGCCACATAGGCCTGCGAAATTACTGCGGTTACCTCGGGCGAGACTGGTAGATACATCGAAGGGCCTATCAAAGGTAAACATTGCAGCGGTTCAGCAGTTCATCTGATATCGCGCGACCTCGGATCTCCCAGAATTTCTTGGGATCAGCCGTATCTCCCGTTAGAACGTCGAACGCATCCTGGTCGATGAAGTGCGACTGGAGACGGTCCTTTGCCACCCCAAAGCTAACAGCCTTCTCCGAGAGCGCCTGACCAGGCGTCTTCGCACGCCAATCATTGTTGCTCTCCCGAGTAAGCGGCGTCAGATTGGCAACGGACTTCACATAATCGAACTCGGCCTTGTTCGGATTGAGCACGTCCTTGAGAAGTCCGTGCTGATTGCTTGAGCACCAAGCCTGGGGGTAGATGTGGTGCAGTTCGACCGGCTTAGGGCTCGGGAACGTGAGTGAGACGGTGGGATCCAGAAGGTCCACAGAAGGCCGCGTCCGAACCGGCAGCGTTAGCGCCAACCCCAACGCCCCGGCAGGTTTTGAGTGGAGCAACTGCCGGTTTAGTACCTCCTTAACAGGAGGGAGCAGACTAAGATTCCTGCCCAGCAAAGCGTCGGATTCGGCGGCCCAAGAATTGGAAGTCGACGCCTTGGGGCGACGGAACAAAATGTCTCGGAGAACCTTGATATCGGCCGCGCTTTGACTGAGGAAACCCTGGTCATACCTTCCCGTGAGCGCGTTCCTCCAGAAGAAGGCACGGAACAATGCATCCAGTTCCTCGATAGTCCACTGATCATTGAACCTAGCGTCTTCAGCCATGTACCACCGCAGGCCCGCATAGATCGCCACCGAAACCGGATAAGGGCACTCGCTCAGCGGAAAATTTGAACCAGATACGCACTTTTGAAAATCGCCGAGATAGGACGCAAATCCTTGCTGATTAGAAACGACCTGCTTCCAGAACGCCACTGGGGTGGCGAGCAGGTCGCCTGCCTTGAGCGACGTGATGCTTGATTGTTTCTTTCTGCCGCCAACTGCCCTGGGGCTCGGCTTGTCTGACTCAAGGGTCACATAACAAGCCGTGACGGCTTGGGCGATGATTTCGGGTCGGTTGGTACGCGACGCCCAACCGACCGCGCCTTCGAGTTGCCCGAGATCATCAATCCAGTCTCTCAAAGAAATCGGATCCTGCTCCTTTGAGGTGTCGCTATATAGCCAACTATGGAGAAGATCTACGGTCGAAACCTTAGTGCCGGTGGTATTCAAGGTTTCAAATATTTCACAAATATCGCCTAGCGAATAGTCGGCCGGGACAATGTAGACCGCGAGAACCGTCTTATTGATTCCTTCGAAGGCCTTCATCAGGACCGCGTTGCGGCGTTCCAGCTCCTCATCCGCTGGAAGCACCCCGTTGGGGTAGTTACTTTCGTCCTTGATCGCCTGGACGTAGTGCATCCATTGACCCATCAGTCCCTTCGAAGGATCCGTGGCCAAAGGAAACAGCCCCTGGCCCACGCAGACGCTTAGCTGGTCGAGCTTCTTGCTCTTAACCTCGGATTCCTTGTAGTACCGCACGCGCTCTGTCGCTTCTTGTTGAGTCACGTCCAGGTAGAACCGTCCCGAGAAGCGCCTGCGGGAGTCGGTAGCTCGCAAGCCACCGAAAGCCATTGCCAGTGCCGTCGAACGCTGCCGACCATCCAGGACAGCGAAGAACTTGTTCGGCCAGCCCTCGCTCGTTGCGATTCCTACATCAACCGATACCCCGTTTTGCGTGTCTGGGATCGAGACTGGTTCTAGCTTCAGATCACTGTCGTCAGGCTGCTCCCAGAGAGTTGCCATCCCGATCGGACGCGCCTCGATGACCGACAGAACGAGACTCGTTACTTGGGCCTCCGACCATACAAAGTCCCGCTGAAACGAAGGAACAAGCCACGTGTTCGTGCGTAGCCGTTTCAGCAACTCTTCGATGCCGATGGACTCAACTGCAAAGGTCACTCAAGGGGACTCCCCGTCTGTTGTCAGCCGATGTGGCCCTCACAATATATGGATCAAACGTGCACTATCAGCATGACGCGTTTGACTCGTCTTGGGCGAGCAGGCGGCCACTGAGACTGATGGCACCGCACCTCGCGGGTGCAGCCCGCACCGCGCCTAGAAGCTAGGCGCCAAGACAGAGGCCTAGAGGACCCACCGGGGATCAGCAGCCACGACCCTGGAGCTGTACCCATGGGCGGGCTCAGAAGGCCCGCCCATGCGGTGATGCGCCATCCGTCGCATGCCCTACCGGGCGTTGCCCAAAGGCGCACAGTGAACTCACTTCCCGGCTAAAGAAGTCGAGCCCGCCCTCTACGCCTCAGCCCCGTGGCAGATTCCCGTCAGCTATCGACAGCCGGCACGCCCAGCGCTTCCAGTGGGGATGCTCCCTCAACCTGCCCAGGCTCTACAGCGAAACTGCTGCGGCGGCTGTGCCGCCGTGACCGGACGGTCGCTGTCCCGAAAGTCTCCCGATCTCTCTGGGCGGTCACCTGCTAGAAGTCTCTCGGCGGTCGATCCGCGAGATGGACGAGAACGCGGCGTGGCACGAGTCACCGACGCCACTCTGCATTCCGCGAGGGCGCTCTAATCCGCATTGCGGACCAAGGAGTTCGCTGTGCAGATACCTACTGCGATGTGCCTACGTCAGTCATCGCGTTGACCAGACTCTGCATCAGATCTATCCATGAGGCAGCACCGAGATCGCGGGCTAACGATTCCGAAGCGGACGAGAATCGCACCGCACGCCGAGGGTTCACGAGCGTGACCCGCTCAATCTCCTGCCCCCCGGCATACGCCAGCGCCGCATACGTAAGCGCCTGCCTAAAATCGAGGCCACGAAAGCCCCGTTCAACCGTCTTTACCTCGATCAACTCCGCGCTCTGTACAAGATCTCCGAAGGCTGGACCGACTACGCCACAACCCGAAAACCTCGGATGAACGACTGCGTCTTTGATATCGAAAATAAAAGCTCTCGACAGGTTCAACGCCAAGCGTCGAGCCTCATTCAACTCCGCGACACTCAATGGGCTTGTTTCGGTCGAACCAGGCAATTGGTCAAGGAATTTTTTCGCCTTAGCCTCGGGATCTCGGATTCCGGCCGATGAAGTCGCAAGATTGAAGGCCGTTTCCGAGATCAGGGCACTACGACTAGCTTCGCCCGAGCGTTGCACCGGCCTGCCATAGGCACGCTCATTGACATTCACCCATCGGTTGAACTGCTCCAGCGACGGCACCACGATATGCCAAATCGATCCCATGCTCGCGAAGTTCTTTGCCGTAATCAAACCGGAATCTCCCAGCCATTCTGCTGGACTTTTTCGCCCGACCAGTCCGCCACAATTTTGTCAAAGGGAGCGAGCGACTTTTTGGCCTGCTTTCGCCAATGCGAACCCTCATCTCCGAGCGCATAGGACGCGACAAAGAATGCCCTCTGAACCCAGCCGTGCATCGTCGCGTGACGAGACTTAATATCATGCAGCCAATGGTGGGCTTCCCATTTTCCTAGTACGAGCATGATTTCACGCTGGATCTCGGGAGAAGGTCCGCCGGTGTAGCCGTGCGCTCGGTCGAACAACTGCATTAGCAGTGTGCCGTTCTCCTCGGACTCCTTCTGAGCGAGCACGCGGACCATATAGGCCAGGTTTGTCTCGACCTGAGCAATGTAGTTCTGCGAGGTGATCAGGTCGCGAACTGCAGCGTGAATGATCGCCTGGCTCTCCTCCGACAGATCGTTAACGTTCTCACGCACGGCACGCATGACCTGAGGTATGACTGGAGCCAACGTCTCCAGGTTTTCCAGTAGCGAGAACAGCGCCTGCTCCTTAACTGCGTCTGGCATGTGCTTCAACGCCTGCACAAGTTTGCGCGTAAGTGCTTGGTCAACCCGACCTTTAACCAGCTCCGAACGCAGCAACTCCAAGACGTCAAACTCGCTCAACTGAAATTTCAGGTAGTCGTAATCCTCCTCTGCCGTTGGCGAGTAGGGATCGTAATAGAGATGTAGACTCAGAAACTTCTCCGCACTTCCTGGAGACGGATTATGAGGACGGGTCGAGGTAGCGAACTCGGCAGACGTCATGATTCGGGTCTTACTCCGCTGCAATGAGAGGCCCTCGTTCCGCTGCAGCTTCTCCGATAGCAGGGCAATCACACGGTGAGCGTCCTCGGTCGAATCAACAAAAAAGCGATAGTCGTCTGCGTAACGGAGGAACTTCAGCGGGGGATCCTGTACCAGCAATGTCTTGTCCACTGGATCCAACACCAGCTCCGAAAGAATGCGGGATGCGGGCCCCCCGACTGGTAGCCCATAGGAAACGTTCTGACTGAAGGATCCCAGGAGTTTGGTTATCTGTCGGGCACGCTCGCCGCCGGAATCAATATACTTCAGCCCGTTCTCGATTCGATGGTGATACACGCGGGCGTAGAAGTTGGCAATATCTACTGAAACAACAAATTGATGTTTCTCGGCAAGGTCGGAACTTTCCTGCTGGTACTTTAACCAACCATCGCGCTGGAACAGGTCATCGCTCGCTGGATCTGAAATGTCAAGGCGATGAGAGAAAACTACCTTCCGATCCACAGGAACACGCTTCGCTTCAATCTCCTCCGCCAACGAAAGGACGGTGCCAAGATAGAAGGCATTCCAGATTGGCTCAATCTGGGTGGCCCATCGGTATCCGTTGTAACCGAGAGGAGAGAGCGCGGAGTGTAGGACCGGACCAGATTCATTTAGGCGGTCCTCAAAGTTCCCCGAGAGGTCTTGGAGGAGGTCCACGACCTTTTCCCTCGCGTCATAGAGAACGTGGTTTTCGAACGGAAGCGGAAACACATCGGTGTCTCCGAATCGCGCAATGTTTCTCACTGCAAGGTCGAAGTACTTATTTGCTACCAGTGGCACGGGCCGAGGTCTCCTACGTCAGCTGTAATGAGGGACGGGGGCCATCCTGTCGTCTCCGAGCGCCCAGCAGCGGCGTTTCGCACCAGCTCCTGCTCACCCCACTCCAATCAGCCCACCAGGCTCCCGAGCCTGATCGGTCCACGCCGCCAGGACGTCCTGCCACGCCAGAGGCGAGTCGATCACGGCTCACAGGTGCGCTTGCTCCACAGCAAGCAGGCAGCTTCCGCAACAAAGCTCCTCTAAGGCTCACAGGGTGACCCTTTGGTGACAGGACCCGAAACCTCACAACCAATACCCATCACAACGAGCCACTGGAATCTGAGTACCTATTCACTAGAAACCTGCTAACTTCACCCCCGGACGGGCCCGATGGAGGGCCCGGATGACGCGAGCCGCTGAGAGGGAGAGGCGCAACATGGCAAGGCCGAAGCTTCCGCCGTACGAACTGGGTACCGTGACAACAAGGGCGCACCCCACAGCGACGGGAATGCACCAAGCACGCGGCTACTACAACGACGCCAACCATCGGCGTCGTGACGTGACCGCGAGCGGCAAGAGCGCTGCCGCGGCCAAGCGGGCTCTTGCCGCAAAGGTTGCGGCAGCCCGAGACACGCACCGGGGTGGAGACCACCAGCTCAACGAAAGGACGCGGACTGGGACCGCTGTCGCTGTGTGGCTCGACTACGCCAAGCACCGTAAGGACAGCAACGGCAAGAGGCTGAGCGCCAGCACGCTCAATCAGTACGAGGGCAACATTCGGCGCTATGTGACTGGCAGCTCTATCGAGCTGGTGCCGCTTGGGGAGCTGAACAATGTGGCGCGCATCGAGTCCTGGCTATCTGAGATTGCCGACGCCCACGGCGAGGGAGCTGCGACCTCAGCGCGCAAGGTTCTCTCCAACACGCTCGCTCTTGCCGAGCGGCGAGGCGCAATCGCTGCGAGCGTCATGCATCGCGTTGAGACCCCTGGCGCCCGGAAAGGCAGCACCGGGGACCGAAAGTGTTCCGACCCTGACTGCGACTTCGATTGCGGCAGGCGCCACTTGGACACGTCGCGAGCGTTCACCCGTGACGAGCTGGTCACTGTCATGTCTGCCGCCGAGGACAGCAACGCTGACCTTGCTGACCTTCTCGCCTTCCTTTTCGGCACGGGGGCTCGTATCCGCGAGGCCCTTCACTGTGTGTCATGGGCAGACCTCGACCTTGAGGCTCGCACCGTCCGCATTCGGGGCACGAAGACCGAAGCGGCTGACCGCACCGTGATGCTGAGCGACGAGCTTGCTGACAGGCTCGCCAAGCGAGCCGAGACGTTCGGAACCAAGGAGCTCGTGTTCGGCGTGACGCGGTACGAAACCAAGCTCGGACAGCCTCGCGACGTGAGCAACGTGCTCCGCTCTGTTCGGCTCGTATTGACCAAGGCAGGTTGCGACTGGGCCGGCTCGCACTCCTTCCGGCGTACCGTCGCAACGTGGATGGATGACGCTGGCGCTCCCCTGGGAGAGATTGCCTCTCAGCTCGGACATGCAAGCACTGCCGTCACCACGCGCTATCTGGCTCGCAAGCTCGCTCCGACACGGGCGGCATCGGTCATGACGCTGGCGAGCACAGAGGACCAAGAGCCCGAGCCGACCGCGACGCCGAGCGCGACACCCAAGGCGAAGCGGGCGGCACGCCGAGGCGACGGTCCAGACCTCGCGCTCGTCGTGACCTGAGCCCCGCGCCAGAGCCGATCCGCTCGGGATCGGCCGCAATCTGGGGAATAGGTGGGGAATAGCCCTCCGGCACCGATCCCAACAGAAAGAGCCTCCGACCTGTCTGTGCAGGTCAGAGGCTCTTTTAGGTTTTCTGTTGGCTCCCCCGATTGGACTCGAACCAATAACCCTGCGATTAACAGTCGCATGCTCTGCCAGTTGAGCTACGGGGGATTGCTGGGCCCGGCCCGGGGGCCGTGCAGCGGGGAAACACTAGCAAGGCTCGGCCGACCGGCCGAAATCGAGGGCTGGTTCAGGCCGGATCCGGGCTCAGGCGCCGAGGTCGGCGCGCGCCGCCGCCAGCGCCGCCTGGACGACCTCGTCGACGGCCGGGTCCTCCGGGTCCAGCCCGGCGTCGTACTCGACGAACCAGGCCAGCTCGCCGCGGCGTCCCGGCGCCTGCCGGGCGAGGACGCGCACGGACCTGCGGTCCGCGACCGGGACGTGGCGCTGGAGCGCGATGCTCGCCGTCACCCGCTCCCTGACGAGCTGCAGCAGCCGCCCCGCCTCCTCCAGCCGTACGACGTGCACGGGCTGCGCCTCGCCGAAGCGGCCGACCTCGGTGACGGTCAGCGTCCGCGCCTCCTGGTCCCAGTCGGCGCTCGCGACCTGCTCCCACGGCAGCCGCTGCGGCAGGTAGAGCGCGTCGCGGGTGCCGCCCACCTCGCCGGAGGAGGCGAGCAGCCGCTCCCCCGGGCCGACGTCGATCGGCGAGCGCCGCGCGAACAGCCTCACTCGGCCGAGCCCACGATCTTCTCCCGCAGCGTGCGGCGGGCCTGCTCGAGGGCGGCCAGCTCGCCGAACATGCGGTTGAACTCGGTCTCGTTCTCGACCGGGTTGGTGCGCTGCAGGCGCGACTTGACCTCGTCGATGCGGCGCAGCGCGGTCAGCTCCTGGAGCCGGAAGAGGTGGGTCGCGACATAGCCGGCGTCGATGTCCTTGTTGACCGGGATCGGCTCGACCGCGAGCGCGCTCACGAGCGAGGACACCGCCGGGTCGGAGGCCCCTTCGCGGACCTTCGACACCCAGCCGGGGTCGTTCTGGCCGGCCACGGCGCCGCCCGCCGCCGCGACGAGCTCCCAGACCGCGCGGTAGGTCGGGTGGGTGAAGTCGTTGGCGCCGATGTCGGCGCTGGTGCGGCCGATCGCGACCGGGTGCTGGAGCACGAGCTTGAGGGTCTCGCGCTCGATGCCGAACCGGGGGTCGCGCAGGTCGGGGAGGTTGCTGCGGGGCGCGGGCGCCTGGGGAGCGCCCGCCTGGACGCGGTCACGGTCGCGGTCGCGCGGGGCGTTGCGGTCGGGCGCGTTGCCCCGGGCGGCGGCGCGGCGTACCTCGGCACGGGCCTGCTCGATGTCGACGCCGACCATGCCGGCGAGCTCGCGGGCGAAGGCGTCGACCTTCGACCTGTCGCGCACGCTCGCCACCAGCCGGGCACCGGCGCGCAGCGCGTCGACCCGACTGTCGGCGCGGTCGAGGTCGTAGCGGCCGACGACGTTGTCGAGCACGAAGCGGTAGAGCGGGCGGCGGGTGGCGACCAGCTCGCGGACCGCGGCGTCGCCCTCCTTGATCCGCAGCTCGCAGGGGTCCATGCCCTCGGGCGCGACCGCGACATAGGTCTGCGCCACGAAGCGCTGGTCGCCCTCGAACGTGCGCAGCGCGGCCTTCTGGCCCGCCTCGTCGCCGTCGAAGGTGAACACGACCTCGCTGCGCAGCTCGGCGTGGTCGTCGAGGAAGCGGCGCAGCACCCGGGCGTGGTCGTCGCCGAAGGCGGTGCCACAGGTGGCGACGGCCGTCGTGACCCCGGCGAGGTGGCAGGCCATCACGTCGGTGTAGCCCTCGACGATGACGGCCTGGGAGCTCAGCGCGATCGGCTTGCGGGCCAGGTCGATGCCGTAGAGGACGTGGCTCTTCTTGTAGATCGCCGTCTCGCCGGTGTTGAGGTACTTCGCCTCGATCCGGTCGTCGTCGAAGATCCGGCGCGCGCCGAAGCCGATCGTGTCGCCGTTGGTCTCGCGGATCGGCCACAGCAGCCGGCCGCGGAACTTGTCGTACATCGAGCGGCCCATCGCGACCAGGCCGGCCGCGATCGCCTCCTCGGAGGTGAACTTGCGGCCGCTGAGGTGGCGCCACAGCGCCTCCCCGTCCCGGGGCGCGAACCCCACGCCGAAGTGCAGCGCGGCGTTCTGGTCGAAGCCCCGCTCGGCGAGGAACTGCCGCGCCTGGAGCGCGTCCGGCGTCCCCAGCTGCTCGGCGTAGAACTCCTGCGCCACCGCATGGGCCTCGACCAGGCGACGGCGCTGGGGACCCTTCGGGCGGTCGTCGTACCCGCTCTCGTCGCGGCGCAGCTGGACGCCGTACTTGTCGGCCATCCGCTCGACCGCCTCGCCGAAGCTCAGCCCGTCGATCTTCATCAGGAAGGTGAAGACGTCGCCGCCCTCCTGGCAGCCGAAGCAGTGGAAGAACCCACGACTCGGCGTCACGTGGAAGGAGGGCGACTTCTCGTCGTGGAAGGGGCACAGGCCCTTCATCGAGCCGCCGCCGGCGTTGCGGAGCGTGACGTAGCCGGACACGACCTCGTCGATCCGCACGCGTTCCCGGACCGCGGCGATGTCCTCGTCACGGATCCGTCCCACCATGCGGGGAATCCTACTGACGGGCCCTCGCGGGCCACCGATCCGTCTCCGGGTCGGTGCCACGGCGTCCATCTCCGGAGACGGTCCACCAAATACAGCGGACCGATCGTTATTCTCGGCGTGACCTACGTCCCAGTGGTTCGTTTCCCAGACGGGAGCGGTGTGGGAACCGGGACAGTGGGAGCCAGGAATGGGCATGCGGGGAGGGACCGAGCATGGAGCAGTCGTCTGCGCGCGCACGCGCGACGTCGGCCCTGCCCGTCGTCATCGCGCTCCTCGTGATCGCCGTCCTGTTCGTGGTCTTCCGGGACACCGACGACAAGGACCCCTCGCCGGCGGCTCCGCCCACGACGGCCTCCGAGAAGGTCGACCTCAGCAAGCTGCGCGCCAGCTCCACGAAGACGACGATCAAGGCCGCGCCGAAGGACCCGCGACCCACGAAGGTGCCGAAGGGCACCGTGGTCCATCCGAAGCGGATGCTCCCGCTGTACGACGAGCCGGACGGGACCGCCTTCGCGAAGATCGCGCCGAAGCAGTTCGGCGACACGTGGCTGCCGGTCATCACCCGCAACCGCGACTGGGTGCAGGTCCTGCTGCCGTCGAAGCCGAACGGCTCGACCGGCTGGCTGCGCTCGGGCGACGTGCAGGAGGCGCACAGCCGCTTCCGGGTCGAGGTGCACCTCGGCTCGCACGAGCTGCAGCTGATCGAGGACGGCCGTCTGATCGGGACCTGGTCGGTGGCCATCGGCGCGCCGGGCACGCCGACGCCGACCGGACGCACCTTCGTGCTCGGCCAGATCACCGACGAGAAGCAGCCCTTCTCCCCCGTGATCCTGCCGCTCGGCAGCCACAGCGACACCCTCGACTCGTACGGCGGCGGCCCCGGGACCGTCGCCCTGCACGGCTGGACGGACCCCTCGGTCTTCGGCCAGTCGGTCAGCCACGGATGCGTGCGGGTGCCCGATGACGCCCTCGCCCTCCTGCGCACCGTCCCGACCGGAACGCCCGTGATGGTCGACAAGGCCTGACCGGAACCCCCAGACTCGCTCTGCCGACAAGATGAAGATGAAGGGAAACCCATGAAGAAGACAAGGACCCTGGCCTCGGCCGCCGGCGCGGTCGTGCTGGTGACGGGGGCCGCGTCGTTCGCCGTGCTCGGTGGCGGTACCGCCACCGCCGCGGGTGAGCCGTCGTCCGCCTACGGCATCGCGCTGAGCATCGCGGACAACGCGGTCATCGGCGAGGACACGATCGCGGTCGAGTCCACCGACGGCACGCTGGTCAAGGACTCGCTCATCGGCCTGCCGGACAACCCGGTCGCGAGCGGTGGCGTCATCAACGTCAGCGCCGAGAACGGCAAGGCGAGCTCGAGCGTCACCGACCTCGGCGTCGGCGACGGCCTCCTGGCCCAGCTCCCCGCGGAGCTCACCGGCCCGCTGGGCGACGCCTGCGACCAGATCGCCGGCGCGCTCGACCCGGTCACCGGCCAGATCAACGACGCCCTGCTCGGCACCCTGCTGCCGCAGATCGGCGACCTGCTCGACGACATCAGCGACGCCACCGACGGCACCCCGCTCGACCTGAGCCTGCTGGGCGCGCTCGACCTGTCCGAGCTCACCGACCTCCAGCTCGGCGGCCTCTGCGACGTGCTCGCCGGTGACGACCAGCTGGTCGGCGCCGACGCCGTGATCGCCGAGTGCACCGGTGACACCGGCACCACCACGATCACCGACCTCAGCGCCCTCGGCCTGCCCGTCGACATCGACGTGGACGAGCCCAACGCCAAGGTCGAGATCCCGGGCCTGCTCACCATCACCGCCAACGAGCAGATCTCCAACGCCGACGGCACCTTCACCGTCAACGCGCTGCACGTCAACCTGCTGGGCCAAGTCGACCTGGTCGTCGCCTCCGCCACCTGTGGCGAGGTCACCAGCGACGAGGAGACCGACCCGTCCGACGCGCCGACCCCGACCCCGGTCGAGTCGCACGTCCCGGTCACCGGCTGACCCTCTCCCGACTCCAGCTTGTCGGTCACTGACCGGCCACGACCTCCCGGTCGTGGCCGGTCGGTCGTTTTTCACGGCCCCGCTGCGAGATGAGGCAGCAGCGTCGTGGCTGTCGACTCACCGGGTCTCGTGACGGTCGCTGCGCGACCTCCTCGACCACCGGCGGGGGTGCTGCGCGGCCTCCTCGACCACCTCTCAGGTCAGGCGCTGGTGCCAGGCGACGGCGCTGGCGTCGGTGAGCGAGGCGACCTGGTCGATGACCACCCGGGTCCGGGCGAGGTCGTCGGGCGCGTCGGCCCAGTCGGCGGCGAAGGTCGCGTCGAGACCCGCGCCCTCGTCGCGGAGGAGCACCTCGACCAGCTCGGCGAGCAGCTCGCGCTGGCGCTCCTGCAGCGCGACCCGGCCGGCGTCCTGCATGACGTAGTGCGCGGCGATCCCCTTGAGCACGGTGATCTCGGCCCAGGTCTCCTCCGGGACGACGAGGCCGGCCGCGTAGCGCGCGAACGGTCCGTCGGCCGCCGCGAAGGTCGCCTCCTGCACCGCGCCGCAGAAGCGCCCGATCAGGTCGCTCGTCAGGTTCTTCAGCGCGGCGAGCGAGGCCCGCCTCCCGTCGTACGACGCCCCGGGCCAGCTGCCCACTGCCCGCAGCCGGGCGAGGACCTCGTCGAGCGCGGCGTCGGTCGCGTCGGGGAGGTACCACGCGCGCACGGTCTCCCACACGGCCGCCGTGTCGAGGCGGGTCAGGTCGACCTTGCCGGCGACGACGCCGTCCTCCACGTCGTGGACCGAGTAGGCCACGTCGTCGGCGAGGTCCATCACCTGCGCCTCGACGCACTTGCGGCGGGCGGGCGCGCCCCGGCGCAGCCAGTCGAAGGCGGCGCGGTCGGCGTCGTACACGCCGAACTTGCCGTCGGCACCGGCCTCGTCGGGGCCCCAGGGGTACTTCGTGCAGGCGTCGAGGGTCGCGCGGGTGAGGTTGAGGCCGACGGACTCCCCCGCCGCGTCGGCGGTCTTCGCCTCCAGCCGGGTCAGCAGGCGCAGGGTCTGGGCGTTGCCCTCGAAGCCGCCGCAGTCGGCCGCCAGCACGGCGAGCGCCCGCTCCCCGTTGTGGCCGAAGGGCGGGTGTCCGAGGTCGTGCGCCAGTGCGGCGGTCTCGGTGATGTCCGGGTGCGTGCCGAGGGCGCGGGAGAGGTCGCGGGCGATCTGGGCGACCTCGAGGCTGTGCGTCAGCCGGTTGCGGACGAAGTCGTCGCTCTGCGGGCCGACCACCTGGGTCTTCGCGGCGAGGCGGCGCGATGACGCGGCGTGGACGACCCGGGCGCGGTCGCGCTCGAACGGCAGCCGCTCCGGCGCCTCGACCCGCTTGGGCGGCTCGGGGACGATCCGCTCGCGCGCCGCGGCGTCGTACAGCCGCTCGACCTGGTCCACGCCCGCGACCCTATCGACAGGACAACCGGACGGTGCGGTGGTGCGTCGCACCGGCATGCCCCGGTTCGTCGCCGCCGCCGCGTGCGGCCTCTCCCTGCTCTCCGCGTGCGCGCCCGCGGCCCTGCCCACCGCCGTGCCGGGCGCGCTGGACGGCCCGTCCCCCACCGCGGCCGCCCCACCGCTCCCGGTGGGTGCGCCGCCGCGGGTCCCGTACGTCGCCGGCCGGTGGTACGTCGCCCCCGACCGCCGGTTGCGCCTCCCGGGCGGGCGCCGCGGCGTCACCGGCGCCGTCGTGTACGACGACGGCCTGCTCGTCGCCGACGCGAGGATCTTCGAGGGCACGGTCGGCCTGGCCCGGGTCCGCGACGGGCGGTGGGTGGCGTCGCTCGGCTGCTCGAGCGGGGTGCCGGCGACGTCGGCCGACCGCCGCTACGTCGCGTGGGCCACCACGCTGTGCCTGGAGTCGGGCGACACGACGGCCGGTGCGATCCACCGCTCCCGGGCCTCGGGCGGCGGCGAGGTCGTGGTGCCGGTGGCCGCGGGGCTGGTGAGCGTCGTCGGCTTCCTGGGCCACGACGTGGTCTACCAGCTCGGCTTCGCCGGCGGCGTGTGGGTCAGCGACCTCGCCGGCACGCCCCGGCGCATCCCGGGGATCGACCACGCCCGCGACACCAGCACCCGCCGTTCGCTGGTGCTCGGCGGTCGCGGCGACCGGACCGACCGCGTGCTGCGGCCCGACGGCACGCCCCTGTGGCGCGTCGCGGAGGGCGACCTGATCGGCTTCAGCCCCGCCGGGGGCCGGGTGGTGGCGTTCCGCGACGACCGGCTGGTCGTGCTGCGCAGCCGCGACGGGTCGACGGCCGCCACCATCGACCTTCCTGCGGAGGTCGAGGCGTGGTCGGTCACCTGGGAGAGCGAGCGCACCCTCCTCGCCCTCGAGTACGACGCCGGCCGGGTCGCCGTCGTCCGGCTCCACCTCGACGGCCGGGCCGAGCGGGCGACCGCGTGGCGTGCGGTCGACGCGTCCGGTGGGCCCTACGTGCTGCTGCCGTAGATCCGCCCGTCGCCCCGGGGCGGCCCGCTCGTTGATCCCGCAAGCAATCGTCGTGACGAGTGGAGGCAGCCGTGCACGTGATCGAGCTCGGACAGGCCGCGGCCGTCTTCGCGATCGCCGTCGGACTCAGCGCGTGGCGCGTCGTGGTCGCGCCCGGACCGCCCATCAAGGCGGTCGACCGGCTCCTGGGCCTGTGCACCGCGATCTCCGCCTGCTGGGTGCTGGCCGCCTGCGTGGCGCTCGAGACCTCGGCGTTCTACCTCTAGGCGGCCGGCTCGGACCGGCGCCGACGTAGGATCGAGGCAGGTCGACGCCACGCTGCAGCCGCATCGTGTCCGCGGCCGCGACGAAAGAAGGCGCCACCATGGCTGCCCGCGAATCCATCTACCCCCATCGCTACGCCGC
Organism: Nocardioides sp. SRI_004; assembly: GCF_057586415.1. Taxonomy (NCBI): domain Bacteria; kingdom Bacillati; phylum Actinomycetota; class Actinomycetes; order Propionibacteriales; family Nocardioidaceae; genus Nocardioides; species Nocardioides sp. SRI_004. Next base: position 53,313 of record NZ_JBYCZV010000005.1, read on the forward strand.
GCCGCTCGGAACCCTGCGCCTGCAGCTGTCGCCCCACTTCGACGAGGGCCGCCTCGGCGGGTGGTGGGCGCCGTACAGCCACAACCTCACCCGCGAGGCGGCGCACCTGGTCGACGGCTTCCCCACCGACCGCGGCCGCATCGACCGGCTGGTCTACGCACCACCGGACTGGGACGACGTGCTCGTGACAGAGGTCTTCACCCGCCACGGGCGGATCAAGGTGGGCTACATGGGGGCCAGCCGCGGCACCGGTCTCGTGCTGGTGCGGGTCACCGGAGGTGGCATCGTGGCGCTCGGGATCAGCTGGCGGGGCGAGCAGTCGCTTGGTGGCGGCGTAGGCTGAGGGTGAATGGCCGGCACCGTGCGTCCGTCGGACGCCAGAACCGGTCGAGAGGCGGACGTCATGACGACGTCGAACATCCCTGCCCAGCCCGCCACCGACGCGAGGGTCCCGCTCCGGGTCCGTCTCGCCGAACCCGATCCGCGCAACGTGCTCGACGGGGCGTGGTGGCCGCAGAGCCGCGACCTCGCCGTCGAGCTCGCGGACCTGGTCGACCACTTCCCGGGCGACCGCGCTCCCGTGGCACGCGCCCTGTTCTCACCGCCCGACTGGGAGCCGGCCCCGCGCCGGGTGCCCGTCGCGCGGGGCTACGTGAAGGTCGGTTCGTTCCCGGGCGACGACACCCACCTGATGACGGTCGCCCTCACGGACCGCAGCCGGCTCCGGATCCTGGTCGTCCCGCCTGGCTTCACCAGCCAGCAGGGCGAGGAGGCCCTGCTCGCGGCATCCACCCGCAGGAACGGCCACGCCGCGGGCGAGCTGCTCGCCGAGGTGCGCGACCAGCCGGCGCAGGACCCGACCGACCACTGGGACGACGACGGCGGACACGCCTGAGCCGACCGCGGCGACCCGTGGCCGGCCCGCGGGTCGGCCGCCGGGTCAGTACGTCGTGACGTGCACGTGGTCGTAGTGGTTGGCGGTCGTCGAACCACGGTCCGGCATGCCCCGCCAGCCCTCGCCGGAACGCTCGACCGACCAGATCTTCTGCGAGTAGATGACGTAGCTGACGCCCAGCGCGGCGTAGTTGGCGCGGACGAACTCGGCGATCTCCCAGCCGCGGGCGCCGGAGGTCATGATGTCGACCGCGATGCCCTGGGCGTGCTCGCCGTCGCCGCGGAAGGTGCCGTAGGTCGACACCTCGGGGAAGTTGGCGCAGACGGCCTGGTGGACCTTCTTGATGTTCGGGCTGACCCCGGCCGGCACGCTCGTGCCGTTGGTGCAGGACGCCGCGATGCTCAGGGGCTTCTCGTCGGAGAGGTGGCCAGCCGTCACCCAGCGGGACGTGCCCTCGAGGACGATCTCGACCCGCTCGCCGTACTTGCGGCCGGTGACGAGGACCTTCTCGCCCTCGTCGACCTCGCCGACCTTCTTGCCGGCCTTGTCGGGGCGCGTCCAGAGGTTGAGGGCGTCGGTGGTCCACCGCTTGGTGTCGGCGGCGGCGACGGCCTTGGCGGTCGCGGTCGTGGACAGGAGTCGGTCGAGCTTGCTGCCGATCGCGTCGGCGGAGCGGTCGCTGCTGCGCGAGAGGACCGGCAGGTCGCGCGAGGCGTCCTGCACCGATCCTGCGACGGGCGCGCTGCTGTCGATCGCGATCAGGTCGTTGTCGGGGGCCGGGGAGCTCATCACTCCGGCGGACACGGCCGCACCGGTCGCCAGGACGGCCAGCGAGCCGGCCAGGAAGGCGGCTCGCGGTGTACGTCGCGCGGTTTCCCGCTTGTGGCTGGTGGCCACGCGCTGATTCCTTTGCTGTCGCTTACAGATGCATCCCGAGGACCCTAGCCGGGACCAGGGCATCGTGTGAGTGAAGCACACCGGTCAAGTGTTCAATCAATTGGAGAAGGGTCGTCCGGGCGTGAGGCCGGTCACCCGCCGGTGGTCTCGCTGACGTCCTCGAGCAGCCCGCAGCCGTCCTCTCCCAGGCCGTCGGTGTCGTCGAGCCAGCCCTCCGGGAGGACCACCTTGTGGCGCGGCGCGCCCTGCCGCCCGCGCGGCGCGCCGAGCTCGGAGGCGGGGAACGGCTCGTCCGGGTCGAGGACGGCGAGCAGGTCGTCGAGCGCCGCCAGCGAGTCGACGAGGCCGAGCGAGCGGCGCAGCTCGCCGCCCGCGCGGAAACCCTTGAGGTACCAGGTGACGTGCTTGCGGAACTCCTTGCACCCGCGCTCCTCCCCCATGTGCTCGCAGAGCAGCTCGGCGTGGCGGCGCATCATCGCGCGCACCTCGCCGAGGTTGGGCAGGGTGGTCTCACCGGGGCCGCCGTCCGCGAACGCCGCGGCGAGGTCGCGGAACAGCCAGGGCCGGCCGAGGCAGCCGCGGCCGACGACGACGCCGGCGGCACCGGTCTGCTCGACCATCCGGACGGCGTCGGCGGCCTCCCAGATGTCGCCGTTGCCGAGGACGGGGATGTCGACGTGGGCGACGAGCTCGGCGATGGCGTCCCAGTCGGCCTGGCCGGAGTAGGCCTGCGCGACCGTGCGCCCGTGCAGCGCGATCGCGGCCACGCCGCTCTCCTGCGCGATCCGACCCGCGTCTAGGTAGGTCAGGTGGTCGTCGTCGAGGCCCTTGCGGGTCTTCATGGTGACCGGGACGTCGTACGGCGCGGCCGCGGCGACGGCCTCCTCGAGGATCCGGCCGAGCAGGTTGCGCTTCCACGGGAGCGCACCGCCGCCGCCCTTGCGGGTGACCTTGGGGACGGGGCAGCCGAAGTTGAGGTCGACGTGGGCGACGCCGTAATCCTCGCAGAGGATCTTGGTGGCCTGGCCGACGTAGGTCGGGTCGGTGCCGTAGAGCTGGACGGACCGGACCGTCTCGAGCTCGTCGAAGACCAGCATCCGCTTGGTGGTCTCGTCGCCCTCGACCAGCCCGCGGCTGGTGATCATCTCGCAGACGTAGAGACCGGCGCCGTGCTCGGCGCACAGCCGCCGGTAGGCGGCGTTGGTGATGCCCGCCATCGGCGCCAGCACGACGGGCGTGGGCACCTCGAGGGTGCCCAGGCGCAGGCCGGTCACGACGCGGACGGCGAGCCGGTCGCCGACGACGAGGGGGTGGCGCTGCCCGACGGGCTGGCGCTGCCGGACGGGGTGGCGCTGCCGGACGGCTTCGCCCCGCCCTTCTTGCCACCCTTGCCACCCTTGCCGGGCTTGGCGGGCTTGGTCACCTTGCTGATCGGACCGCTCCACGTGACCGCGTCCAGGCCGCCGTAGGGCGGGAAGGACACGCTCTCGAAGGAGTGGGCCGGGGCGATGAAGTAGACCTGGCACAGCTCGGCGGTGGCGGCGGTCGCGAAGGGCGTGGGCAGCGCCGCGCCGTTGCATGCCGGCAGCTGCGCGGCGGTGTAGTAGTTCGGCGCCTCGAGGTTGTTGCCGTCGTCGGCCCACAGCACGTTGTCGAGCCGCAGGCCGCCCAGGTCGGTGTCACCGGCGTTGGTGACCTTCAGCCGCACGAAGTACGGCGTGCGGGCAGCGGTCGTGTCGTCGACGTTCCACCCCGGGAAGGACTCCTGGAAGGAGGTCCGCTCGATCCGCTCCACCACGACCGAGAGCACGCCGATCTCGTCCTGGCGCCGCTCGAAGGCGATCACGCCCTCCTCGCCCAGCGCGAGCGCGGTGCCCGGCTCGGTGAGGGTGACCCCCTCCGGCACCGGGAGGTACGACGCCGGGCCGGTGGAGCTCTCCGACGGACTCGGCGAGGCCTTGTCGCCGGCGTCCTTGCCGTCGTCCGAGCCGCACCCGGCCAGCCCGCCGGCCACCACGAGCGCGAGGCCCGCGGCGACGACGGCGCGGGCCGGCCGGGTGCGCCTCAGCATCCGACGAGCCGCTCGGCGAAGTAGGTCGTGAGCTTGTCGAGCGCCACCCGCTCCTGGGACATGGTGTCCCGGTCACGGACCGTGACGGCTTGGTCGTCGAGGGTGTCGAAGTCGACCGTGACGCAGAAGGGTGTGCCGATCTCGTCCTGGCGGCGGTAGCGCTTGCCGATGGCGCCGGAGTCGTCGAACTCGACGTTCCACAGCGCGCGGAGCTCGGTCGCGACGGCCTTCGCCCGCGGGGTGAGGTCCTCGTTGCGGCTCAGCGGCAGCACGGCGACCTTGACCGGCGACAGGCGCGGGTCGAGGCGCAGCACGGTGCGCTTGTCGACGCCGCCCTTCGTGTTGGGCGCCTCGTCCTCGGCGTACGCGTCGACGAGGAAGGTCATCAGGCTGCGCGAGAGACCGGCTGCCGGCTCGATGACGTAGGGCACGTAGCGGGTGTTGTTGGCCTGGTCGAAGTAGGACAGGTCCTTGCCCGAGTGCTCGGCGTGGGTCGACAGGTCGAAGTCGGTGCGGTTGGCGATGCCCTCGAGCTCACCCCACTCGGAGCCGGCGAAGTTGAAGCGGTACTCGATGTCGACGGTGCGCTTCGAGTAGTGCGACAGCTTCTCCTTGGCGTGCTCGTAGTGGCGCAGGTTGTCGGGGTTGATGCCGAGGTCGGTGTACCACTTCGTGCGGGTGTCGATCCAGTACTGGTGCCACTCCTCGTCCTCACCCGGCTTGACGAAGAACTCCATCTCCATCTGTTCGAACTCGCGGGTGCGGAAGATGAAGTTGCCCGGCGTGATCTCGTTGCGGAAGCTCTTGCCGATCTGGGCGATGCCGAACGGGGGCTTCATCCGCTGCGAGGTCACCACGTTGGCGAAGTTGAGGAAGATGCCCTGCGCGGTCTCGGGGCGCAGGTAGTGCAGGCCCGACTCGTCCTCGATGACGCCGAGGTAGGTCTTGAGCAGGCCGGAGAACTGGCGCGGCTCGGTCCAGGCGCCGCGGGTGCCGCAGTTGGGGCACGCGATCTCCGACATCGGCACGTCGTCGGGGTCGTCGATCCCCTTCTTCTCCGCGACCGCCTCCTGCAGGTGGTCGGCGCGGAAGCGCTTGTGGCACGACTGGCACTCGGTCAGCGGGTCGGTGAAGGTCGCGACGTGGCCGGAGGCCTCCCAGGTCTGGCGCGGGAGGATCACGCTGGAGTCGAGGCCGACGACGTCGTCGCGGCTCTGCACCATCGAGCGCCACCACTGGCGCTTGATGTTCTCCTTGAGCTCCACGCCGAGCGGGCCGTAGTCCCAGGCCGAGCGGGTGCCGCCGTAGATCTCTCCACAGGGGTAGACGAAGCCTCGGCGCTTCGCGAGGGAGACGACGTGGTCGACGGTGGACGGGGGCGGCTTGGCCACTGGGAATCCTTTATGGGACGAGCCCGGCTGGCTGTCGGGCGTGACGTGTCTGGGTGCTTCTCTGGATGCTCGCGGGAGCGAACTCCTAGGTTACGCGAGGCTCCGCGACATTCAGCACCGCATTCGGCTCGACGACCTCGTAGGCGCTCGGCTCGTCGATCGCCCGCATCAGCACGGGCATCTGGAGCTTGAGCTCGTACGACGACAGGGCCCGCCGGTACGCGCCGACGTTCTCCCAGCGCGTGGTCAGCGTCCACAGGTCGGGGTCGTCGAGGTTGCGGCCGATCCAGCCGGCGACGTACCCGGGCTTGTCGGCGAGCAGCCCGTGCACGAGCTCGAGGTCGGCACGGAGGGAGGCGGGGTCGTCCCCGGCCCGGAACCTGTTCACGACGAGCACGGGGCGCACTCTACGCAGCGGGCCGGCCCTTGACGCACGACCGCAGCGCCCATGACTATGACACCTGTCATAACCACCTCCGGCAGGAGTCCCCGATGACCACCACGCCCGCCTGGCGCAAGACCGCCTGCATCCTCTGCGAGTGCAACTGCGGGATCGAGGTGCAGGTCGAGGACCGGCAGCTGGTGCGGATCCGCGGCGACAAGTCCCACCCCTCCTCCGCCGGCTACACCTGCGAGAAGCCGCTGCGCCTGGACCGCTACCAGAACGGCACGCCGCGGCTGACCAGCCCGCTGCGCCGGCGCGCGGACGGCTCCTACGAGGAGATCGACTGGGACACCGCGATCGCCGAGATCGCGCAGCGCCTGGCAGCCATCCGCGACGAGCACGGCGGCGACAAGATCTTCTTCTACGGGGGCGGCGGCCAGGGCAACCACCTCGGCGGCGGCTACGGGCAGGCCCTGCAGGCCGCGCTCGGGGTCCGCTACCGCTCCAACGCGCTCGCGCAGGAGAAGACCGGCGAGATGTACGTCGACGGGCGGCTCTACGGCGGCCACACGAAGGGCGACTTCGAGCACGCCGAGGTCGTGGTGTTCGTCGGCAAGAACCCCTGGCAGTCGCACTCCTTCCCGCGCGCCCGCCCGGTGCTCAAGGAGATGGCCGCCGACCCCGACCGCACGATGGTCGTCATCGACCCGCGGCGCAGCGAGACGGCCGCCATGGCCGACATCCACCTGCAGGTCCGGCCCGGCACCGACGCCTGGTGCCTCGCCGCGCTCGGCGCCGTCCTCGTGCAGGAGGACCTCCTCGACCACGCCTTCGTGGCCGACCACACGACGGGAGCCGAGCCGGTGCTGGCGGCGTACCGGGAGATCGACGTGGCCGACTTCGCGCGGCGCTGCGGCGTCGACGAGGAGCTGATCCGCACCACGGCCCGGCGGATCGCCGCCGCGGAGAGCGTGTGCACCTACGAGGACCTCGGCATCCAGCAGGCGCCGCACAGCACGCTGAGCTCCTACCTCAACAAGATGCTGTGGATCCTCACCGGCAACTTCGCCAAGCGGGGCGGGATGTTCCTGCACTCGACGTTCGCGGCCCTGGCGGGCGGCGGCGGGGGCGGCGGCTCGAGGACGACGCCGGTGACCGGCGCGCGGATCATCTCCGGGCTGGTGCCCTGCAACTCGATCGCCGAGGAGATCGACACCCACCACCCCGACCGGTTCCGCGCGATGTGGGTCGACAGCGTCAACCCGGCCCACTCGCTGGCGGACTCCGCCGGGTTCCGGCGCGCGATGCGCAGGCTGGACCTCAGCGTCGTCATCGACATCGCGATGACCGAGACCGCGCTCGAGGCCGACTACGTGCTGCCCGCCGCCACCCAGTTCGAGAAGTGGGAGTGCACCTTCTTCAACGTCGACTTCCCGGAGAACGTCTTCCACCTGCGCGCCCCGCTCATGGACCCGCTGCCCGGAACCCTGCCCGAGCCGGAGATCTACGCCCGCGTCGTGCGCGCGCTCGGCGTCGTGGACGAGGCTGCGCTGGAGCCGCTCCGGGAGGCGGCCGAGGCCGGCCTGGCGTCGTACGCCGAGGCCTTCTTCGCCGCCGTCGGCGCCGACCCGCGGCTGATGGGCCTCGCCGGGCACGTGCTCTACGAGACGCTCGGGCCCACGCTCGGCGACGCCCGCGGCACCGCGGCCCTGTGGGGCGTGGCGCAGCTGTGCGCGATGAACCAGCCCGCGTCGGTCGCCCGCGCCGGCTTCACGGGCACCGGCTTCGAGCCCGGCAACGCCCTCTTCGAGCGAATCCTCACCGGCGAGGCCGTGGTGTTCACCCGCGACGACCACGACCACGCCTGGGACTACGTACGACGACCCGACCGCCGCTTCACGCTGGAGATCCCGGAGCTCCTCGACCGGCTGCGTGGCCTCGCGTCGGAGCAGAGCTCGTGGACGACCGAGGAGTTCCCGTTCGTGCTGTCGGCGGGCGAGCGGCGCGCGTTCACCGCCAACACGATCATCCGCGATCCCTCCTGGCGGCGCCGCGACGCCGGTGGTGCGCTGCGGATCAGCACCGACGACGCCTGGGCGCTGAGCGTGCGCGACGGCGACACGCTGCGCGTGGTGACCGAGCGCGGCAGCGCGGTCGCGGTCGTCGAGGTGACCGACACCCTCCAACAGGGCCATGTGTCGCTCCCGAACGGGCTCGGCGTCGCCCACCCGGACGGGACGCCCGGCGTCGCGCCCAACGAGCTGACCTCGCTGCACCACCGCGACCCGATCGCGGGCACCCCGTGGCACAAGTACGTCCCGGCCCGGCTGGAGCGCGTGTGAGCACCCGCCGTCCGACCCGCTCCCCACGGGACGCCATGGTCGACAGCGCGATCGTCCTGTTCCGCGAGCGCGGCGTCGCGGCGACCTCGCTGCGCGACGTGGTGGCGCACAGCAGGGCCCCACGGGGCTCGATCTACCACCACTTCCCCGGCGGCAAGGACGAGCTGGCGCGCGAGGCGACCCGGCGTGCGGGCGACTTCATCGCGCGGCTGCTGGGCGAGCTGGTCGACAGCGCCGACCCGGTCGCGACGGTCGACCTGCTCGTCGACCACTGGTCCGGCGTACTGCTCGGCAGCGACTTCGCGGCCGGCTGCCCGGTCGCCGCCGCGGCACTGGCGCCGGACGACACGGCCGGCGCGCGGGACGCGGCGGGCGCCGCGTTCGGCCAGTGGGAGGACCTGCTCGCCGGTGCGATGCGCGGGCGCGGCCTGGCGGCCGACGAGGCGGCGGACCGCGCGGCGCTGGTCGTCAGCGCGGTCGAGGGCGCCCTGCTGGTCAGCCGCGCGCGTCGTACCGACGCACCCTTACGGGCCGTCGGACGGGAGCTCGCCCGCACCCTGGCCTGATCGCGCCTCGGGACAGGATCGCGCCGACTTGACCGCCGACCACGAGCGGATGAGAATGATTCTCATGCGCTTCACTTCCGGTCTCGCCCTGCTGTCCACCGCCGCCCTGCTGGCCTCCGGCTGCTCGGCGTTCAGCGAGGGTGGCGGCGAGTCGAGCGGCGGCTCGGGCGGCGGCCCGACCGTCGCCGCGGCCTTCTACCCGCTGGCCTGGCTGACCGAGCGGGTCACCGAGGGCACCGGCGCCGATGTCGAGCTGCTGACCAGCCCCGGCTCGGAGCCGCACGACCTCGAGCTCGACGTCGCGAAGACCGCCGAGGTGGCCGAGGCCGACCTCGTCGTCTACGAGGCCGGCTTCCAGCCCGCCGTGGACGACACGATCGCGCAGAACGCGCAGGGCGACACCCTCGACGTCGCCGGGCTCGCCGACCTCCTGCCCGTCGACGAGTCCGCCGAGGAGCACGAGGAGCACGCCGGCGAGGACGAGCACGAGCACGACCACGGCAGCCTCGACCCGCACTTCTGGCAGGACCCGGTGCGGGTCGCCGACGTCGCCGACGCGGTCGCCGCCGAGCTCGCCTCCCTCGACGAGGACCACGCCGACACCTACACGTCGAACGCAGCGGCGCTGCGCAAGGACCTCGAGGCCCTCGACGCGTCGTACGCCACTGGCCTCGCCGACTGCGAGCGTGACACCATCGTCGTGTCGCACGACGCGTTCGGGTACCTCGAGAAGTACGGCCTGCACATCGCCCCGATCGTCGGCCTCTCCCCCGACGCCGAGCCGACGGCCGCCGTGCTCGGGGAGCTGCAGGACCTGATCAAGGAGGAGGGCATCACCACGGTGTTCAGCGAGCCGCTCAAGCCCGCGCTCGGCGAGGGCATCGCCTCCGACCTCGGCCTGACCAACGGCGTCCTCGACCCGGTCGAGGGCCTGTCCGACGCGACCTCGGGCGAGGACTACCTCTCCCTGATGAAGTCGAACCTGTCCGCCCTGCAGGCTGCCAACGGGTGCCGATGACGAGCGCGGACTCCTTCAGCGCGGTCTCCATCAGCGGGGGGACGGTCGCCCTGGGCGGCCGTCCCGTGCTGCGCGGGATCGACCTCACCGTCGAGCCCGGCGAGTTCGTCGCCCTGATGGGCGCCAACGGCTCCGGCAAGTCCACCCTCGTCCGCAGCCTGGTCGGCCTCCGTCCGCTCGTCGCCGGGGAGGTGCGCCTCTTCGGCACCCCGCTGGCGTCGTACGACGAGTGGTTCCGCGTCGGCTTCGTCCCCCAGCGCGCCACGGCGGCCGCCGGCGTCCCGGCGTCGGTCTGGGAGGTCGTGGCCGCGGGCCGGCTCACCCGCCGCAAGCTGCTGCGGCCCCTGTCCCGCGCCGACCGGGCCGCGATCGAGGACGCGCTGGAGATCGTCGGCCTCGCCGACCGCCGCCGCGACGCGGTGAGCAACCTGTCCGGCGGCCAGCAGCAGCGCGTGCTCATCGCCCGCGCCCTCGCTGGCGAGCCCGACCTGTTCTTCCTCGACGAGCCGACCGCCGGCGTCGACCTGCCCAACCAGCAGGTCCTCGCCGACACGCTCGCGCGGCTCAAGGAGCGGGGCGCGACGATCGTTCTGGTCGCCCACGAGCTCGGCCCGCTGGCCCGCCTCGTCGACCGTGCGGTCGTGATGCGCGACGGCCGGGTCGTGTACGACGGCGCGCCGCTGCGCGACCACGAGGTGCACCAGCCGTGGCTCGGCGAGCCGCACACCCACCACCATCACCACGGCACCGGTGCCGCCCGCGCCGACCACGTGCCCGGGGTTGCTTCCCCCGTCGACCGGATCGGGGGCGAGGCGCGATGAGCCCCGCCGAGCTGTTCGCACTCCCCTTCATGCAGCGGGCGCTGATCGCGGCCCTGCTGACCGGGCTCGCCGCCCCGGCGATCGGCACCTTCCTGGTCCAGCGCCGGCTCGCCCTGATGGGCGACGGCATCGGCCACGTCGCGGTCACCGGCGTCGCGCTGGGCCTGCTCACCGGCACCTCGCCGGTGTGGCTCGCCGTCATCGTCGCGGTGATCGGCTCGGTCCTGATCGAGATCATCCGCGAGCGCGGCCAGACCAACGGCGACGTCGCGCTCGCCCTGCTCTTCTACGGCGGCCTGGCGAGCGGCATCTTCCTCACCGGCCTCGGCGGCGAGAGCGCCGCGTCGCTCAACCGCTACCTCTTCGGCTCGCTGACCACCATCTCGGTCGACGACCTGATCCTCACGATGGTCCTCGCGATCACCGTCGTCGGCCTGTGCGTGGGCCTCGCCCCCCAGCTGTTCGCCGTCGCCCAGGACCAGGAGTTCGCGCGCGTGGCCGGGCTGCGCGTGCGCGCCTACAACGTGCTCGTGGCGGTGCTCGCCGCGGTCAGCGTCACCGTCGCGATGCGCACGGTCGGCCTGCTCCTGGTCTCCGCGCTCATGGTGGTGCCGGTCGCCACCTCGCAGCAGCTGACCCGTTCCTTCCGCACCACCATCGCCGCCGCCATGGCGCTGGGCACGCTGGCCTCGGTGGGCGGCCTCGTGGTGGCCACCTTCGCGTCGTACAAGGCCACGGTGGCGCCGGGCCCGACGATCGTCCTGCTGGCCCTCGCCTGCTACATCGTGGCCTGGCCGATCGGGATCTGGACCCGCCACCGGGCGCGGCTGCGCGAGCCCTTCCCCGCCGGGGAGCTCCCCGAGCACGAGGCCTGCGCCGAGCACCCGCACGACCACGGCCCGGGCTGCGGCCACCTCGCCGTGCCCCACGACGACCACGTGGACTACGTGCACGACGGGCACCGCCACGCCGCGCACGGCGCCCACTACGACGAGCACTAGCCGGTCCGCTCCGCACCCGAGGAGCCACGCACCAACCGGATTCGTCGCCAGGAGCAGCGGGCGACGACGATTCCGGTAGGTGCGTGGCGAACCTCAGCGGCCGATCAGGCTGCCGAGGCCGAGGTTCTCGAGGATGTCGGCGAGGCCGAGCGAGTCGAGCAGGTCGACGACGCCGAGCGACTGCAGCAGGGCCGGCAGGCCGATCATCTCCAGCAGGGGCGAGAGCCCGAGCAGGTCGAGGATGTCGAGCAGCTCGGTCTCGGCCTCCTCCGGCGGGGCGGTGCAGAGGCGGTGCGCGATGCGGGCCGCGACGAGGTTGTCGCGGGTCCGGTTGGCGATGCCGCCGATGGTGCGCACCCGGGCCTGGCTGGCCCGCAGCTCGGCACGGGCGTGGCGGAGCTTGCGGACCTTGCGCTGGGTGCGGTGCGCGTCGACGCTGCGCTGCAGCCTGGTGACGGTACGACGCAGCTCCCGGGTCCGGTTGACGGCACGGGTGTGCCGGGCCCGGACGTCGGCGAGCCGGTCGGTGAAGACGGCGACGCGGGCGGCGGTCGCCGAACAGTCGGCGGCCGCGGTCGCCGCGGCCTGCGCCGGGGTCGGCGCGGCCACCGTGGCCACACCTCCGAGCGTGAGCGTGAGTGCGAGCAGCAGCTTCACTGCAGCACGGATCATCTGGGTCTCCCTCCCTGGGTCCGAGCCCATGCCCGGCGCGTCCGGCGCCGTGCATCCCCATGGCGGGCCCAACGAGTACCCGAAAACTAGTGAGGGTTCTCTGATGTGGCGAGGGGGCGTCCAGTCCGTGGAAGCCCCCGACGGCGGCGAGGCGTCAGGTCGGGTTGGGCACGGCGCCGCCGTAGCGGCGGTCCCGCCGGGCGTACTCGTCGATGGCCGCCCACAGGTGCCGCCGGTCGACGTCGGGCCAGAGCACGTCGCTGAAGACGAACTCCGCGTACGCCGCCTGGTAGAGCATGAAGTTCGAGAGCCGCTGCTCCCCCGACGTGCGCCAGATCAGGTCGGCGTCGGCCAGCTCCGGCACGTAGAGGTAGCGCCCCAGCGTGCGATCGTCGACCCGCTCCGGGTTGACCCTGCCGGCCGCGACGTCGCGGGCCAGCGCCCGGGCCGCGTCGCCCAGCTCGGAGCGCCCGCCGTAGTTGACGCACATCGTCAGGGTGAGGACATCGTTGTGCTTCGTGAGCTCCTCGGTCGTGCGGAGCTCGTCGATGACCGACTTCCAGAGCTTCGGGGCGCGGCCCGCCCACCGGACCCGGATGCCGCGCTCGTGCATCTCCTCGCGGCGGCGGCGTACGACGTCGCGGTTGAAGCCCATCAGGAACTTCACCTCGTCGGGGCTGCGCGACCAGTTCTCCGTCGAGAAGGCGTACGCCGAGACCGCCTTCACGCCGATCTCGATGGCGCCCTCGACGACGTCGAACAGGCTGGACTCGCCCTCCTCGTGACCGCGCGTGCGCGGCAGGCCACGCTCCTTGGCCCACCGGCCGTTGCCGTCCATCACGATCGCGACGTGGTTCGGCACCAGCTCCGGAGGGAGCGGCGGCGGCGTCGCGCCCGAGGGGTGCGGGGTCGGCGGCAGGGGCTCGGGACGAGCGGCCGCCGCGGCGGCACGGGTACGACGGGAGGAGCGACTCACGGGTGCCAGTCTGTCAGCGCTCGACGTAGGCCAGCGACCGGAGCCCCCGCTCCAGCTGCCACTGCACGAAGGCGGCGACCAGGCCGGTGGCCTCCTTCACGTGGCGCGGCTCGGCGGCCTCGATCACCGTCCAGTCCCCCGCCAGCAGGGCGCCCAGCAGGGTGAGGGTCTCCGGGGCCGGCGAGGCCGAGCCCGGGATGCGGCAGGTCGAGCACAGCACACCGCCCATCGACGGGTTGAACCAGCGGTGGCTGACCAGCTCGCCGGTCGCGGTGACCGGCGGCCGGCCGCAGTGGGCACAGTCGACGAAGGCCGGCGCGTAGCCGGCGATCGCGAGCGCCCGCAGCAGGTAGGAGTCGAGCACGTGGCCGGGCGAGCGCTGGCCGCCCGCCATCGCGTTCAGCCCGCCGAGCAGCAGCGCGAACTGCTGGCGCGCCGGCTCGCGCTCCTCGACCACCAGCCGCTCGGCGGTCTCGAGCATCGCCGTGCCGGCGGTGTAGCGCTCGTAGTCGAAGCCGATCGGGGCGGCGTACGCTCCGCGGGTCTCGGCCTGGGTGACGGTGTCGAGGTTGCGGCCCTCGGCGAGCTGGAGGTCCACGTGGGTGAACGGCTCGAGCCGCGAGCCCCACCGCGACGTCGTACGACGCACGCCCTTGGCCACCGCGCGGATCCGGCCGTTGTCGCGGGTCAGCAGCGTGATGATGCGGTCGGCCTCGCCCAGCTTGTGGGTGCGCAGCACGATCGCTTCGTCACGGTAGAGGACCACTCTCCTATTCTGCGCCCATGAGCGCACTGGACGCCGCCGCCACCCCGCACGGCAACGGACCTCCTCGTCGACCGGGCAAGCCGGCGGCGCCTCCGGTGACCTTCGTCGACTGGCTGATGCTGCTGCTCGCCATCGTGTCGGTGGGCCTGCTGGTGTGGATCACCTTCTGGGACGTCGACCCCGAGGTGCACGAGCGCGTGGTCCACCTCGACTACGCGATCTGCGCGATCTTCGCCGTCGAGTTCGTGTGGCGCTGGCGGCGCTCCGGCATGGGCTGGCGGTTCCTGCGCTCGTACTGGTACGAGGTCCTCGGCATGGTGCCGCTCTCCGACCCGGCCTTCCGCTCGTTCCGGCTGCTGCGGGTGGTGATCATCCTCGCCCGCCTCGGCCGCGCCGCCGACCGGGCCTTCGGCGACCGCGCCACGGCCTACATCGTCGGCAGGTTCACCGAGACGATCGTCAACATCATCAAGCGACCGGTCACGGTGGCGGTGCTCGACGAGGTGATCGCCGTCGTCCAGACCGGCAACTACGCCGAGCACGTCTCCGCGGCGATCGAGGAGAACCGGGCCGAGCTCGATGCGCTCATCGTGGAGCTGATCCGGGAGGACCAGGCCGCCGGCCGGTTGAGGTTCGTCCCCTTCCACGACGACATCGTGCGGCTGGTGAGCGACACGGTCCTGCGGATCCTGCAGGGCGGGCTCGCCGACCCCCGGGTGCACGAGCTGATCTCGGACGCGATCCGCGAGTCCGCGGTCCAGCTGCGCGGCAACGTGCGCGAGCGGATGCACGAGGAGATGCGGCTGCAGCCGGAGAAGGTCGGCCGCTGACGGTCGGCGCCGGACGTCGTAACGCGCCGGTCGTACGCCGAGTTGTCGTGGTGTGCGCCGCCTGCTGACCTGCCTGCTCCTGCTCACCGCCTCGCTCACCGCCGGGGCCACCCTGGCGCCGGCCCCGGCGCGGGCCGACACCACCTCGCCGTCGTACGCGCCGCTCGACCGGCCGGGGCCGCGGCTGACCGTGCCGGCAGCCACCCTCGACGCGGCGCTGCAGTGCCACGGCGACCCGAAGGCGGGGCCACGGCCCGTCCTGCTCAACCCGGCGACCAGCGTGACGCCGGAGGAGAACTACTCGTGGAACTGGGCCAAGGTCTTCACGAAGCAGCGCCGCTACCACTGCACGGTCACGATGCCGTACCACACCTTCGGCGACATCCAGGTGGCCGGCGAGTACCTCGTCAACGCGATCCGGCGCATGTACGCGCGCACCGGCCGGAGGATCGCGATCCTCGGCCACAGCCAGGGCGGCATGAGCGGACGCTGGGCGCTGCGGTTCTGGCCCGACACCCGCGCCAAGGTCGCCGAGGTGATCGGCATGGCGCCGTCCAACCACGGCACCACCGTGCTGGCCGGCTGCATCACCGGGCTGACGACGTGCGTGCCCGCGGTGTGGCAGCAGCGGGCCGGATCGGCGTTCATGAAGGCGCTCAACAGCCGGGCCGAGACCTTCGCCGGCATCGACTACACGAACGTCTACACGATGCTCGACGAGGTCGTCGTCCCGCCGCCGTCCTCCGGCCTGACGACCGGCGCCGGCCGGATCGTGAACGTCCGGGTCCAGGACGTCTGCCCGCTCGACCCCTACGAGCACGTGATGACCGGGACGGTCAGCCCGGCGACGTACGCGATCGTGATGGACGCGCTCACCCACGACGGGCCGGCACGGGCCTCCCGGGTCGACCGGAAGTGGTGCTCGCAGCTGTACATGCCCGGGATCGACCCCGCGGACGTCGCCGGCTTCGCGCCGATCCTCACCGCGCTGCCGAACCTGCTGCTGACCGTGGTCCCGAGCGTGACCCTCAGCGGCGCGCCCCTGCTGAAGAAGGAGCCCGCGCTCCGCTGCTACGTGTACGCCGCCGGCTGCTGAGGCAGCGTGCGGCGGGCGTCAGCCGCGGCGCAGGAACGGCGAGTACACATTGCCGAAGGCAGCTCGCTGCAGTCCGTCGTCCTGGTAGGTCGTGTCGCCCACGTAGGTCGCAAGGTCCAAGGCCACCCTCACCACGCGCGGCCGTCCGATGCACGCCCGCGGGACGACCACCTTCACCGACGACGACGATTGGTCCACGACGACGCGCAGCCGCCGGCAGACGGCGTCGTCACCGCCAGGTCCCTGCCGGGAGAACGCCGGTCGGTCCGCGGCCCCACCGCGACCGCTGACATAGATCCCGTAGGTCTGCGCTCGCGTGTCGACGTTCATCGAGAAGTACCAGCGACCGCGCGGCAGGGGCGTGGCCATGGTGAACCGAACGACGACTGTCGTGCTCAGGTGTCGTGCCACGACAGTCCTGATGTCACCGGCACGCCGGTCCGGAACCGGACGCACCTCGCCATCCTGGACGACCTTGACGACGTCGCGCGCAGCGTCGCGATGCGTCCAGGACGCCGCGTGGGCACCCGCTGCGGACGCACAGACGAGGGCAACCGTGACGCAACACGTCACGAGGAGTCGGCTGAAGATGGTCATCGAGGCTCCCTTCATGGTCGGGCTCAGCCGCGACGGATGCGCGGCGAGAGGCGGGGCACGTCGCTCCAGCCGCGGCGCAGTGCGTCGTCCATGTGGACGGTCTCGGTGTCGGCGTCGTACACGCTGACCTGGGCTCCGACCCGCACCGACGCGGGCCGGCCGAGGCAGCTGCGGGCGATCGTCAGCACGAGGGCGCTGCCGATGATCCGCGAGGACTTGGCCCGGCACTTGACCACGCCGCCGCGGCCACTGGCCTTGAGCAGCATCAGCTGGCGGTAGTCCTCGTACTTCGACTGGATCACGAAGAACTGCGCCCGCGGGGTCACGATGTGGGCGAACGCCGACCAGTCCCCCCGCGGCACCTGCTGCATGGTGATCCGGACGACCACGTTGCGCGACGTGTGGCCGATCGACGTCCGCCACACGTCGCCGATCCTCCGGTCCGGGGAGGGCGTCGGGGCGTTGCCGTCCTCGTAGTCGTCGAGCGTCATCGACGCGACGTCACCCTTGGGGTCGGCGAGCGACCAGTTCTCGGCGGACGCGACGCCCGCCGAGGTGACGAGCAGCGCGCCGGCGAGGACCAGCACCGCGAGCGCGCGGTGCAGCGCGGTTCCCTGCATCGTGGGCCTCAGCCGCGGCGGATGAGCGGGGACAGGCGGAGGTCGTCGAGGCCGATGCCGCGGCGGAGCGCGTCGTCGGCGTAGATGATCTCCATGTCCTGGTCGTAGACGACGACGCCGACGCCGACCCGGACGCTCGCCGGGTTGCCGAGGCAGGTGCGCGGGACGGTGAGCACGAGCGCGGTGCCGTCGATCCGCGAGGACTTGCCGCGGCAGCGGATCTCCGCGCCGGAGCCGTTGGTCTTCGAGAAGGACAGGCCGCGGAAGCCGTCGAACTTGAACTGCACTAGGTCGAAGGACGTCCGCGGCGTGCGGATCTGCGCGAACGCGCTCCAGTCCCGCGTCGGGACGGCCTGCATGGTGACCCGGATGACGACCTTGGTGGCGGTGTGGCTGACCGAGGTCCGCCACACGTCGCCAGCGCGCCGGTTCGGCGCCGGCACCGGCTCGGACGCGTCCTCGGTGATCGACACGACGTCGCCCTTGGGGTCGGCGAGGGACCAGTTCTGGGCCGAGGCGATCCCGGCGGACGAGAGCAGGACGGCGACGGCGAGGGCGAGGACGGCGAGCAGGCGACGGAGCGCGGGCATGCCGAAGATCCGAGAGTCGAGGGGGGTCATGGGCGCGATCCTTCCAAGCGGAAGGGGTTAGCGCAGGCGAATCGACAGATCGGCCCGAGTCGTCCCTACGACGAGCGGGTACGACGCGCGCGGAGCGAGCCGCGCGAGCACTCCCGCGCGAACCGGCTGACCACCAGGTCCAGGCGCTCGGGGCGACGCCGCCACTCGAGCGGCATGTGGGCCTGCTCGAGGCTGGCGGCGGGCATCTCGGCGAGCAGCATCTCGGCGTCGCCGACCGGGTGGAACGGGTCGCGGGTGCGGGACAGCACCAGCGCACGGGCGGTGATCGCCGACCGCTCGGCCGACGACGGCGCGAGCCGCCCGAACAGGACGCCGTGGATCACCGCGGCCACCGTGCCCGGCCTCTGGTCGAGGGTCTCCCGGGCCAGGCGCAGCCACTCGGGCAGGACCCGCGCGGGCAACGGCCGGGAGGCGAGGCGCAGCAGGCTGAGCGGGACGGGCGCGAAGCGGGCGGCGTACATGACCGGTCCGAGGACGGCGAGCTGCGCGGCCAGCGCGTTGTCGAGGACCGGTCCGTCGAGCAGCAGGCCCGCGACCCGCTCGGGCGCGAGGACGGCGACCTCGAGCGCCACGTTGGCGCCCAGCGAGCTGCCACCGACGACCGCACGCGTGGCGCCGACGTGGTCGAGCAGCGCCACGACCTGCTCGGCGAAGGCCGTCACGGAGTAGGCGAGCGGGTCGGCCGGGCGGTCCGATCCCCCGTGGCCGAGCGGGTCGAGCACGAGCACGTGCAGACCCGCCGCGGCGAGGGTCCGGGCCGCGTGGTCGTGCACCCGCCGGGGCACGAGCAGCGGGGGGACGAGGACGACCCAGGCCTCGCCGGCGCCGTACTCGGTGAACTCGAGGCGGTCGCGTCCGCGAGCGCTCTCGACGAAGTACTGCCCGACCTGCTCGGAGGCCAGGGCCGCCCGTCCCGTCATCTGCTCCTCAGCCGCCCGTCAGCCGACCGGCGCGATCGGCGTCGCGGGGATCGTGGTCCCCCGGGCCCGGTTGGCCGCGCACACCACCGCACGGAGCGAGGCCGTGACGATGTTGTGGTGGATGCCGATGCCCCACACGATCTCGCCGGCGATCTCGCACTCGACGTAGGCCGCGGCGACCGCGTCACCGCCGGACGACAGCGCGTGCTCGGCGTAGTCGAGCACCCGGATGTCGGCGCCGGCCTGGCGCACACCGTCGACGAAGGCCGCGACCGGGCCGTTGCCCAGGCCGATGAAGGTCTGCTCCTCGCCGCGGACGCGGAGCTGCACCTCCTGGCGGTCGTCGCCGCCCTCGTCGGCCGTCGAGGTGAAGGCGATCAGGCTGTAGGGCTCCTCGCGGTCGAGGTACTCCTTGCGGAAGATCGCCCAGATGGCCTCGGGCGTCACCTCGCCGCCCTGCGCGTCGGTGTGCTGCTGGATCACCCGGCTGAACTCGATCTGCGCGCGGCGCGGCAGGTCCAGGCTGTGCTCGGCCTTCAGCACGTAGGCCACGCCGCCCTTGCCGGACTGGCTGTTGACCCGGATCACCGCCTCGTAGGTCCGGCCGACGTCCTTCGGGTCGATGGGCAGGTACGGCGCCTCCCACGGGATCTCACCGACCGGCTTGCCCTGCTCGGCCGCGATCCGGTCGAGGTCCTCCAGGCCCTTCTTGATCGCGTCCTGGTGGGAGCCGGAGAAGGCGGTGTAGACGAGGTCGCCGGCGTACGGGTGGCGCGGGTGCACCGGCAGCTGGGTGCAGTACTCGACCGTGCGGCGGACCTCGTCGATGTCGGACAGGTCGACCTGCGGGTCGATGCCCTGGCTGAACAGGTTCATGGCCAGGGTCACCAGGTCGACGTTGCCCGTGCGCTCGCCGTGCCCGAACAGGCAGCCCTCGACCCGGTCGGCGCCGGCCATCAGGGCCAGCTCGGTCGCAGCGACGGCCGTGCCGCGGTCGTTGTGCGGGTGCAGGCTGATCGCCGAGTGGGCGCGCCGGGTCAGGTGGCGCGAGAAGTACTCGATCTGGTCGGCGTAGGTGTTGGGCGTCGACATCTCGACGGTTGCCGGCAGGTTGAGAATGATCTCGCGCCCCTCCTCCGGCTGCCACACGTCGGAGACCCGCTCGCAGACCTCGAGCGCGAAGTCGGTCGGCGTCTGGGTGAAGATCTCCGGGCTGTACTGGTAGCCGAAGTCGGTGCCCGGCAGCAGCTGGTCGGCGTACTTCATGACCCACTCGGTGCCGCGGGTCGCGATCGCGATGCACTCGGCCTCGGTCACCCCGAAGACGACCCGCTGGAACAGCGGCGCGGTCGCGTTGTAGAGGTGCACGGTCGCCTTGTCGGCGCCCTGCAGCGACTCGACGGTGCGCGCGATCAGGTCCTCACGGGCCTGGGTCAGCACGGACACGCGTACGTCGTCGGGGATGCGGTCCTCCTCGACGAGCTGGCGCACGAAGTCGAAGTCGGTCTGGCTCGCGGCCGGGAACCCGATCTCGATCTCCTTGTAGCCCATCTTCACCAGGAGCTCGAACATCTTCAGCTTGCGCGACGGGCTCATCGGGTCGATGAGGGCCTGGTTGCCGTCACGCAGGTCGGTGGAGAGCCACCGCGGCGCGTGGGTGATCTTCTGGTCCGGCCAGGTGCGGTCCGGCACCGTGACGGGCTCGAAGGCGGTGTAGCGGTGGTACGGCATCCCCGACGGCTGCTGGGTGGGGATGGTGACGCTCGGCTTGGTCATGACTTCCTCGGGTTGGTGAGTTCTCAAGAGGGGGCGCCGGGCGCGCGACTCACTCCGCAACGAGGGGTCCGGCTTCAGACCTCGCTGCGGCCGCTAAGAAGGAGGGCTCGCATCATGACGTCGCCACTCTAACAGGAGCCGGCGCGGCCCGTGCGGCCGGACGGTGCGGTTTCGCCGCGATCGGCACGGGTAGGCCGACCTCGTCCAGCGCGTCACCCCATCGCGAAACGACAGAAGGACTCCCGGTGCCCCCAACGACCGACCCGGGCCTGCAGCAGCGGCTGGCCTACCTCCGCCAGCGTCGCGGCGCGGACCGCTTCCCCGACGACGAGCCGTCGACGGGCCAGGACCCCACCGGGGCGATCAGCCTCGACGTCGACGCGAGCGGGTGGGTGATCACCTCCCGCGTGGAGCACCTCGACGGGCTGCGCACGCCCGACGCCTTCACCCGAGCCGTGCGCGCCGCCCACACCGGCGCCTCGCTGGCCCGCCTCGCCGAGGCGGCGGAGGAGAAGTGGCGCGACCGGGTGCCGACCCCCGAGGAGGAGGAGCGCGGGCGGGCGATCGTCGAGGGCCGCCGCGCGCTGACCGTGCCACCACGTCCGCGCTTCCGGCCGATCGAGATCCCGTCGCAGCCGGTGCCCGACCCGGGCGGAGCGGCGTACGACCGCGGCTTCCGGACGGTTCGCGGCACCTCGCGCGACGGCGAGGTCACCGTGGCGGCGTCGGTCGCCGGAGGGCTGGGCGAGATCACCGTCGACGGCGACTGGCTGGCCTCCACCGGCGTCGAGCTCGCGCACTACGCACTGCGGGAGGCGTTCCACGACCTGCGAGAGAAGGGAAGCATCTGATGGTCGACGACGACGAGTACAACTTCGAGGGCGACAACAGCTTCAGCGGCGGGCACTTCCAGGTCCAGCCGCCCACGGTCCTCTACCCCGAGCCGCCGAAGGGCTACGGCGAGGAGCACCCGCCGCCCGGCGGCTGGGGCGACCGCTTCGAGATGGCGCCCGCGCGGCTGATCGAGGCCTCCCACCACTTCGACGCCGAGGCGGAGGACCTGGCCACGGCGCGGCCGCTGATCGCGGTCGGCTACGGCAAGCCGTGGATCTTCGGGGTCACCGACACCCTCTACACCGTCGGCTCGATGCACGAGGACATCAACAAGGTCCTCTACCGAGCCACCCAGGACGGGCAGTACATCCTCACCCAGATCGCCAACGGCCTCGTCGAGACCGCGAACGACGCGGTCGGCACCGACCAGACCGTCGGCGACAACTTCAAGAACCTGGACATCCACTGATGGGCGCACCCACTCCCCCGGCGGTCGACCTGACGACCAGCGACACCCGCGAGACGATCCTGACCCTCGTCAACGAGTGCGTCGACTACATCGCCGACAGCATCGAGTACTGGCTCAAGGAGCTCGCGTCCTTCGCGAGCAGCCACGCCTCCGAGATCGGCGGACTGCTCGGCCTGCTCGGCGGCGGCATCGTCGGCGGCATCGTCGGCTGGGCGATCGGCGACCAGATCGAGGACAAGTTCGAGCAGTTCTGCAAGGACACCTGGGACGAGTTCGAGAAGTTCCTCGAGGACCTGCGCACCACCATCGGCGGCTTCTTCGGCGACCCCCTGCTGATCAGCCAGATCGCGTCGAACTACCGCGACGCGAGCCGCGCGCTCGGCCCGAACGACGGGGAGACGATCGCCACCGTCAACACCTACCTCAAGGCCAAGTGGACCGGCGAGGGCTTCAACAACTTCATCGTCCTGTCCGAGAAGCAGCACAAGGCGCTCGTGTCGATGCAGACCATGATGCAGAAGTCGGCCGACCTGCTCGACGACAACTGCACCAACCTGCTCAAGTTCTGGGTCGACACCGCCAAGGGCCTCGTCGGCCTCGGCACGAAGTTCATCCAGGGCGACGCCGAGCTCGGCGACGCGGGCAACTGGGTCACGCTCGGTGTCGGCGTCGTCGCCAAGACGCTCGCCGGCTGCATCGAGGCGATCGCGGGCATCGTGCAGACGTGGGCCAACTACTGGGTGACGCTCAATGTCGCCTCGGCCGGCGACTGGGACGGCCTGCACGCCACGCTCCAGGACCAGGAGTTCGGGCTGCCCAACGGCCGCTGGCCCGACCAGAGCCGCCTCGTGGGCGGGCTCAACTCCCCTTGGAAGACCGCCTGACCGGACCGTCGGTCAGGGCGTCACCCGCGTGGTTGACGTCGTCGTGAACCTGGTCGTCGCCGGCCGGCCCTCGCTCCCCGAGGTCCGGTCGGCGGCGTACTCCACGGTGACCGCGAGGTCCGCCGGCGCGTCCGGCTCCGCAAAGACCAGCCAGGCATTCGTGTCGCCGGCGCCGGTGGCCGGGCGCTCGAGCGTGGCGACCGGCGGCTCCCCGCCGAGGGTCGCGGTGACCTCCGCCCCCGTCACCGTGTACGACGCCGCGCCGGTCCCGCGGCCGACCTCCGCCGTGTCGAGGCGGGCCTCGAGCCGGATCGCCGCCCAGGTCGTGCCGGTCGGCGCCCAGCCGGCCTCGGGCGCCCACGGCACTTCGACGAGCAGTGCGCCACAGGTCTGGTCCAGCGTGACGCCGACCTCGGCGGCCGACCCCGAGCAGTCCTGCTCCTGCCGCCCGGCCGGCGGGTCGTCGTACAGCGCGGCTGCGGCGCCGGGCTCCACCTCGTAGCCGTCGAGGGAGACCTGCTGGACGACGCCGTCGAAGCCGACCTCGAGGTGGCCGGTCTCCGGCAGGTCCTCCGGAACGGCCGCGAAGACTCCTGCGGCGGCGTCGCGCACGGCGAGGTCGATCCGCTCGCCCTCGCCGACCAGGGTGAGCGTCGGCCGCTCGCCGACGCCGGCGAACAGGCCGGCCGACCCGGGCGGCGTGCCCGTCGGGCGCAGGTCCCAGCCGACGCCGAGGTAGCGCACCCCGTCGACGGCCGGCAGGTCCTCACCCTCGGCCGTGTCGGACGCGGACACGGTCGGCGTCGCGGCCCGCAGGCGCACCTCCAGGGTCCCCGTGGGGAGTCGGACGTCGAAGGCGGGCGTGCGGATCGGCTGGCCACCGGCCGCGACGACGTCGCCGGCCTCGACCGGGTGGTCCTCGGCGCACGCGCCGAGCACACCTCCCCCGACCAGGAGCGTGATGGCCAGGAGAGTGCGTCGCCGAGTCGCCACCGGGCCAGTATGTCCGGATCGACCTAGGCTGACGGCGTGCCCCGCCTCCTCGTCGTCCACCACTCCCCCAGCCGCTCGATGCAGGCCCTCCTGGACCGGGTCGTCGCGGGCGCCCACGACGAGGACGTGCAGGCTGCCGGTGCCGTGGAGGTCGAGGTGCGCGCCGCACTCGAGGCGACCGCCGACGACGTCCTGGCGGCCGACGGGTACGTGCTCGGCACGACGGCCAACTTCGGCTACATGAGCGGCGCCCTCAAGCACTTCTTCGACTCGACCTTCCTCGCGGTCGGCGGCGCCCTCGACCCCACCGGCGCCCCGGCCGATGGCGCGGGCGCGACCGCCGGACGCCCGTACGGCCTCTGGCTGCACGGGCGCTACGACCTGACCGGCGCCCAGCGCTCGGTCCAGTCGATCGTCGGGGCGCTCGGCTGGAAGCAGGGGTACGACGTGCTGGGTGTCCTCGGCGAGGTCGACGACGCCGCGAGCGAGGCCGCCTACGCGCTGGGCGCTACTATCGCGGCACTGCTGACGAGCTGACCCGGACCGCACCGGGACGGCCGCGCGGACCGGGGGACACGGGACGAGGAGGACTGCGATGCTGCTGCGACGCGCCGTCGCCGTGCTCGTGCTCACCCTCCTCGGCGCCTCCCTCGCGGCCTGCGGATCGGAGGCCCAGGGCGGCAACACCGACCCCGACCTCGTCGACTCCACGGCGCTGCCGGACAGCGGTGTGTGCCGCGACCTCACCCCCGACGACGTCGCGAAGGCCGCCAACGCGACGAAGACCGTCGACTGCGCGACCCGGCACACCGCCGAGACCTTCGCCGTCGGCGAGCTCCCCGGCGAGTTCGACGACGTCGACTACGACGACACCGCCCTCGGCACCTACGCCTACCGCACCTGCTCGACGAAGTTCGCCGAGTTCGTCGGCGCCGACGAGAGCCTCGTGCTCCGCACGACCCTCAGCTGGGCGTGGTTCCGCCCGTCGGAGAAGGCGTGGGGCAAGGGTGCGCGCTGGTACCGCTGCGACGTGATCGGCGGCAACAGCTCCAGCCCGGAGTACCGGCCGCTGCCCGAGACGGCGCGCGGCATGCTGTCGGGCCGGCCCAACGACAGCTGGCTCAGCTGTGCCTCCGGGCCGTCGGTGGCGGCGGGCGAGAAGGTGCCCTGCTCCCAGAAGCACGACTGGCGGGCGGTCACGACCGTCAAGCTGGGTGCCCCCGAGGACGAGTACCCGGGCGACCGGGTGATGGAGAGCCGGACCCGGTCGTTCTGCGCCAACTCGGTGAAGGCGTGGCTCAACTACCCGGCGGAGTTCGAGTACGGCTTCACCTTCTTCCACCAGGCCGAGTGGAAGGCCGGCATCCGCCGGTCGGTGTGCTGGGCGAAGACGACCAAGTAGTGACCAGGCAGCAACGAGACCGAGGCATGCGCACCACCCCCCACACCCCCACGACCCGGCGCCTGCTGTCCGCGGCGCTGGCCCTCGGGCTGTCCGCGGCGCTCGCGGCCTGTAGCAGCGACGAGCCGGAGACGCGGGAGGAGAAGCCCGCCGCCACGCAGAAGCCGGCCGCGGAGCCGCCCGCCGCGCCGAAGGTCGGCGCCTGCTACTCGCTGACCTACGAGGAGGCCATCGCAGCGACCTCCGAGTCCGCGCCGGTCGCCTGCACCAAGGGCCACACCACCGAGACGGTCGCGGTCGGCTCGATCGACGCCGTCGTCGACGGCCACCTGCTCGCGGTCGACTCCGACCGGGTCCGCGCCCAGGTCGCCACCGCCTGCCCGCGGGCGCTCAAGTCGTACGTCGGCGGCAGCGTCGAGCAGCTCCGGCTCTCCATGATCCGGCCGACCTGGTACACCCCCACCCTCGAGGACTCCGATGCGGGCGCCGCCTGGTACCGCTGCGACGCGGTGGTCCTCGCCGGCACCTCCACGCTCGCCGACCTGAAGGCCGGCCTCAAGGGCGTGCTCGGCACGTCCAAGGGCCGCAAGCAGTACGCCATGTGCGGGACCGCGGCGCCGGACGCGAAGAACTTCGAGCGCGTGCTGTGCTCCGCGAAGCACTCGTGGCGCGCGATCGACGTGGTCGTCTTCGAGGAGGGGAAGTACCCCGGGGAGAAGAAGGTCCGCGCCGCCGGTCGCACGAAGTGCGAGGACGCAGCGGCCGACGTCGCCGAGGACCCGCTGACCTTCGAGTGGGGCTACGAGTGGCCCACGAAGGAGCAGTGGGACATGGGGCAGGCCTTCGGCCGCTGTTGGGCCCCCGACTGAGCGACCACTGTCGGCCTGCCGCCAGGCAGACTCAGCCATCCGCCGGAGGCAACCGCGGCGCGGCAGCGCGGCGGGAGCCGCGCGACGGCAGCTCGCTGCCCCCGTCATCGCGGCGGAGACGCGCTCGCGCGAAGAACTAGAAACCCAGCTTGCGGAGCTGGCGCGGGTCCCGCTGCCAGTCCTTGGCGATCTTGACGTGCAGGTCGAGGTAGACCGGCGTGCCGAGGAGCGCCTCGATCTGCTGCCGCGCGGTCGTGCCGACCTGGCGCAGGCGGGCGCCCTTCTTGCCGATCATGATCCCCTTCTGGGAGTCACGCTCGACGTACAGGTTGGCGTGGATGTCGAGCAGCGGCTTGTCGTCGGGGCGGCCCTCGCGCAGGCCCATCTCCTCGACGACCACGGCGATGGAGTGCGGGAGCTCGTCGCGGACGCCGTCGAGGGCGGCCTCGCGGATCAGCTCGGCGGCGAGGATCTCCTCGGGTGCGTCGGTGAGGTCGCCGTCGGGGTAGAGCGGGGGTCCCTCGGGCATCAGGCCGACGAGCAGCTCGGCGAGCAGGTCGACCTGGTCGCCGCCTACGGACGACACGGGCACGATCTCGGCCCAGTCCGTGCCGGTCTCGCGGCCCAGCTCGGCGATGTCGAGCAGGTGCTCGGCGATCCGGTCCGGGGTGGCGAGGTCGGTCTTGGTGGCGACCGCGATCTTGGTGGTCTTGCGGACCTTGGCGAGCTCGGTGACGAGGAACTTGTCGCCGGGCCCGATCTTCTCGTCGGAGGGGAAGCACACGGCGACCACGTCGACCTCGGACCAGGTGGTCCGCACCAGGTCGTTGAGCCGCTCTCCGAGCAGGGTCCGCGGGCGGTGCAGGCCGGGGGTGTCGACGAGCACGAGCTGGCCGTCGGGCCGGTGCACGATGCCGCGCACCACGGTCCGCGTGGTCTGCGGCTTGTCGGAGGTGATCACGATCTTCTGGCCGACGATCGCATTGGTCAGCGTCGACTTGCCGACGTTGGGGCGCCCGACGAAGCAGGCGAAGCCGCTGCGGTAGCCCTCGGGGACGTCGCCCAGGCCGAAGACCGGCGCGGCCGGCGGCGGCAGCGCGCCGAAGTCCTCGTCGAACTCGTCCTCGTCGTCGAGCTCGTCGACCTCGTCGTACTCGTCGTTCATCGTCCGGCCTCCTGTGCGGCGTCGTAGTCGGCCCAGATCTCCTCGTCGGACTTGCCGGCGGCCTTCCCGGCACGCCAGATCGGCCCCGGGTCGACGGCGCGCGGCTGACGCTGGGCGACCGAGCGCCAGTAGCCCATCACGTCGTACTGGGTGCTCGGGAGCTTGCGCTCCCGCATGAGGTGCTTGCGGATGGCGCGCATCTGCGCGGACTCCCCCGCCATCCAGAAGTAGCCGGGGCCCTCGGGGAAGTCGAGGGACTCCACGACCTCCGCGAGCCGGCTGTCCCCGTCGGTCGGCAGCCAGGTGACCTCGACGCCGTCGGTGAAGTAGCCGTCGATGCGCGAGTCGGTGGGGACCTCGGCGACGATCCGCGTCGGCAGGGCCGACCCGTGCTCGACCGCGATCCGGGCCATGGCCGGGAGCGCGGTGAGGTCGCCGACCAGGAGCAGCCAGCCGGCGTCCGGCGGCGGCAGGAAGGAGCCCTTGGGCTCGGTGATGGTCACCTGCTGGCCGACCGGGTCACCGGACGCCCACTCGGTGACGAGGCCGACCTGGTGGACCACCACGTCGAGGACCAGCCGCGAGCCCTCGACGGAGCGCACCGTGTAGTAGCGGCTCTGGAACTGTCCGGGCACGACCAGGCCGACCCACTCGTCGGCGATGCCCGTGGACGCGAAGCCCGGGACCTCGACGGTGAGGCGCACCAGGTGCGGCGTCACCTGCTCCCGCGCGACGACGTCGGCGGCGTACTGCTGGGCCCGGGTGCTCACCCGCCAAGGCTAGTGGCTGAGCCGCTCCTACCGGTTGTTGACGACGGCCCGGTAGGTGCGCCGCGACGCGTCGGTCGGCACGAGGAAGAGCGAGGTCGCGGCGAACTGGCTCCGGCTCACGGTGTAGGTGCCCTGCTCGGGTCCCCGACGGCGCGCGCGGAAGGTCAGCTCGAAGCTGCGCAGCGACCCACGGGCACCGCCCGAGGAGAGGTCGGTGACGGCGACGAGCTTCATGGACAGCCGCACGCCCGGGCCGGCGACCCAGAACGCGCGGGTACGACGCTTCGCGAACCGCCCGCGGCGGTAGAGCGTCGCGCCCCGGGTGACCGGCTGCACGGCTGCGGCGGCCGGCGCCGGGGCGGCGGTGGCGGGCGGGCCGACGGCGACGACCGTGGCGGCGAGCCCCGTGGCGCTCGCACCGATCACGGCACGGCGGGTGAGGTCGGACATCAGTTCCTCCTGCTCGGTACGGTGGCCGCGTGCAGTGGCTCACCCATGACGACTTCGCCGGACGCATCGGCGAGACCTTCACGGTCGCCACCGCCGACGGCGGCCGGGTCGCCCTCGTGCTGGTCGAGGCCACCCTCGGCCCGGACCTCGGTGGCCCCGGCCCCGACGGGGCCACCCGCCACCAGTTCGCGCTCGTCCTCGACGGCCCCGACGGGCTCGGCCAGGCCGTCCGCCGCGTCGAGCACGGCGACCTCGGGACGATCGACCTCTTCCTCGTGCCGATCGGCCACGGCCGCTACGAGGCCGCCTTCGGCTGACCACGTCAGCAGCCGGTGGACGCCGCGCTCGGCGACCGGACGGAAGCCGAGCCGCTCGTAGAGGGCACCCGCCGGATTGTGCACCTCGACGTGGATGCTCGCCGTGCGGCCCAGCGCCGCGGCCTCGGCGAGCACCTGCCGGAGCAGCGCGCTGCCGATGCCCCGGCCGCGGAACTCCGGGAGCAGGGCGATGTCGACGATCCGTACGTCGTCGTCGCGCACGTCGACGTACAGCCGGCCGGCCGGGCGCCCGTCCACCTCCACCACGTCGAAGCGACCGTGGGGGCTGGCGGCTCGGTAGTGGCGGTCCTGCGCGTCGTACTGCATCCGCACGAAGGCCTCACGCTGGCCCGGGGGCCAGGCGACCTGGTCGAGCTCGTCGGCGCGGCTGGCGGCGTACACGGCGACGAGGAGCTCGTGGTCGTCGGGTACGACGGCCCGCAGGCCCACCTGGGAGAGGACGGTGCTCACCGGTCAGCCCCGCGGCGGGAAGACGCCCTGCAGCGCGATGCAGAAGCTGAGCGTCAGGTAGGGCTGCATGTTGTTGTGCGGCTGGCTGCCGCCGGCCGTGGCGAGCGCACCGGGACCGAGGTCGGTGTCCGCGGTGGCCTGGTAGAGCGTGCCGCCGGTCGAGGTCGCCAGCGTCGAGAAGGCGCCCGGTGCGTTGGTGTCGGCCGGCTCGGGGCTCGTCCGCAGCTGGTGGCTGTGGGCCGGCATCTCCGACTCGATCAGCGTCACCGTCTCGGACCCGCTCTGCTCGCCGAGGTCGTGCAGGCTCAGCCCGGGGCCCTGTCCGGGGTGCATCGGCACGCTCCCCTGCAGGTCGGGCAGCGCGAAGGTGCTCTTGCCGTCGCCGCCGTAGGTCGTGCCGAGCAGCGAGAAGAGGGCGGTGTTCTGCGAGATGGGCAGCAGCTGTCCGTCGCAGAACGCCCAGCCGCGCGGGGCGAAGTTGAACGGGAAGATGCGGATCTCGGCCACGAACGGGTCGGCCATGGTCTCTGTCCTTCGGTTCCGGTCTCAGCTCGGGCTCGGGAAGATGCCGAAGAGCGAGATGATGAAGCTGATGCAGAGGTAGGGCTGCATGTTGGTGTGCGGCTGGCTGCCGCCGACGCCGCGCACGGCGCCGCCGGCCAGGCTCACCGCCGGCGCGTCGTTGATGTACGGCACCACGTTGAACGACATCGCGGGCAGGTTGCCGGTCGGGTCGACCTGGTTGCCGGGCAGGCCGTTGACGACCTGCAGGGGGTGCGTGTGGGACGGGATCTGGTTGGCCGTGAGGGTGACCTCCTCGACGCCTCCGGTCTCCGCCAGCACGAAGCCGTTGCCCTGGTGGACCGGGATCCGGCCGCGCAGGTCGGGCAGCGCGAAGGTGCTCTGGCCGTCGCCGCCGTAGGTCGTGCCGATCAGCTGGAACAGGGTCTCGTTCTCGCTGATCGGCAGGAGCTGGCCCTCGCAGAACATCCAGCCGGCCGGGGCGAAGTTCCCGCCGAACATGCGGATCTCGCCCACATAGGGTTGCGCCATCGCTCGTCGCTCCTCAGTCTCGGCTCGGGAAGATGCCCACGAGGGCGATGCAGAAGCTGATCGTCAGGAAGGGCTGCATGTTGAGGTGTGCCTGGCTCCCGCCGACGCCGGTCACCGTCGCCGGGGCCAGCGCGACCGTGCTCCCGCCCTCGCGGTAGACGTTGTTGCCGCCGCCGAGGTAGGCGCCCACGGGACTGGAGGTGCCGCCGGTCGCCGCGGTGGACGCCCGCACGAGGTGCGTGTGCTGGGGCAGCTCGGCGGCCGTCAGCGTGTGGGCCTGCTCCCCCGCCGCCTCGCCGAGCGTGTGCCCGTTGCCGGTGTGGATCGGGACCCGGCCGCGGAGGTCCGGGAGGGCGAAGGTCGTCTGGCCGTTGCCGCCGTACGTCGTACCGAGCAGCGAGAACAGCGCCTGGTTCTGGTTGATCGGCAGGAACTGCCCGTTGCAGAGCGCCCAGCCCTGCGGGGGGAAGACGATCGACATCAGGCGGATCTCGCCGAGGAAGGGTTCAGCCACGGTTGCTCCGTTTCTCGGTGTCGGGGATCAGGGAGTCGGGCACGCCGCACCACCCGTGTAGCCGCCGCCCCCGCTGCCGGACGTCCCGGTCGCGACGACGGTCGGGGCGCCGCCGTTGTTGCCGGAGACGAACGCCTGCACGGCCGCGTCGTCCCCGGCCGCGCCGCCGTAGCCGGGCAGGCGGATCGTGGTGAACTGGCGCTGGCGCAGCCGGATGTCGGCATCGACCGTCGGTGGTACCGAGTCGGCGCCGCTGGCGGCCAGCGTGTTGCCCGACACCGCGGCGCAGGCGAGGAAGGTGTCCCCCGGCACGGTGCCGATGTTGTAGTGGACGCCCTGCCGGGAGAAGCCGGTCAGCACGGTGCCCGGCTCGGCGATCGTGTTGCCCGTGATGGTGGTGTTGAAGGTGCCGGACTGCGCCGACGCGCCGCCGCCGGCCTGCACCAGGATGCCGTAGTTGTTGTAGCCGCGGACCTGGTTGCCGGTCACCGACCAGGTCGAGGTCCCGCCGCCGACGGTCTGCAGCAGGAGGCCGGAGCCGCCGGTCGAGCCGGAGTTGGCGACACCGCTGACGCCGATGGTGTTGTTGGCGAAGGTGCCCTGCTGCACCGACCCGCCGGCATCCTTGGCCACCGTCACGGCCGTGCCCGCCGCGTCGCGGAAGGAGTTGCCCGACAGGTTCAGCGTGGTCGTCCCGGCGGTGCCCGCCTGGAACAGGGTGACCCCGCCGCCACCGGTCGCGAGCGCCGGGTGGCTGTCGCTGAACGAGCTCCCCGTCACCACGAGGTCGCCCGTGCCACTCCCCCCGTGCGAGAACTGGAGCAGGTCGCCCTTGGCGCTCTCGAAGGTGCTGTCGGTGACGGTGACCTTCAACGCGGAGGCGCCGCTGGCGGACTCCACCGACAGTGCGTCGTTCGCCGGCCGGCTGCCGGCCGCCGGGAAGGTCACCTGGTCGAGTGTCAGGCGGTCCAGCGAACCGCCCGCGTTGGCGACCCGGAGGTTGTCCTCGAAGCCGCCGCTGATGACGGTGCCGGTGATCGACGCCGCACCGGTGAGGTCCGTGAGCAGGATGCTCGAGTCGTCGTACGGCGCCGCGCCGTTGTCGCCGTTGGCGCCGCCGACCACGCTGCTCGCGATGGTCAGGCCACGGACGCTGCTGCCCCGCACCGCGTAGTTGCTGTGGTCGTGGACCCACATCCGGGTCAGGCTCGGCGCCTGGGTGTCGTGCAGCACGATGCCGGTGCCCGTGGGCGTCGTGGACGCGCTGTCCGCCCCGGTCGTGGAGGCGATCTCCCCGCCCGTGCAACCAGTCGTGTCGGCCGGGGTGCAGGTGCCGCCCGTGCCGGTGACGGTCAGGGACCCCGCGGACCCGGTGGTGTCGAGCACGATGCCGTTGGTGGCGCCGCTGCTGCTGATCCGCTCGAAGGTGAGGCCACCGGCGCCGATGTCGGTGCTGACGACACCGAGTGCCCGGGCAGCTCCCGTGGTGATCCGGTTGCCGGCTCCGCTGACGACGAGCGTGCCGCTGCCGACCGCGTCGACGCCCTTGCCGGTCGTCGTGGTCACCACCAGCCCGCCACCGGTGAGCCGCAGCGCGTGACCGTCGCTCGACGCCATCGAGACGCCCGCGCCGGTGCCGGTGCTCAGCACCTTCGAGGCACCGGAGAGGACGGTGCTGCCCCCGGTGTTGCCACTGAGGCTGATGCCGCCCCCGGCGTCCGCGCCGTCGGTGATCGAGCCGCCGAGGGCGACGGTGCCGCCGGTCCGGCCGGTGACGTCCACGCTGGCGCCGGTCCCGTCCGCGATCGTCCCGCCCCAGGTCACGTCGCCGCTGCCGCCGTCGAGGTCGAACGCGACACCCGCCGCGCCGGTGATCGAGCCACCGTCGGCCGTGAAGGTCCCGGCCTGGAGTCCTTCGAGGTTGATGCCGTCGGTGGCGCTGTCGATCGAGGTCACCGCGTCGAGCGCGAGGTGGGCGCCCGGCGTGGCCGTGACGTCGACCGCCGGTGCGCCGCGGGTGGCGACCGTGGTCGTGCCCGTCGCGTTGAAGGTGACCGTGCCGGCGTTGGCGAGCCGGATGCCGGTGGAGCCGCCGCCTGCGCCCGTGGCGTCGGTGTTGTCGACGACCAGGTCGGTCACCGTGGAGGTGCCGGAGGTCCCGCTGAGCTCGAACGCCGGCTGCGTGCCGGCGGTGCCGGTGTCGACGATCCGGACGTCGGTCACGCTCACGCTGCCGTCGCCCGGCGAGCCGGCGATGCCGCTCCCGGCGCCGGACGGGTCGATGGCGACACCGGTCACCAGGTTGCCGGTGGCGAGGTCGACGACGTCGCCGCCCGTGCGGGTCAGCGCCGGCCGCTGGCCCGCGTCGCCGGCGACGAGCAGGTAGCCGTCGACCTCGAGGTCCGCCGCGGTCCCCACGAGCTGCTGGTCCGCCTTGAGCGCGACGCCCCCGTCGTAGCCGGTCGTGGAGCCGTCGCCCCGGGCGACGTACAGGGTCTGGCCGGCGGCGCTGGCGCTTACCGCCTGGGCCAGCGTGTCGAAGGGCGCGGTCGCGGTGCCGCTGTCGCCGGCGGCGTCGTTGTCGACGTACCAGACACAGCCGGCGAACTCGATGGTCGCGTCGGCCTGGCCCGTGGCGTCACCGTCGGTCAGCTCGTAGGTGAAGGTGTCGGGTGTCCCGGTGCACCCCGCGGGCGGGGTGTAGGTGAGGTCGCCGTCGGCCTCCAGGGTGACCGAGCCGCCCTGGTCGGTGGCGAGCGTGTCGGCGACGATGCTCACCGAGCCGGGCGTCTCGACGTCGGAGGCGGCGGCGAGCAGGTCGCCGGTGACCGTCTTGTGCGCGCCACCCACGACGGGCGCGCCGTCCGACGGGTCGTCGACGACGAGCGGGGTGTTGCCGATCGCGGCGCTGGCGGCGTCGAAGGTGACCTCCGCCGCCGTGGGGGCGTCGTTGACGCAGGTGACGTGGACGGCGACCGCGGCCGAGGAGCCGCCGGAGATCGTGTAGGTGAAGGTGTCGACGTCCGGCGACTCGTTGCAGTAGTTCGCGTCCGGCTCGTAGGTCACCGTGCCGCTGCTGAGGACGGCCGTGCCGTGCGCGGGCGGGCTGACCGCGGTGACCGTCGGGGACGCGCCGTCGCCGGCCTCGTCATTGCCGAGAAGGTCGAGCGTGGTCGGCGCGGCGTCCTCGGCGACCGTGACCTCGTCGTCGTGCGCGACGGCGGCGTCCTCGACGCAGCTGACCACCACGTTGACCGTGGCCGTGGACCCTCCGGGGGCGAGCGTGTAGGTGAAGGTGTCGGTCGTCGTACCGGGCGGGTCGTTGCAGTAGTCCGCAGCCGGTGCGTAGGTGAGGCCCGTGCCGCCGCCGGTGATGGCGACCGCACCGTTGGCGGGCTGGCTGGTCGCGGCGATGCCGACCGGACCTGCATCGACGTCGGTGTCGTTGGCCAGGACGGTGAGCGCGGTGGCCGCATCGTCCTCGTCGAGCAGGTACTCGTCGTCGACGGCGTGGGGCGCGTCATCGACGCAGGTGACCGCGACGGTGACCGTGGCCGGCGCACCACTCGGGCTGAGCCGGTAGGTGAACGCGTCGGGATCGGTCCCCGGCGGGGTGTTGCAGTAGTTCGCGTCGGGCGTGTAGGTCACCTCGCCGCCGGCCACCTCGGCCGATCCGTGGGCGGGCTGGCCGACCACCTCGGGTGCGAGGTCGTCGCCGTCGGCGTCGGTGTCGTTGGCGAGCACGTCCACGACCGCGGCGTCCACGTCCTCGGTGACCGTGACGTCGTCGTCGACCGCGACCGGCTCGTCCGGCGCACAGGTGATGTCGACCGTGACGTGGCCGGTGTCGCGGCGGCCGGTCGGGTCCTCGACGGTGTAGTCGAAGCCGGCGGCCGCGTCGCCGCACAGGTCGTCGTCGGGGGTGAAGCGGACCTCGCCGCCGGTGATCGCGACCGTTCCGCCGTCGGCGCCGGAGACGGCGACCACGGTGCGCACGCCGCCGTCCGCGTCGGTGTCGTTCGCGGCGGGGCTGCCGGGGCCGGTCAGCGGCAGGGTGAGGACGGTGTCCTCGAGCGTGCTGACGACGTCGTCGACCGCGACCGGTGCGTGCTC
Organism: Nocardioides sp. SRI_004; assembly: GCF_057586415.1. NCBI lineage: Bacteria > Bacillati > Actinomycetota > Actinomycetes > Propionibacteriales > Nocardioidaceae > Nocardioides > Nocardioides sp. SRI_004. The sequence goes on from NZ_JBYCZV010000005.1 coordinate 87,898, forward strand.
GGCCGGCGGCGGGTTGCCGGTAAGCGTGCGGGACTCGCAGGAGAACAGCTGGTCCGCGCGGTTGGCGTAGGCGCGGTCGTGGGAGCCGAGGCCGCACTCGAGGCGGTCGACCGTGGTCGCGGCGTCGACGTCGCGGAGCACGTCGTCCTCCGACCCGCCGATCAGCTTGTCCGTGCCGGATCCGCCGACGAGCTGGTCCGCGCCCGCGCCGCCGAAGACGACGTCGTCGCCCGGGCCGCCCGAGCCGGTGTCGTTGCCGGCCCGGCCGCGGAGCCAGTCGTTGCCCGCGCCGCCGGACATCCGGTCGGCGCCGGTCCCGCCGTACAGGCGGTCGGCGCCGTCACCGCCGTCGAGGACGTCATTGCCCGGGCCACCGCGGAGCACGTCGTTGCCGCCGCGTCCCGAGATGCGGTCGTTGCCGCCGAGGCCGCAGATCACGTCCGCCCGGGGCGTGCCGACCAGGACGTCATTGCCCGACGTGCCGGAGATCGTGCAGGGCAGCGCCGCCACCGGGACGGTGGGGACCGGCACCGAGCCGGCTCCCGATGCCAGCACCAACGCGGCACCGCCACCCCAGCTCGTGATGCGCAGGACCCAGCTCTTCGGAGCGTCGTTCATCCGGGTTTCCGTCCCTCACGGCACATGCACGTAGGTACGCCGGACCGGCGCCCCTCCCCCGCGGCTCACTGTGGCAGCGCGGTGGGGGCGCCGGGACCCGAATGCGCAAACCCGGGACCTAGGTCCCGACCGGCCCGGGCATCACGCCTACGCCCCGAAGTCGTGGCGCAGCGGGTATCCGCTGGTCCCGTCCTCCGTCTTCGTGGCGAGCACGTGGTGGAGCTGGATCTCGTTGCGGTCGAAGGCGATCCGCGAGCCCGCCATGTAGAGGCCCCACACCCGGGCCGTTCCCTCGTCGGTCTCCGCGACGCAGGCGTCCCAGTTGTCGGCGAGGTTCTTCGACCAACCGGCGAGGGTCCTCGCGTAGTGGACGCGGAAGTTCTCGTGGTGCTGGACCTCGAGGCCGGCGTCCTCGATGGCCGTCACGATCGTGCCGGACCCGGCGAGCTCCCCGTCGGGGAAGACGTAGCGGTCGATGAACGCGCCCGTGCTCTTGTCGATGTTGTCGTGGCGGGTGATGCAGTGGTTGAGCACGCGGCCCTGCGGCCTGAGCTTGCCGTTGATGAAGGAGAAGTACGCCGGGTAGTTGGCGATCCCGATGTGCTCGGTGAGGCCGATCGAGCTGACCGCGTCGAAGCCGGTCTCCTCCACGTCGCGGTAGTCGGAGTGGCGCACCTCGGCGAGGTGGTCGAGGCCCTGGCGCTTGATCTCCTCCTGCGCCCAGGTCGCCTGCTCGCGCGACAGGGTCACCCCCAGCGCCTTCACGCCGTAGTGCTTGGCGGCATGGCGCACCATGCCGCCCCAGCCGCAGCCGATGTCGAGCAGCCGGTCGCCCGCCTTCAGGCCGAGCTTGCGGCAGATCAGGTCGTACTTGTGGTCCTGCGCCTCCTCGAGGGTGGCGTCCTCGGTCGGGAAGACCGCACAGGTGTAGGTCATCGACGGCCCGAGGACGTGCTCGTAGAAGGTGTTGGACACGTCGTAGTGGTGGTGGATGGCATCGGCGTCACGCTCCTGCGAGTGCCGTCCCCAGCGGCCGAACGGGCTGGTCAACGAGCGCAGCCCCTCCAGGCGGTGCCGCCACGCGGGCAGGTGCTCCTGCGGCGGCGGGGGCGGGGGCACGAGGTGGCTGACGCCGAGCGCCCGGATCACGCCGACCAGCTCGCTCGGCTTCGGTACGCCGAAGTCGGTCGTGTCCTTGAGCAGGGAGAAGGCCTCGTAGGGGTCGCCCGGGTGGGCACCGTGCAGCACCAGGTCGCCGGCCACGTAGGCACGGGCGAGGCCCAGGTCGCCGGGCGCGGTCATGATGTAGGAGAGGCCGCGCTCGTTGACGAGCTCCAGGCCGTAGGGCTGGTCGAGCGGGCCGGCAGCGCTGCCGTCGTACGCCTTGAACCAGACGGGCAGGCCGCCCTTGAAGAGGGACTCGATCGTCGGTGCGATGCCCTGCATGGTCATCGGCTCCTCACCGCCTTGTCGTAGAGGGTCGTCAGTCGGTCGTCGGGGTCGTGCTGCCGCTTCACTGCGGCCAGGTGCGGGGTGTTGTAGAGCGCGTCGAAGGTCGCGCGGTCGTAGAAGGCGTCGGAGTAGAGGGACTTGTGGCCGCCGAGCTCGTGCACCTTCGCCTCGATCGCCCGGTTCCTCGGGGCATCCGCGGCCTCGGGGCCGACGTGGACGGTGCCCCAGAAGCCGACGTTGACGTAGAGCCGGCCGGGCTCGAGCGGGTAGAGCGGCCAGGCCCGGGTGGCGACCAGCGGGCACAGCCACACCGGCCGCATCCCGACCTCCTCGTCGAACCAGGCGAGGAACTCGGGCAGCCGCTCGACGGGCACCTCGATGTCCTGCACCACCCGCTCGCGCAGCGGCCGGCCCGCACGGCGGTCGAGCCGGTCGGCGATGCCGAAGCGGCGATCCAGGTGGAGCAGCTTCATGTAGACGTCGGAACGGCGCAGGCGCCGCGGCCAGAACCGCCGGATGCGGGGGTTCTGGGCACCGAAGGCCCCCGAGCACCAGAACCAGTCGGTGTCCCAGCGCCAGAGGTAGTCGTAGGCGGTCAGCCGGTCGCGGTCACAACGCTGGAGCGAACGGAAGTAGACGTCCTGCCCGGCGTAGTCGGAGGTGGGGCCCGCCTCGTCGGTCCACCGGGCGAGGGTGAGCACGTGCTCGTCCGGCCCGAACGAGACACCGTCGAGGCCGTGGACCGGCTCGCCGTCGTACTCCTGCGCGGCGGCGATCTCGGCGAGCGTCTTGGCCATCAGCGCAGCGTCGTCGAACCGGAGGTGGCGGATCGCGACATAGGGCGGCACCTTCTCCAGCTTGATCCGCAGCCGCGTCGCGTAGCCGAGCGAGCCGTAGGAGTTGGGGAAGGCGTCGAACAGCTCGTCGCCCGGCCGCGTCGTGACGACCTCGCCGGCACCGGTGAAGACGTCCATCTCGAGCACCGACTCGTGCGGCAGGCCCAGCCGGAAGCTGCTCGACTCGATGCCGAGGCCGGTGACCGCGCCGCCGAGCGTGATCGTGCGCAGCTGCGGGACGACATGGGGCACCAGGCCGTGCGGCAGGGTCGCGTCGACGAGGGCCTCGTAGGTGCACATGCCCTGCACCTCTGCGACCGGCCCGTCGGGACTGTCGGGGAGCACCTCGATCACGCCGTCGAGGCCGGAGACGTCGAGCCCGGGGGCCGAGGTCTGCGCCCTCGCGCGGAACAGGTTGGTCGTGCGCTTCGCCAGTCGCACCGTCTCCCCCGGAGGGATGGCGGCGTACGACGACGCGAGCCTTGTGACGGCACCTTCGTGCTGGTGCCAGCCTCGATCTGCCACGTTCCGCAACCTACCCTCGCTCCCGCTCCGGTGACATCCGCGTTTTTGCGCAACCTGCACTCACAGCCATCCATTCCCCTCCGCGACGAGGACCGCCTCGGCCCGATTGCCCGCCCCGGTCTTGCCGATCGCGCCGGACAGGTGGTTGCGCACCGTGCCCTCGGACAGGAACAGCCGCGACGCGATCGCGGCCACCGACGAGCCGTCCCGTGCCGCGCGCAGCACGTCGGTCTCGCGGGCGGTCAGCGGCGACTCCCCGCTGACCAGCGAGTCGGTGGCAAGAGCCGGGTCGACGACCCGCAGGCCCTGGTGGACGCGCCGCACCGCGTCGGCGAGCTGCGAGGCCGGGGTGTCCTTGACGACGAAGCCCGAGGCGCCGGCCTGCAGCGCGCGACGCAGGTAGCCGGGCCTCCCGAACGTGGTCACCACCAGCACCCGGGTCTGCGGGCTGGCGGCACGCACCGCCGCACAGGCCTCGATCCCGTCCATGCCCGGCATCTCCACGTCCATGAGTACGACGTCCGGCCGCTCGCTGCGCGCGAGGGCCACCGCCTCCTCGCCCGTCCCCGCCTCGGCCACCACCTCGATGTCGGGCTCGAGTCCGAGCAGCGCCGAGAGCGCCCCGCGGACCAGCGCCTGGTCGTCGGCGAGGACCAGCCGGATCGCTGCCGCGGTCATCGGGCCTCCACCACCAGCGACCAGCCGGGGTCGAGGCGGCGGGTGACGAGGCGGGCACCCGCCGCGGACGCCCGCTCCTGCAGGCCGGTCAGGCCCGAGCCGGGCACGTCGTCGCCCATCGGCCCGCGTCCGTCGTCGCGGACCTCGGCCCGGGTCGGCGCCAGCGCCACCGTGCAGCGGCGGGCGCCGGAGTGGCGGATCACGTTGGTCACTCCTTCGCGGACGGTCCAGGCGAACAGCTCCCGCAGCTCGGTCGGCACGTCGTCGGTGCTGTTGGGCAGGGTCGCCTCGATCTCGGCGGCCTCGAGCGCGGTGCGGGCGCGCGCCAGCTCCGCCGGCAGGCTGAGGTCGCGGTAGCCCTGCACCGCCCGTCGTACGTCGGCGAGGGCGTCGCGGCTGAGCCGCTCGAGGTCGGCGAGCTCGGCCCGGGTGCGGTCGACGTCGACGTCGAGCATCCGGCCCGCGAGCTCGGCCTTGATCGTGATCACGGTCAGCGAGTGGCCGAGGATGTCGTGCAGGTCGCGGGCCAGGCGGGTGCGCTCGCGCTCGGCGGCCAGCTCCGCACTGGCCTCGTGGGCGCGGATCAGCTCGATGTTGCGGTTCATCATGGAGCGCACGCCGAAGACGGCGAGGGAGGCGGCGACGACCGAGAAGGCCAGCCACGGACTGTGCTCCCAGCCCGGCACGGTCACCCCGGTGACCAGCACCGCGGCGGCCAGCGCCAGCACGACGGGTACGAAGACGACGTACGGGAAGAGCATCACGACCGCGACCGCGAGGTAGACCACGCTGGCGGTCCCGACCTGCCCCAGCGCCGCCACCATCACCGCGGCCAGGCCGGTCAGCGCCGCGGTCCAGGCGATGCGGTGCGCCGGCGGCGGCGCCGTGGCCAGACGGGCCCGTCCCGTCCGCAGGGCGACCCAGAGGCCCAGGTAGGTCGCCGCGAAGGTGAGCGTCGCGACCAGCCCGAGCCAGGCGTGCGCGGCCGGCAGCTCGGTCCAGGCCGCCCGGACCGGGTCGATCAGGAACGCCAGCCAGATCGCGGCGAACAACGGTCCGAGCCGCCCGAGTGGGCGCTGGGGAAGCTGTCCCGGGGAGTCCACGATGGTCACGCTAGTGGTCACACGCGGGCCGTGTCCTTGCTCATCCGCCACGCCGCGCCGGCGACGAAGACGGCGAACCAGGCGACGGCGTTGACGACGGCGAACCACGGCAGCTCGTGGGTCAGCGGCCAGCGCGCGATCTCCGCGACGCCGTACATCGGCGTCCAGTAGGCGATGTGGCGCACCATCTCGGAGTAGTCGTCGAGCGGGATGAAGACGCCGCCGAGGAAGGACAGCAGCGCCAGGCCGGGGCCGAGGACCTGCATGGCGTTCTCGCCCGGCACGACGTAGCCGACGAAGACACCGAGCGCCGCGAAGGTCAGGGTGCAGAACAGCGTCACGACGGCGCAGCCGACCCAGACGTGCACCGGCATCTCCGCCTTGCCCTGCGCGGCGCCGACCACGTTCACCGACGCGACCGCGAGGGCTCCCATGACGAGGGCGACCAGCGCCTTCATCAGGATGTAGACGACCGGGTTGAGCGGCGTCAGGCGCAGCTGGCGCGACCAGCCCAGCGAGCGCTCCAGCGCGACCATCGAGCCACCGGCTGCCGCGGTGAGGGCGGCGCCGTAGAGGGCCATGGAGGCGAGGATGTACGCCGCCACGTTGCCGCTCCCGGCCCTCTCGTCCCAGCCCTGCTGGCCTCCGAACGCGAGCAGCATCGCCGCCGGGAAGACCAGCGTGAAGATGATCGTGCGGCGGTTGCGCAGCATGCGGCGCAGCTCGATCGCCAGCACGGTGAGGTTGAACCCGCCCATCGGCGGCACCCGGCGGGCGGCCGGGTCGAAGGTGGTGCTCATCGGTTGTCTCCCGTCAGGCTGAGGAACGCCTCTTCGATGCCCGCGGCCGTGATCTCCAGGTCGCGGGCGGTGGTCTCGGTGAGCAGATGGCGGGCGACGGCGTCGCTGTCCTTGGCCCGCACGATCAGGGTCTCGCCGCGGGTCTCCACGCCCTCGACGCCGCCGAGGGCGGCGATCCGCTCGACGGTGGCCGGGTCGGCGCCGGGCAGGTGGGCGCGCAGCGTGCGTCCGCTCGCCAGCGCGCGGATCTCGGGGCCGGAGCCGTCGGCGACGACCTTGCCCCTGCTCACGAGGACGATCCGGTCGGCGTACTGGTCGGCCTCCTCGAGGTAGTGCGTCGCGAAGAGCACCGTGCGGCCGGTGTCGAGGTCGGCCCTGATCGCCGACCAGAAGGTACGACGCCCCTCGACGTCCATCCCGGTGGTCGGCTCGTCGAGCAGCAGCAGCGCGGGGTCGGAGAGCAGCGCCATCGCGAACCGGAGCCGCTGCTGCTCGCCGCCCGAGCACTTGCCGACCTTGCGAGAGGAGATGCCGGCGATCCCGGCCTTCTCCAGCACCTCGTCCACCGGGCGGGTGTCGGTGAACAGGCTGGCCGTGTAGGCGACCGTCTCGCGCACGGTGAGGTCCTTGAGCAGGCCGCCGGTCTGCATCACCGCGGCCACGAGGCCGCGGGCGATGGCCTTGCGCGGCTCCATGCCGAGCACCTCGACGGTGCCGCTGGTCGGCCGGGTGAGGCCGAGGACCATGTCGATCGTCGTGGTCTTGCCGGCGCCGTTCGGGCCGAGGAAGGCCACGATCTCGCCGGGATGGAGCTCCAGGTCGATCCCGCGCACCGCGTGGACCTGCCCGAAGTCCTTGGTCACCCCGGCCAGCCGGACGGCCGGAAGCATCGGATCTGTCGTCATGCCTCCAGCGTGGCCGCGGGACGTCCCCGCGACCTCGCCCGGTCGTCACGACCCGGGCATGACATCTGTCATGGGGTCGTCACGGCGTCATGGGGTCATGGAGTCACGCGGACGTCACGCGGTGTGGGTCGCGCCGATCGTGCCGCGGGCGTCGCCGACGTGGACCGTGACGCCCCCGGGACCGGCGAAGTCCGCCAGCACCGCGGCGTCCGGCTCGGTGAGGTCCTGCGCGTCGCCGAGCACCACGCACGCGTCGACGCCGGTCGAGCCGGACGCGACGGCCATCGCCACCACCGCCTGGACCGCGGTCAGCTGGAGCGACGGGAGCGCCACCGTGGCAGCGGCGTACGTGCGTCCGTCGGTGTCGCGCACCGCCGCGCCCTCGGCGGCCTGGATGCGCGCCCGCGTGGCGCGGGCGAGGGTGACGAGCTTCTTGTCCTCGGCGGAGAGGTCGGTCATGCAGCGATTGTCCCAGCACGGCAGGATGAGCCCATGCCTGCCTACTGGATCAGCAACTACCGGGAAGTCCTCGACGCGGACAAGCTGGCCGCCTACGCCGCGCTCGCCGGACCGGCGCTCATCGAGGCCGGGGGCACCTTCCTCGCGCGCGGGATCCCGGAGAAGGTCTACGAGGCCGGCCTCGAGCAGCGCTGCGTGCTGATCGAGTTCGAGAGCGTCGAGGCGGCGCTGGCGGCCCACGACTCGCCGGAGTACCAGAAAGCGCTGGAGGCACTCGACGACGGCGCGGTGCGCGACCTGCGGATCGTGCCCGGGGTCTGACCCGTGCGCGCCCGCCTCGGTCGCCCTGACCTCGCGCGGTACGCCGACCGGTTCGACGTCCCCGAGGCCGAGGGCGCCTTCGCGACCACCTTCCTGGGCGTCTCGACGGTGCTGGTCGACGACGGGGAGACGGCGCTGCTCACCGACGGCTACTTCTCGCGGCCGTCGATGGGCCGGGTGCTGCTCGGCCGGCTCGCACCCGACGACGCCCGCATCGACGCCGCGTTGCGCCGGGCCGGGATCGACCAGCTGGCCGTGGTGGCGCCGGTGCACACGCACTTCGACCACGCGCTCGACTCCCCCGCCGTCGTACGACGGACCGGCGCCGTGCTCGCCGGCGGATCCTCGGCAGCCCACATCGGCCGTGGCTCCGGGCTGCCCGAGGACCGCATCCTCGAGGTGGTGCCCGGTGAGCCCCACAGCTTCGGCTCCTTCACGCTGACCTGGCTGGAGTCGGAGCACTGCCCGCCGGACCGCTACCCGGGCACGATCGACGCACCGGTGGTGCCGCCGACGCGGGCCGGCGCCTACCGGTGCGGCGAGGCCTGGTCGATCCTCGTGGAGCACACGAGCGGCCGCACCGCACTGATCCAGGGCAGCGCCGGCTTCCGCGCCGGGGCACTGTCCGGCCGGAAGGCCGACGTGGTCTACCTCGGGGTCGGGCAGCTCGGCGTGCAGGACCGCGACTACCTGCGCACCTACTGGGCCGAGACGGTCGAGGCGACCGGGGCCAGCGAGGTGGTGCTGCTGCACTGGGACGACTTCTTCCGGCCGCTGCACCTGCCGCTGCGGGCACTGCCCTACGCCGGTGACGACCTCGACGTGACGATGGAGGTCCTCACCGACCTGGCGCGACGCCAGCGGGTCGGCCTCCACCTCCCGACGCTGTGGCGTCGGGAGGACCCGTGGGCGATCAGTCCTCGGTGAGCCGGTCGCCCTCGACCACCCGCGAGATCAGCACGGTGCCGATCTTGTTGCGCCGGCCGGCGGCCTGCTCGGCCTCGAAGCGCAGGCCGTGGGCCTCGACGACGGAGCCCGGGATCGGCACCCGGCCCAGGTGCTTGGCGAGCAGACCGCCGACCGAGTCGACGTCCTCCTCCTCGATGTCGAAGCCGAAGATCTCGTCGAGGTCGTCGACCGGGTAGCGCGAGGAGACGCGCACCGGCCCCTCGGCACCCTCGAGGTGCTCGACCTCGACCTCGGCCTCGTCGAACTCGTCGGTGATCTCGCCGACGATCTCCTCGAGCAGGTCCTCGATCGTGATCAGGCCGGCCGTCCCGCCGTACTCGTCGACGACGATGGCGACGTGCTGGCGGCGCGCCTGCATCTCGCGGAGCAGGTCGTCGACCGGCTTCGACTCGGGCACCCAGTGCACCGGGCGCATGATCTCCTCAACCGGTTGGGTGAGCTCGACGTCGGGGTCCTCGAAGTCGCGGCGGACGACGTCCTTGAGATAGGCGAAGCCGCGGACGTCGTCGAGGTTCTCCCCGATGACCGGCATCCGCGAGAAGCCCGAGCGCAGGAAGAGCGACTTGGTCTGGCGGAGGTTCTTGTACGCCTCGATGTAGACGACGTCGCCGCGCGGCACCATCACCTCGCGCACGGTCGTGTCGCCGAGCTCGAAGACGGAGTGGATCATCTTCCGCTCGTCGGCCTCGATCAGCTCCGAGGCCTCGGCGATGTCGACCAGCTCCCGCAGCTCGGTCTCGGTGGAGAACGGGCCCTCGCGGAAGCCCTTGCCGGGCGTGATCGCGTTGCCGACGAGGATCAGCAGGCGCGGGACCGGGCCGAGGACCGTGGTCAGCGCGGAGAGCGGCCAGGCCGACCAGATCGCGACCGTCTCGGCGTGCTGGCGCCCCACGGTGCGCGGCGCGACACCGATGACGACGAAGGAGACGACGAGCATGACGCCGATCGCGAGCCCGGCGCGCGTCAGCCAGGACGCGTCGACGCGCTCGTCGATGTGCAGGGTGACCACGACGATGGCCGCGATCTCGCACAGCAGCTGCAGGAGCAGGGCGGTGTTGAGGTGTCGCGGCGCGTCCTCGAGTACGACGACCAGGCGCCGCGCACCACCGCGCCCCTCCTGCAGCAGCTCCTGCGCGCGGGCGCGCGAGAACCCGGCGAGGGCCGCGTCGGCCGCGGCGAAGAGTCCGGCGAGGACCACGAGGACGGCCGCTGCGACGAGCGGCCAGAGACTGCCGGCGATCATGCCTTCCCCCGACCCGGCGTCAGGAGGCGGCCAGGTGGGCGCGCCACTGGGCGAGCAGCTGGTCCTGCAGCCCGAACATCACCTTGTGCTCCTCGGGCTCCGCGTGGTCGTAGCCCAGCAGGTGGAGGATGCCGTGGGTCGTGAGCAGCTCGAGCTCGGCGAGCGTGCCGTGGCCGGCCTCGGCCCCCTGCTTCTCGGCGACGGACACGCACAGGACCAGGTCGCCGAGGACGCCCTCCTCGGGCTCCTCGTTGACCTTGCCGGGACGCAGCTCGTCCATGGGGAAGGCGAGCACGTCGGTCGGCCCCTCCTTCTCCATCCACTTGCCGTTGAGCTCGGCGATGGTGGCCTCGTCGACGGCCGTGATGCACAGCTCGGCGAGCGGGTGCACCCGCATCTGGTCCATCACGAAGCGGGCGAGCCGCGAGAAGTGCTTCACGTCGAACCCGGAGCCGGACTCGTCGAGGATCTCGATGCTCACTCCGTGGGGTCCTTCTGCTCGGTCTTCGGCTCGGTCTTCTGCTCGGTCTTCGCGGGCTTGTCGGTGACGGTGTCGAAGCGGCGGTTCTGGCGGACCTCCCGCTGCGCCTCCTTCTTCGCGTCGAACTCGTCGTAGGCCGCCACGATCCGCGCGACCAGCTTGTGCCGGACGACGTCGTGGCTGGTGAGCCGGACGAAGGCGAGGTCGTCGACGCCGTCGAGGATGCCCTCGACGATCCGCAGGCCGGACTGCGTGCCGGACGGCAGGTCGACCTGGGTGACGTCGCCGGTCACCACGATCTTCGAGCCGAAGCCGAGCCGGGTCAGGAACATCTTCATCTGCTCGGGCGTGGTGTTCTGCGCCTCGTCGAGGATGATGAAGGAGTCGTTGAGCGAGCGACCACGCATGTAGGCCAGCGGCGCGACCTCGATCGTGCCGGCGGCGAGCAGCTTGGGGATCGACTCGGGGTCGAGCATGTCGTGCAGGGCGTCGTACAGGGGACGCAGGTAGGGGTCGATCTTCTCGCTCAGCGTGCCGGGCAGGTAGCCGAGCCGCTCGCCGGCCTCGACCGCCGGTCGGGTCAGGATGATCCGGGTGACCTGCTTGGCCTGCAGCGCCTGGACGGCCTTGGCCATCGCGAGATAGGTCTTGCCCGTGCCGGCCGGGCCGATGCCGAAGGTGATCGTGTGGTTGTCGATCGTCTCGACGTAGCGCTTCTGGTTGAGCGTCTTCGGGCGGATCGACCGGCCGCGGTTGCTCAGGATGTTGACCGAGAGCACGTCGGCGGGCCGCTCGGACGTGGACGTCTGCGCGCGCAGCATCGCCTCGACGCGCTCGACGACCTCGGGCGTGATGCCCTGGCCGGTGCGCAGGATCGCGACGAGCTCCTCGATGAGCTTCTCCGCGAGCTCCAGCTCGTGGGGGTCGCCGCTGAGGGTGACCCGGTTGCCGCGGACGTGGACCTGGACGCCGAACTGCTTCTCGATGATGCCGAGGTGCTCGTCACCGGGACCGAAGAGCGTGACCATGTCGATGCTGTTCGGCACGACGACGGTGTGCCGGGTGGCGGTGATCGGGGTGGGGGTGGAGTCGGTCATGGATGCCCGGGGCGGGCGGCCTTTCAGTACGGCGGTCGGTCTCCTCCATGCTACGGGAGGGACCACGCCGCGCCCACTCGTTTGTCAGCGCGGAGGTCAGCGCGGAGGTCAGCCCGGGGGCCAGTTCAGCGGCCGGCCGGCGATCACGTGGCAGTGCGTGTGGAAGACGGTCTGCTGGGCGCCGGCGCCGGTGTTGAAGACGAGCCGGTAGTCGTCGTACCCCTCGGCGGCGGCGACGGCCCTCGCGGTGGCCGGGATCTCGGCGAAGGTCGCGGCGTCGGCGGCGGCCGTCGCGGCGGCGTTGGGCTCGTGGTCGCGCGGGATCACCAGCACGTGCAGGGGCGCCTGCGGGTTGATGTCGCGGAACGCGATGGTGCGCTCGCCCTCGTGGACGATCTCGGCCGGGATGTCGCCGGCGACGATCTTGCAGAACAGGCAGTCCGGGTCGCTCACCCGGCCACCCTCGCAGATCGTTGCGAAACGGTGTCAACCGGTTCCACCGCTGGCGCGTGGAACTAACGTGACGATCCATGCGGTGCTCGGCGCTCCTCCTCTCTCCCCCGGCAGCCTCGCCGGGGCGACGGGGCACGCCATGACCCAGCGCGCGAGCGACGCCGACTCCGCGATCGAGACGCTGTACGTCGCCCACTGGGACCAGCTGGTCCGGCTCTCCGTGCTGCTGGTGCGCGACCAGGGCCAGGCCGAGGAGGTCGTGCAGGACGCCTTCATCGAGCTGCACCGCCGCTGGGCCCGGCTCGACGACCCGGACCGGGCGCCCGCCTACCTGCGGCAGACCGTCGTGAACCGGTCCCGGTCCGCGCTGCGCCACCGCGGCGTCGTCCAGCGGCACCTGGCCCGGCAGCACCGGGTCGACGACGCACCTCCCGCCGACGAGCCGGTGCTCGCCGACAGCCGCCGGCGCTCGGTGCTGGAGGCCCTGCAACAGCTCCCCCGACGGCAGCGCGAGGTGCTCGCGCTGCGCTACTACCTCGACCTCTCCGAGGCGGAGATCGCCGAGACCCTCGGCATCAGCCGCGGCGCGGTGAAGAGCCACGCCTCCCGCGGTGCGGCCTCCCTGCGGCCGCTCCTCGCCGCGCACGACCTGAAGGACGGCCAGTGATGGCACACGAACGCGATGACATCGACGGCCTCGACGGCCCCGACGACCTGGCCCTGCAGCGGTTGCTCACCGACGCCGTGGCCGACGTCGAGCCGCACGACCGGCTCGGCGAGATCCGGCGTCGGACCGCCCCCGCACCGCGGCGGACCCGCCAGCGGTGGACGCTCGCCGTCCTCGGCGCCGGGGTGGCCACCGCGTCCGTGGTCGGCGCGGTCGCGCTGGCCGGCAACCTCGGGCTGCCCGGCGGCGACGACCAGAGCGCCGCCGGATCGCAGCCCGCACTCGTCGGCACCTACTTCGTCGGCGAGACCACGGACGGGACGTGGCTCTACCGGGAGTTCCAGGTGGTGGACGCCGGGCCGGCCACCGACCGCGCGCTCGCGGCCCTGCGACGGCTCGAGGTCGATGCGGGCCCGGAGGACCCCGACTACACCACCCTGTGGCCCGACGGCTCCTTCACCAGCGTCGCGGTCGTCGACGACGGCATCCGCGTCGAGCTCGGGAGCCGGATCCGTGCCGTCCCGGCCGGGCTCGCCCTCCAGCAGGCGGTGCAGACGGTGCAGGGCGTGCTGCAGCAGACCACGCCCGTGACCTTCGCGACGCCCGACGGCCCGCTCGCCGGTGCGACGTCGGTGCGGCGGGACGGCTCCGTCGTCGCACCGGTCAACATCAGCGACCCCGTCGAGGGGCTCGAGACCAGCGGCACCCTGGTGGTCCGCGGCCGCGCATCCGCCGCCCGGACCGGCCCGAAGCGGGTCGCGTGGGAGCTCCGCGACGCCACCGACGAGGTCGTCCGGGCCGGCGACGTCGACGTCACCGAGGCCGCCTGGACGATGACCCTCGACCTCAGTGACCTCGCGCCCGGGCGCTATGTCATCGCCGCCTTCGGCGCCGATGTGGCCACCGCGACCGACACGCGGACCTTCGTCGTCCACTGACGCATCCACCACGCACGGAAGGATCGACTCCATGAGCACCCCCCTTCGTCGTACCGCCACCGCCGTGGTGGCCGCGACGCTCAGCCTCGGGCTCCTCGCCGCGTGCGGCGACGACGACCCCGCCCCCACCGCCGGTGACCCGACGACCGCGACCAGTGACGCGTCGGACCCGACCGATGGCAGCGACGGCAGCGACGCCACCGACACCCCGTCGGGCAGCGCGACCGCGACCGACTCCCCCGCCCCGAAGGTGATCCCGGTCTACTACGTGGGCGACACCCCGGGCGGCGACCGGCTGTTCCGCGAGTTCACCCAGTCCGCAGGGGTCGACCCGCTCGTGGCGGCCGCGGCGGCGGTCACTGCCGGCGACCCGGTCGACCCCGACTACCGGACCTCGTGGCCCAGTGGTCGCTTCGCCTCGGTCGAGGAGGCCGGCGGCGCGATCGTGGTCGAGGTCGAGGACGAGGACTGGCTCGGACGCGGCGACCTCGACCGGGCCCAGGCCCGGCTGGCCGTCCAGCAGCTCGTCTACACCCTGCAGGGCGCGGTCGGCGACCGCCTCCCCGTCAAGGTCGAGTACGACGGAAAGCCCGCCCCGACCCTGCTCGGCGTCCCCGTCGGAGCCGGCCTGAAGGCCGCCCCGCAGCTCGACGTGCTGGCGCTCGTCAACATCACCGAGCCCGCCGAGGGGACGGTCGTCAGCGGCACGATCACCGCGACCGGCCGGGCCAGCTCGTTCGAGGCGACGGTCCCGTGGTCGATCGAGGACAGCACCGGCAAGGAGGTCCTCGAGGGCTTCGCCACGGCCGAGGGCTGGACCGACAAGCTCTACCCCTGGGAGACGCAGATCGACCTGAGCGACCTCGCCCCCGGCGCGTACACCCTCATCGCGCGGACCGACGACCCCTCCAACGGAGAGGGCGGCGGACCGACCGAGGACACGAAGCGGATCACGATCGAGTGAGGCTCACCAAGCGTCGCCTCAACCGCACCCTGCTGCTGCGCCAGCACCTGCTCGCGCGCGTCGACCGGACCCCTGCCGAGATGGTCGAGCACCTGGTCGGGCTGCAGGCGCAGGAGTCGATGCCGCCGTACCTCTCGCTCGCGGCGCGGCTCACCGACCTCGACCCACTCGAGGTGAGCCGGGCGCTCGAGTCGCGGGAGCTGGCGCGGGTGCTCAGCCTGCGCGACACCGTCCACCTGCACCTGCCCGCCGACGCCCTCACGCTGCCGGTGTGGGCGGCGCCCGTGCGCGACCGCGAGCTGCGGATGAGCCAGTCCATCGGCGAGGCGCGCGAGGTCGACCGCGAGGCGTTCGCCACCGCCGTCCGCACCGTGCTGGCCGACGGGCCGCTGCCCCAGCGGGCGATGTCGGCAGCGCTCGCGGAGCACTTCCCGTCGTACACGGCGAGCCAGCTGGGCCAGGTCGCCCGGGTCGCCGAGGTGCTGGTGCAGCTGCCGCCCCGCGGCTGCTGGAAGCCGACGACGTCGACGGCCGTCGCCTACGACTTCGCCGACCGCTGGCTCGGCGCGCCACTGGCCGAGCCGGACGTGCCCGAGGTCGTCCGCCGCTACCTGCGCGCCTTCGGACCGGCCACCGCGGCCGACGTCACCACCTGGTCGGGCATCACCCGGCTGGTGCCCGTGCTCAAGGCGATGGACGACCTGGTCCGGCACGAGGACGAGGACGGCAAGGTCCTCTACGACGTCGAGGGCGCCCCGATCGCCGACGAGGACGCGCCCGCCCCGGTGCGCCTGCTCGGCACCTACGACAACGTCTGGCTCTCCCACGCCGGCCGCGACCGGGTCACCGCCCCCGAGCGGCGCAACACCTGGATGGGTGTCAACGGCGCCCAGTCCAACGCGCTCTTCGCCGACGGCTGGCTGGAGGGGCTGTGGCGGGTCGAGGACGGCACGGTCGTGCTCGGGGAGATCCTGCGGCCGCTCAGCAAGGCGGAGAAGGCGGAGCTGGACGAGGAGGTCGGGCGGGTCGAGGCACTGCTCGCATCGTGAGAAAGTCGTTGCGGTTTGGGACCAATCCGCAACATCTCGACCCCGCGAGCTGTCGTTCCCGCCCAATCGGCGACGCCGCTCAACCGCCCCAGCGGGACGTCCGCGACAGCAGCGCCGACACCGCGGCGACGCCCGCGGTCGACGTGCGGAGCACCTCCGGGCCGAGCCGGCAGGCGACCGCGCCCGCCTCGACGAACCGGCCCACCTCGTCGTCGGTGAGCCCGCCCTCCGGGCCGACCACGACCAGCAGGTCGCCGTCGGGTGGCAGCGCGAGCGCGCCCAGCGGCTCGGTGGCGTCCTCGTGGAGCACGACCGCCACGTCGACCTCGCCGACCAGCGCCACGACGTCGTCGGTGGACGCCAGCGGCACGACCTCGGGGTGCCAGGCGCGGCGGGCCTGCTTGGCGGCCTCGCGGGCGGTGGCCTGCCACTTGGCGAGCGACTTCGCGGCCCGCTCGCCCTTCCAGACGGCCACGCTGCGCGACGCCGCCCAGGGCACGATCCGCGCGACGCCGACCTCGGTCAGCACCTCGACGGCCAGCTCGCCGCGCTCGCCCTTGGGGAGCGCCTGCACCACGGTGACCCGCGGGCGGGGTTCGGGCAGGTCCTCGACCGCCCGGGCGACCACGGTGAACGACCGCTTGGTGGTCTCGCTGACCTCGCCGGTCACCAGCCGGCCGACCCCGTCGGTGAGCAGCAGGGCCTCGCCCACCCGCAGGCGTCGTACGACGACGGCGTGGTGGGCCTCGTCGCCCTCGACGGTCACGGCGTCACCGGCGGCGACGCCGTCGAGCGACGGGACGAGGTGCTGCGGGAGGGTCATGCCCGGCCGGCTCAGTGCGCGGTGAAGGCGTCGCGGAGGCGGCCGAAGACGGACTTGTGGGCCGGACGCACGTCGCCGGTCGGCTGCTCCTCGCCGCGGATCGCCGCCAGCTCGCGGAGCAGCTCCTCCTGGCGCGGGTCGAGCCTCGTCGGGGTCTCGACGGCGATCGCGACGATCAGGTCGCCCCGTCCGCCGCGGAGGCCGGGGACGCCCTTGCCGCGCAGCACGACCTCGTGGCCGGACTGGGTGCCGGCGGGGATCGGCAGCTCGAACGCGGTCTCCAGGCCGGCGTCCTCCGCGTCGGGGAGGTCGGCCTCGAGGGTCGGCATCTGGATCGTCGTACCGAGCGCACCTGCGGTCATCGGCACCGAGACGGTGCAGTGCAGGTCGTTGCCGTGGCGCGAGAAGGTCGGGTGCGGGGCGACCTGGATCTCGACGTAGAGGTCACCGGCGGGGCCGCCGCCGGGGCCGACCTCGCCCTGCTCGCTGAGCTGGACGCGGGTGCCGGTGTCGACGCCGGCGGGGATCTTGACGGTGAGGGTACGACGCGAGCGGACCCGGCCGTCGCCGGCGCACTCGCGGCAGGGGTCCGGAATGACCGAGCCGTAGCCGCGGCAGGCGGCGCAGGGGCGCAGCGTGCGGATCTCGCCGAGGAAGGAGCGCTGCACGTGGGCGACCTCGCCCGCACCGCGGCACGTCTCGCACGGCACCGGGTGGCTGCCGGGCGCTGCGCCCTCGCCGCCACACGTCGAGCAGCGCACGGCCGTGTCGACCTTGAGCTCGCGGGAGACGCCGAAGGCGGCCTCGGCGAGGTCGACCTCGATCCGGATCAGGGCGTCCTGGCCGCGCCGGACCCGCGGGCGCGGACCCCGGCCACCACCGCCGGCTCCGGCCCCGGAGCCACCGAAGAAGGCGTCCATGATGTCGGTGAACGAGAAGCCGGCGCCCTGCCCGCCGAAGCCGCCGCCGAACGGGTCGCCGCCACGGTCGTACGACGCCCGCTTCTGCGGGTCGGAGAGCACCTCGTAGGCAGCGGTGACCTGCTTGAACCGCTCCTGGCTCTCCTCGTCGGGGTTGACGTCGGGGTGGAGCTGCCGGGCCAGCTTGCGGTAGGCCTTCTTGATGGTGTCGGCGTCCGCGTCGCGGGCGACACCGAGCAGCTCGTAGAGGTCCTGGCTCACTTCTTCTCCATCACGCGGCTGAGCGGCGCTCAGCTCTCGTCGAGGATGCGCGACACGTAGCGCGCCACCGCGCGCACTGCCGCCATCGTTCCTGGGTAGTCCATGCGGGTCGGGCCGACGATGCCCAGCGACGCGAGCGCGTCGTCGGGTCCGTAGCCCGTCGCGATCACGCTGGTCGACGCGAGCTCCTCGTAGGGACCCTCCGCGCCGATCCTGACGGTCAGGGCGCCACCGGTCGTGGCCTCCCCGAGCAGCTTCAGCAGGACGACCTGCTCCTCGAGGGCCTCCAGCAACGGCCGGATCGAGGTGTCGAAGCTGTCGCCGAAGCGGGCGAGGTTGGCCGTTCCGCCCACCACGATCCGCTCGTCGGAGCGGTGGTCGCTCATGGCCTCCACCAACGCGTCGACCACCGCGCGGGTGGCCGCGTCGGCGTCCGGCGCCTGGACGAGCGCGCCGAGCGCGGTGGCGGCGTCGCCGATGACCTCACCGGTAGCGGCGAGGTTGACCCGCGAGCGCAGCGCGGCGAGCTGGTCGTCGCCGAGCTCGGACTCGAGCTCGACGTGGCGCTGCTCGACGCGACCGGTGCTGAGGATCAGCACCAGCAGCAGCCGGGTCGGGGTGAGGGCGACGATCTCCACGTGGCGCACCGTCGAGCGCGACAGGGTGGGGTACTGCACCACCGCGACCTGGCGGGTCAGCTGCGCGAGCAGCCGGACCGAGCGGTGCACCACGTCGTCGAGGTCGACGGCGCCGTCGAGGAAGCTCGCGATGGCGCGTCGTTCGGCGGTCGTGGTCGGCTTGACGGTCGAGAGGCGGTCGACGAAGAGCCGGTAGCCCTTGTCGGTCGGCACCCGGCCGGCGCTCGTGTGCGGCTGGGCGAGGTAGCCCTCGTCCTCCAGGGCGGCCATGTCGTTGCGGATCGTCGCGGGCGACACGTTGAGGCTGTGCCGCTCGACCAGCGCCTTGGAGCCGACCGGCTCCTCGGTCGCGACGTAGTCCTCGACGATGGCGCGCAGCACCGCGAGCCTGCGCTCCTCCTGCATGCCCACCTCCTGCTCACGCACCGCTTGACCGACTCGAACCGGCTCGAACCGGCTCGAACCGACGCCGGTGGACCTTGGCACTCCACCCGCTGGAGTGCCAATGCTACCCGCGCACCCCCGGATCCGCGGGACCGGCGACACGGCCTTCCCACCGTCGCGCAGAGCAGGTAGGTTAGGCTCACCTAATCAGGCCGAACCGATCCCAAGGAGCCGGCATGTCCCTCGACCCCGGTCTCGACGCCGGTCGCACCGACGTCCACCGCCTGGCCGCCGCGGCCCGCAGCATCCTCGCCTGCCCGGCCGACGTCCACCTCGTGGTCGACGGCGTCGACGACGTCACCGCCGGCCTCGAGGACGCCCACCTGGAGATGCAGGACCACGGCGGTCGCCCGCTCTTCGCCTGCCCCGCCGACGCCGCGCTCGCGATCGCCGCCACTGACGGCCGGGGCGCCCTGCTGACCTTGCACAGCGGCCTGGGCCGGCCGGGCTCGCCGGACCGCGACGCGACGCTCACCCTCTCCGGGCGGCTCGAGGCGACCGGGCTCGAGGACTGCGAGTGCTGCACCGAGGTGCGGATGCGGGTCCTGCTCCGTCCCGACTTCGCCCTGCTCTCCCGCGAGGGCCACGGCCGCGAGGACGCCCGGATCCGGGTCCCGCTCACCGCCTTCAGCTCCCCGGTCCACGACCTCAACCGCGGCTTCCTGCAGCGCTCGGTCGAGCACGCCAACCAGTGCCACCAGGACGAGCTGCGCCGGGCCGTCGCGACCCGCACCGGCACCCGCCTCGGCGACGTCGTCGGCGTCCACCTGGCCGGGCTGCGTCCCGACGGCGTGGTCCTCCAGTGGGTCGACCCGACCGGGTCCCACGAGACCACCCTGTCCTTCCCCCGCGCGGCACGCACCGCGCCCGACCTCGGCGAGCTGCTGCGCGAGGAGCTGCACGCCGGGCTCTGCTGACTCGTCGGTCGAGGAGGCTGCGCAGCAGCCGTCACGAGACCCCCGTAGCCTGACCGCGTGCCGTTCATCGAGGTCGCGGACCGGGTCTGGGTCCGCCGTGTCCCGTCGTACGACGTCAACCTGACCGTCGTCGGCGGCGAGCGCGGCCTCGTGGTGGTCGACACGCTCGCCACCGCCGCCGAGGCGCGGGCCGCGATCGTCGGCATCGGCGACCTGCAGGCGGGCCCGGTGGTCGCCGTGGTGAACACCCACGACCACTTCGACCACGTGCTCGGCAACGCCGCCTTCCGCGAGAAGTACGACGCCGCGCTCCCCATCCACGCGACGGAGGCCGCTGCGGACGCGACCGACCCCGCCGCCCCGCCCGCCGACCGGACCTTCTCCAGCGCGGCCGTGATCGACCTCGGCGACCGCCAGCTCGAGCTCGTCCACCCCGGCCGCGGCCACACCGCGGGCGACCTGGTGGTCCGCGTCCCCGACGCCGACGTGCTGCTCGTCGGCGACCTCGTCGAGGAGTCCGCTCCCCCGGCGCTGGGCAGTGACTCGTGGCCGATGGAGTGGCCGCAGACCTTGGACCTCGTGCTCGGGCTGGCCACGCCGGACACGGTCGTCGTGCCCGGCCACGGCGCCGTGGTGGACCGCCGCTTCGTCGAGCAGCAGTGCGACGAGCTGCGCGCCGTCGCGGAGACGATTCGCGAGCTGGCCGGTCGCGGCGTACCGGAGGCCGAGGCGTACGCCGCAGCGGACTGGCCGTTCCCGGAGGACGCCCTGCACCACGCGATTCCCCGTGGGTACGCGCAATTGCCCCGGGCGCGCCGCCAGCTCCCGCTGATCTGACCCACCTAAGGTGGTCCGTCGTGGATCGCTACGGGACCGACGTGCTGGCAGGAGACTGGAAGGTCCCGAAGCGGGGCCGCGCGGTGGAGACACCGGCCGACCACGGCCTGGTCGTCGAGGAGGTCACCACGGACTGGTGCGGCGAGATCGTCGCCGTCGACCGCGACCTGCACACCGTCACCCTCGAGGACCGGCGCGGCAAGCGGCGTACCTTCCCCCTCGGAACGGGCTTCCTGCTCGAGGGCAAGCCGGTCATCCTGACCCCGCCGGTCACGAAGGCGGCGCCGGCGAGGCCGACCCGCACCGCCAGCGGCTCGATCGCCGTGCACGACGCCAAGGCGCGGGTCGCCCGCGCCAGCCGGATCTTCGTCGAGGGCCGCCACGACGCCGAGCTGGTCGAGAAGGTCTGGGGTGACGACCTGCGGATCGAGGGCGTGGTCGTGGAGTACCTCGGCGGCGTCGACGACCTCGCCGACCACCTGCGCGACTTCAAGCCGGGGCCCAACCGCCGCGTCGGCGTCCTCGTGGACCACCTCGTCGCGGGCTCCAAGGAGAGCCGGATCGCGCAGGGCATCATGAAGTCGCCGGTCGGCAAGGACGTGCTGATCGTCGGCCACCCGTTCATCGACATCTGGCAGGCCGTGAAGCCCGACCGGCTCGGCTTCAAGGAGTGGCCGAAGGTGCCCAAGGGCATCGACTGGAAGAAGGGCACCTGCCAGCAGCTCGGCTGGCCGCACCGCGACCAGGCCGACATCGCCCGGGCGTGGAAGCACGTCCTCGGCGGAGTACGCGGCTTCCAGGACCTCGACCCGCAGCTGCTCGGGCGGGTCGAGGAGCTGATCGACTTCGTGACCGCGCCGGGGTCCTGAGGGCCTAGAGGCCCTGCTGGTAGCGCGCCAGCACCTCGTCGACCCGGTCCTGGTCACGCGCCTCGAGCGGGATCAGCAGCTCCGCGACGACATCGGTCAGCTCGGCGATGCGCCGGTTGAGCTGGCGGTTCTCCTGGACCTCGGCCTCGAGGACGCGCACCCGCTCGCGCAGGCTCGACCGCGCGCGGATCCGGTCGACGACGGGGGCGGGGAGGCGGTCGCGGGCCTGCTCGCGCAGCCGCGCCTTCAGCTCGTGGGTGCTCATCGGTTCTCCTTCGGGGTGCGAGCCGCGGGCGCGGGCCACGAGGCCCGGATCCGGCAGACGGCGGGGTCCGGGTGGTCCAGCATGTCCTCGCCCGGTACGACGACCAGGTGCTCCACGACGCCGCCGGCGGCCTCGATCGCGGCCCGGACCGCCTCGGGGTCCACGCGCCGGACCAGCCCGTCGGGCGCCAGCGGGGTGCCGGTGGCACCGTCGGGCGCGTCGTGGGTGGCCTGGAACTCCAGGAAGAGCTTGCCGCCGCCGGGCCGCAGGGCCATCCGGGCGAGCAGCCACAGCTGGTCGAGGGCGGCCGCGTCGAGGCAGCCGACGAGGTGGCGGGCGTAGAGGTGGTGCGGGTCGCGGGCCAGGCGGGTCCCGTGCATCAGGGTCGAGCGGAGCTCGCCGAGGATCAGCTGGCTGGCCTCGACGTCGAGCTCGCGCCGGTTGGCCTTGCGCCGCACGACGCCGAGGCCGCCGCGCGAGAAGTCGACGGCACCGGTGCGGAAGCCGCGCCGCGCGAACCACAGCGCGTCGCGGCCGGTGCCCGTGCCGACGTCGACGACGGGCAGCTCACCGAGCTGGGGAGCGACCCAGCGCGCGAAGGAGGACGAGCCCGCGGGCACCTCGCGCTGGCCGGGTCCGTTGAAGAGCCCGGTCCACAGGCCCATCTCGGTGCGGAAGCCGCGCAGCCAGCCGTCGAGCCGGCGCACGCCCTCCGGCGGGTCGGCGTAGCGGAAGGACGGGTCCGGGGTGCGCCAGTGCGGGCCGTAGAGGAAGGCCAGCATCGCCTCCGGGTCGCGCGGCGCCGGGAACTCGTGCCCGTGCAGCTCGATCGTCGAGAACGGCTCGATCGCGCTGCGCGGCAGCGACCCGCTCCGGTTGCCGAGCTGGAAGAAGGTGTCGCCGACGTGGAAGGCCACGAAGACGTCGATGTGGCACAGCCGGCCGTCGGAGAGCGGCAGCAGCAGCTTGATGTCGCCGCCCGACATGCGCAGGAGGTTCCAGCCGCGCTCGCGCATCGCGCGGGTGATCCGGTAGGACTCGGCGATCACGTCGGCCGGCGAGGAGTGGTCGGAGAGGTAGCAAAGGTCGGTGTCGGAGTCGTGGGCCAGCATCCGGCCCTCGCGCACGGCGCCGAGCAGCGCTCCGTAGTTGAGGTAGGCCTTGACGCCCGCGTGCTCGCGGAGGTCGTCGATCGCGCGCCGGGTGCCGGCGAGGATCTCCTCACGCACCTCCTCGGCGGTCGCCTCGAACGACCGGGTCAGGTGACCGACCTTGTCGACGCACAACCGGTGACCCGCGCGGTCCACGACCGCGAGCGGACCCTCGCCCGCACCGAGGCCGACCTCGGCGTCGTACAGGACCTCGGCTCCGGTGGCATCGGTGACCCGCACCCGGCCGCGGCCGGAGAGGTAGGGACGCAGCACTCCCGGCCACGGCACCAGGACTCCCCCGGGCTTCCGTACGCCGTCGCGCTCGGGCGTGAGCGACCAGACGTAGTGCCCGTCGATCTCGACGAGGAAGGGCCGCGAGGCGGCCGGGAGGAGGATGCCGTCGTCGGAGACGACGGTGGTCATGACGCCCCGCGGTGCGCCAGTGCCTTGCGGAGCGCGGTCGAGGACGTCTGCAGCGTGTAGGGGAAGTAGGTCACCTCGACACCGAGGGCGGCCATGTCCTGCTCGAGGCGCAGGCCCTTGGCGGTGCCCTTCCAGTCGTCGCCCTTGAAGATGCGGTGGAAGCCCACGTCGCGCCAGGAGTCGATCTTGCTCGCGGTGTTCTCGGCGTAGACGGCGTCGACGATGCCGATCGCCTCGACGATCTCGAGCCGCTCGGCCAGCGGGACGGTCGGCTGGACGCCCTTGGTGTCCAGGCACACCTCGTCGGCGACCACACCGGCCACCAGGACGTCGCACCACTGCCGTGCCTGGCGCAGCGCGTTGAGGTGACCGATGTGGAACAGGTCGAAGGCGCCCGGCACGTAGCCGATCACTGGCCCCGACATCGAGGGTCCCGACTTCTTCATAAAGTCGAGTGTAACACTGCAGTTAGTTAACTTTCACCTCAGCAGGCGGTGCACCACGCCGTCGGCGAGCAGCCGCCCGCGCAACGTCAGCACCACCCGGTCGGTCCGGTCCTCCACCAGACCCTCCGCGACGAGGCCCGCGAGCGCCCGTCGGCCGTCGTCGTCGAGCACCGCCGGATCGAGGCCGCTGCGCAGCCGCAGCTCCAGCAGGACCCGCTCGACGCGCCGGGTGTCGTCGTCGAGCACCTCCCGGGCGTGGGCCGGGCTCTCCCTCGCGGCCAGCCGTCCGGCGTACGCCGCCGGGTGCTTCACGTTCCACCAGCGCACGCCGCCGAGGTGCGAGTGCGCGCCGGGGCCGACCCCCCACCAGCCGGCACCGGCCCAGTAGCCGAGGTTGTGCCGGCACCGCGCGGCGTCGTCGCGGGCCCAGTTGGACACCTCGTACCAGCCCAGCCCGGCGGCCGTCAGCCGCTCGTCGGCCTGCACGTACTTGTCGGCGAGGTCGTCCTCGTCCGGCATCGGCAGCTCGCCGCGGCGCACGCGCCGGGCCAGCGCGGTGCCGTCCTCGACGATGAGGGAGTACGCCGAGACGTGGTCGGGCGCGCACGCCAGCGCGGCCTCGAGGGTGGTCTCCCAGTCCTCCGTGCTCTCCCCCGGCGTGCCGTAGATCAGGTCCAGGCTCACCTGGTCGAAGCCCGCCGCGCGGGCGGCCTCGACGACTCCGGGGACCCGCAGCGGGTCGTGCGTCCGGTCGAGCACCGCCAGCACCTTCGGCACCGCCGACTGCACGCCGAACGAGACCCGGGTGTAGCCCGCCTCCCGCAGCTCGGTCAGGTAGGCGAGGTCGACCGAGTCGGGGTTGGCCTCCGTCGTCACCTCGGCGCCCGGGACCAGGCCGAACTCGTCGTCGATCGCGCGCAGCAGCCGGCCCAGGTCGCCCGCCGGCAGCAGCGTCGGGGTGCCGCCGCCCAGGAAGACCGTGTCCACCGGGCGCTCCGCCGCACCCAGCACGCGGCGGGCCAGCCGGACCTCCTGGATCGCCTGGTCGACGTACGACGACCGGGAGACGCCGGGGCCGAGCTCCTCGGCCGTGTAGGTGTTGAAGTCGCAGTAGCCGCAGCGGACGCGGCAGAACGGCACGTGGACGTAGAACCCGAACGGGCCCTCGCCGAGGGCGGCGAGCGCCTGCTCCGGCAGGGACCCGTCGGTCGGGGCGGGATCACCCTCGGGCAGAGCGGACGGCATCCGCCCAGTCTCCCAGCCCGGATCTACACCGGCACGTTCAGGGAGACGGTGTAGCCCTCCTCGACCGAGCCGGTCACCTTCGCCATCTGCAGGGAGTAGCCGTCGCTGAAGATGCCGTCGGACTCCAGGCTCAGCTGGGACAGGTTGCTGACGCTCTGCTCGTAGCCCTCGGTCGCGTAGACGTCGTTGCAGACGTCCTCGGGCAGCGCCAGCTGCGAGGTGCGCAGCTTGTTGTCGGCGCTGGTCGCCTTCGCCAGGCTCTCGTAGACCTCGAAGTGCATGTGCGGCCAGCGACCGGAGTAGCAGGCCGGGAAGATCGTGGTGAAGGTCAGGTTGCCCTCGTCGTCGGCCTCCTGGACGCCGCGGAGGTAGTTCTCGCCGACGATCTCGTCGTCGTACAGCGAGTAGCGGCCCTCGCGGTCGCAGTGCCACAGGTAGATCGCGGCCCCGGCCAGCGGCGTCACGCTGTCGCCGTTGAGGTCGTAGACCTTCAGCCGCACCGTGGTCGCGATGCCCTCCGCGACCCCCGAGGCGTCACCGAAGCTGGTCGTGATGTCGCTGCGTACGACGCCCGACTCCGTCAGCACGTTGACCCCGTTGCTGCCGTCGCCCGGGTAGGGACCGGCCGTCTCCTCGGGGATCTCGCCGTCCGCGACCTCGAGGCTCGTGTCGCCACCGATCGCGCCGCCCCCGTCCGGAGGGGTGCCGGGGCCGCCCTGCGTCGTACCACCCGAGGTGGAGCTGCCCGAGGTGGTGCTGCCCGAGGTGGAGGACGTGGTGTCGTCGCTGCCGCAGGCGCTCAGCGCGGCCGCAGCGCCGACCCCGCCCAGGAGCCCGAGCAGCCCACGACGCGCCATGATCCGCGGCAGGTCGTGGGACAGCCCGAGGTCGTGCTCTTCGGTCTCTTCGGTCGATCCGTGGTGGCTCATGCCCCGAGTCTCGGGGCGGAACCTGTGCGGTTGCTGTGGGCGGGCTGTTGGGCGGCGACGAGGCGCCAGTTTCACCGGCCGGCCGGAGAAACTGGCGTCCTTGGACGACAAAACTCATGGTTGGACGATGAAACTTCGTCGTCCAACCATGAGTTTCACCGGCCGGCCGGTGAAACTCACCGATCGGTCGCCGCGGACTTCAGGACGTGTAGAAGGACGCGATGAGGTCCTTGTTGTTGGCCTCGACCACGTTGCGCTTCACCTTCAGCGACGGGGTCAGCTCACCGGACTCGATCGACAGGTCGTGGTCGAGCAGCTTCCACTTCTTGACCGTCTCCCAGCGGTTCAGCTGGGCGTTGAGCTGGTCGACGTACTCGCCGACCATGGCCTGCACCGCGTCGTCGTTGACCAGCGCGGTGTAGTCCTTGCCCTCCTTGCCGTTGTCGGCGGCCCAACCGGCGATCGCGTCGGGGTCGAGGGTGATCAGCGCGGAGACGAAGTTGCGCTCCGCGCCGAAGACCATGAACTGGCTGGCGTAGGGGCAGATCGCCTTGAACTTGGCCTCGATCGCCGGCGGGGCGATGTACTTGCCGCCGGAGGTCTTGAAGAGCTCCTTGATCCGGCCGGTGATCCGCAGGAAGCCCTCGTCGTCGAGCTCGCCCTTGTCGCCCGTGCGCAGCCAGCCGTCCTCGGTCAGCGCCTCGGCGGTCGCGTCGGGGCGGTTGTGGTAGCCGGCCATGACGTGCGGGCCCTTGAGCTGGACCTCGCCGCCCTCGCCGATGCGGACCTCGGTGCCCGGGAAGGGCTGGCCCACGGAGCCGAGCTTGTAGGCGTCGGGGTGGTTGACCGTGGCGCCGGCGGCGTTCTCGGTCATGCCGTAGCCCTCGAGGATGAGGATGCCGGCGGCGTGGAACCACGCGGCGATGTCGGCGTTGAGCGCGGCGGAGCCGGAGATGAAGAACTTCACCCGGCCACCGAAGCGCTCGCGCACCTTGCTGAAGACCAGCTTGTCGAACAGGGCGTGCTGGACCTTGAGCGGCAGCGGGACCGGCTTGCCGGCGAGCCTGAGCTCGTCGACCTTGGTGCCGACCTCGAACGCCTTCAGGAAGATCTTCTCCTTGGCGCCGCCCTCGGCCGCCTGCATGGTGACGATCCGCGCGTGCGCCTTCTCGAAGATGCGCGGGGCCGCGCCCATGAAGGTGGGCTTCACGACGCCCAGGTTGTCGACGATCCTGTCGACGCGGCCGTCGATCGCCGTGGCGAACCCGCAGGCGAGCTGGGTCGAGAGCAGCACCTTGCCGAACGAGTGCGCCATCGGCAGCCAGAGGAACTGGAGGTCGTCCTCGTGGAGGATGTCCTGCGCCTTGATGGCCTCGCCCTCGAACACCCACGCACGGTGCAGGGTCCGCACGCCCTTGGGCTTGCCGGTGGTCCCGGACGTGTAGATCAGCGTCGCCAGCTGGTCGGGCTCGATCGCCTGGGCGACGTCGTCGACGGCGGACGGGTTGGCGGCCAGGTGGGCGTCGCCGAGCTCGGAGAGCTGGTCGAGCGAGATCACCCAGTCGCCGTCGTCACCGTCGGCGAGCGCGGGGTCGAAGGACACGACCTTGCCCAGCGCCGGGAGCTCGGCGCGGTGGTCGCGCAGCTTCTGCAGCTGCGACTCGTCCTCGGCGAAGACGATCCGGCACTCGGAGTCGCCCACGATGTACGCCGTGTCCTCGCCGCCCGTGGACGGGTAGACGGTCGTGGTGGCGCCGCCGGCGCACATGATGGCGAGGTCGGCGAGGATCCACTCGTAGCGGGTCGAGGACGCGATGCCCACGCGCTGCTCCGGCTCGAGGCCGAGGGCGAGCAGGCCGGCCGCGAGGCGTCGTACCCGGTCACCGGCCTGGCGCCACGTCACGGACTCCCACGCCTCCCCACGCGGGAAGCGGAAGGCCTCCCGGTTGGCGCTCCGCTCCACCCGGTCGAGGAACTGCACGGCGCAGTTCTTCGGCAGGTTCTGGAGGAAATTCGTGTCGTGATTGATGGGCATGACGCTCCCTGCATGCTCGTCCGAGACCGGCGTAACTGGTCAGTAACCTAGATCAACGGCTCAAGGGGCGGTAGCGAAGGCGCCACCTGACGGACGAATTCCTCCGCCTTCTCGCGGACCTTGGGCAGCAGGCCGTCGACGACGAGCAGGTCGGGCAGGCGGCTGCGGTCGGTGTTGAGCGCCACGAACATGTCCCGGATCGTCACGCCGTGGCCCGGGCGGTGCACGACCTCGATCGGGGCGCCGGCCTCGATCGTGCCCGTCTCGAGCACGCGGAGGTAGGGCCCCGGACGCGCCTCGGCGGTGAACCGCTTCACCCAGGCCTTCGGGTCGTAGCCGGACTCGCGCATCCAGCCCTTGAAGTCGTTGCACGGGGTCCGGACGTAGACCGCCTCGAGGAGGACACCGTCGACCTCGTCGCCGATCCGGAGGCGGGTGCCGACCTCGAGGGCGTTGAGGTCGATGCCCTCGGTGGTGAGGTTCTCGCCGAACTGGCCGTCGCGGATCGGCTGCCCGACCAGGCCCTCGAAGAAGTCGAGGTCCTCGCGCGCGTAGGCGTAGACGGCCTGGTCGGGGCCGCCGTGGTGGAGCGTGTCGGAGACCTGGTCGCCCTCGACGCCGAGCTCGTGGACGGCCACCGGGCCGAGCACCGGGCGCTTCTCGATGGAGGTGTGGCCGATCCCGGCCCAGCCCCGGGCCTGCGGCCGGCCGGTGCTGATGGTGCGCACGTACTGCATGCGCCGAGGCTACCGTCGCTGCATGCTGCGCTTCCTCCCTTTTCTCCTCGTCGTCGCCGCACTCACGGGGTGCAGCCACGAGGACGGCGCGCGCGGTCCCAGCACCCCGGCACTCGTCGCCCCGCACCCCTTCCCCGCCGCGTCCGCCGAGGTGCCGCCCGGCCATCGCGAGGTGCTCTGCCCCGACCTGCGCGGTGACGGGACCGGGATGACGATCCGCCTGGTCGTCCCGCAGCAGGCCACCAGCTCCCATCGTGAGGGCAACGGCTGCGCCTTCACGCTGCGCTCCGACCCCCGCCGCGCCCTCTCCGTCCAGATCGACCCGGACGAGTCGCTGGCGCGGTGGCGCGAGACCTACCTGGATCCCTACGTGTCCGACGACGGGGACGACGCCGTCGGCGACGTCACCTACCGCAGCGACGTCCCCGGGCTCGACGGCAGCACCGCCGAGGAGCTGCGGTGGTACTCCTTCAGCGACGGCTCCCCCACGCGCGTGGTCTCGCTGCTCGCCGCGGGCATCCGCCTCAGCTGGAGCGTGCCGGACGGCGAGCCGCTGCCCGCGACCGCGCTGGACCTCGTACGACGCTCGGTCGCCGTGCTCGCCGGGACCCGGGCGAGCTGCCCCGACCGGGGCGGCTCCGGCCACCGGAGCCTCACCTTCGCCCCGCCGAAGGACGTCGGCTGGGTCGAGGGCGAGGCCGGTCGCTGCCGGATCTACGTCGACGGATCCCTGACCACCCTCGAGGGTGGCGAGGTCGACCCGGCTCCGTCCGGGATCGATGCCCTCGCCGCCCGGGTCCGGCGCGACCCCGAGGCGACCGGCATCCGGCTGGAGCGAGGCGTGGCCACGATCAGCGGCGAGCGCGCCGACCGGCTGAGCTGGGAGGTGGTGCGCGCCGAGGAGACGGAGAACTACGAACCGGCCGGCACGTGGCGCATCGTCGTCGTGCAGAGTGCCAGCGCACGGGTCCGGTGGGGAGCGACGCCGGCCTGGTGGCGCGACCACGGGGCCGTGTTCGACCGGCTCGTCGAGTCGGTCGACGTCAGTCCTGGACGGCCTTCGCGATCGTGATGCACGCCGTGACGTGCGAGCGCTCCTCGGCGTCCAGCGCACGGTCCGCCCGGACCGCGTCCTCGAACGCCCAGTGCGCGTTGAGGACCGACCGGACGACGACCCAGCCGCGCGCCCGGTCCTCGTCGAAGCCAGCCGCGTCCACCAGCGTGTGGAAGCGGCGCCGGATGCCGTCGCGCACGGAGCCGAAGGCGCCGGGAGCGGCGTACTCGTCGAAGCGGTCGCGCAGCATCGGCTCGAGCTCGTAGTGCGGGTCGCCGTTGGTGGGCTTCGGGTCGATCGCCAGCCAGGCCGGCTCGCCGTCGCGCTCCCCGCGCAGCACGTTGGCGTAGTGCAGGTCGCCGTGGAGCACCGCGGTGGCCGGCTCGGCGGTGAGCTCCGCGGCGAGGCCGAGGGCCTGCTCCACGAGCCGGCGCGGCACCGGCACGGTGCCCGCATCCCCGCGCAGCGCGGCGGCCCACCGGTCGACGTACGACGACTGGGAGCGCAGCTGCGGGAGCGGACGCACGTGCAGGCTCGGGTACAGGCCCGCGACGACCTCGCAGGCCTCGACGTCCCACTGCCCGGTGAGGTCCTCGCGGTCGAGCCGCTCCAGCAGGAGCGCGCGGCGGCCCGGGTCGGCGCGCAGCAGCCGCACCGCGCCGCGACCGTGCCAGTGCTGGAGGGCGAGGTGCTCGTGCTCGGACTCGTCGTCGGGCAGGCCGACCTTGAGCGCCGCCGCGACGCCGTCGGCGGTCGTCACGGGCAGCACCAGCGAGCAGAACCCGTGCCAGCTCTCGCCCTCCGGCGTGAGCTCCCACTCGTCGAGGACCGCCCGGGCGATGGCCGGCAGCCGGTCCAGCCAGGTGGACCACTGCGGCCCCAGGGCGCGCTGCGCGTCCAGCCCGGGCGGGATCCGCACCGGTCCTGCGGTCACTTCTTCGGCTTGTCGCCCGCCGGGCCGGTGGTCGACAGCGCGGCGACGAAGGCCTCCTGGGGCACCTCGACGCGGCCGACCATCTTCATCCGCTTCTTGCCTTCCTTCTGCTTCTCCAGCAGCTTCCGCTTGCGGGTGATGTCACCGCCGTAGCACTTGGCGAGGACGTCCTTGCGGATGGCGCGGATGTTCTCCCGGGCGATGACCCGGGCGCCGATGGCGGCCTGGATCGGCACCTCGAACTGCTGCCGGGGGATGAGCTCCTTGAGCTTGCCGGCCATCATCACGCCGTAGGAGTAGGCGGCGTCCTTGTGGACGATCGCGGAGAACGCGTCGACCGGCTCGCCCTGCAGCAGGATGTCGACCTTGACCAGGTCGGCGGCCTGGTCGCCGGAGTGCTCGTAGTTGAGCGAGGCGTAGCCCTTGGTCTTGGACTTGAGCTGGTCGAAGAAGTCGAAGGCGATCTCGCCCATCGGCAGCGTGTAGCGCATCTCGACGCGGTCCTCGGACAGGTAGTCCATGCCCTGCAGGTTGCCGCGCTTCTGCTGGCACAGCTCCATGATCGTGCCGATGAAGTCGGCCGGGGCGAGGATCGTCGCGTCGACGATCGGCTCGCGGACCTCGGCGATCTTGCCGTCGGGGTACTCGCTCGGGTTGGTGACCGTGAGCTTGGTGCCGTCCTCCATCACGACGTCGTAGACCACGTTGGGCGCGGTCGAGATGAGGTCGAGGTTGAACTCGCGCTCCAGCCGCTCGCGGGTGATCTCCATGTGCAGCAGGCCCAGGAAGCCGCAGCGGAAGCCGAAGCCCAGCGCGCCGGAGGTCTCCGGCTCGAAGGTGAGGGCGGCGTCGTTGAGCTGGAGCTTCTCCAGCGCGTCGCGCAGGGTCGGGTAGTCGTCGCCGTCGATCGGGTAGAGGCCGGCGAAGACCATCGGGTTGGGGTGCTCGTAGCCGCCCAGCGGCTCGGCGGCCTGGCGCCCGTTGACGGTGACCGTGTCACCGACCCGCGACTGGCGCACGTCCTTCACCCCGGTGATGAGGTAGCCCGTCTCGCCGACGCCGAGCTTGGCGGCCTTCATCGGCTCGGGGCTGATCACGCCGACCTCGAGCATCTCGTGCAGCGCACCGGTCGACATCATCTTGATCTTGTCGCGGTGCGAGAGCTCGCCGTCGACGACCCGGACGTAGGTGACCACGCCGCGGTAGGTGTCGTAGACGGAGTCGAAGATGAGCGCGCGGGCCGGCGCGCCGGCGTCGCCGACGGGCGCCGGGACCGACGCGACAATCTCGTTCAGGAGCGCCTCCACGCCCACGCCGGTCTTGGCGGAGGTGAGCAGCACGTCCTCGGGCTCGCAGCCCACGAGGTTGGCCAGCTCGGCGGCGTACTTCTCGACGTTGGCGCTCGGCAGGTCGATCTTGTTGAGCACCGGGATGATGTGGAGGTCCGCGCCCATGGCGAGGTAGAGGTTCGCCAGCGTCTGCGCCTCGATGCCCTGGGCGGCGTCGACCAGCAGGATCGCCGCCTCGCACGCCTGCAGCGAGCGGGAGACCTCGTAGGTGAAGTCCACGTGGCCCGGGGTGTCGATCATGTTGAGGATGTAGGTGCCCGGCTCGGCGCCCGCCTCGTTGTCGGCGGCGACCGTCCACGGCATCCGCACGGCCTGCGACTTGATGGTGATGCCGCGCTCCCGCTCGATGTCCATCCGGTCGAGGTACTGCGCCTTCGCCTCGCGCTCGCCCACGACGCCGGTCAGCTGCAGCATCCGGTCGGCGAGCGTCGACTTGCCGTGGTCGATGTGCGCGATGATGCAGAAGTTGCGGATGATCGCGGGGTCGGTGTGACCCGGCTGCGGGGCGGCGGCAGACATGGTGGGGCCATTCTCCCAAAGCCGGACGGGTTCAGGAATTCGCCGCCCGCGGTTCACCCCCGGTGCCCCCTCGCGTTCGCCGTACGACGAGAGCGTGGCGCCATGATCTCGGCCTCCCCGGAACCCACCTCCCGCCGCACCCTCCTGCGTGGCGCCGCCCTCGGCACCGGCGCCGCACTCACCGGCGGCGCCGCCTCCGGCCTGTTCACCGGCCGCGCCTCCGCGGCCCCGCTGCTCGTCCGCCGCGACCGGCCGCTGCTGCCGCTCGGCGTGCAGTCCGGCGACGTGCGCGAGACCGGCGCCGTGCTGTGGGCCAAGGCCGACCGTCCGGCGCGCCTGGTCGCCGAGATCAGCCGCGACGCCTCCTTCCGCGGCGCCCGCACGATCCCCGGCCCGGTCGTCGGCCCGGCGTCGGACCACACCGGCCGGATCGGGCTGCGCGGCCTGCCGCCCGGCACCGACCTCCACTACCGGATCCGGGCGGTCGACCTCGACGACGACCGCGCGTCCAGCGAGCCCACCGTCGGCCGACTGCGCACGGCGCCGGGCCACGGCGACGACGTCCGCTTCCTGTGGTCAGGCGACATCGCCGGTCAGGGCTGGGGCGTGAACCCGGCCTACGGCGGTTTCCGGATCGCCGACGCGATGCGGGCCCGCAACGCCGACTTCTTCCTCTGCAGCGGCGACAACGTGTACGCCGACGGGCCGGTGCAGTCCTCCGTGGCGCTGCCTGACGGGTCGACCTGGACCAACCTGGTCATCCCGGAGAAGACCAAGGTCGCGGAGACGCTGGCCGAGTACCGCGGCCAGTACCGCTACAACCTGATGGCCGACAACTGGCGTGCCTTCCTCGCCGAGACGGCAACGGTCGTGCAGTGGGACGACCACGAGGTCACGAACAACTGGTACCCGGGCGAGATCCTCGAGGACGCCCGCTACACCGAGAAGCGGGTCGACGTGCTCGCCGCCCGCGCGGCGCGGGCCTTCCACGAGTACACCCCGGTCGCCGGCATCTCCCCCGACCCCGAGGGCAGGGTCTACCGGGTCATCCCCTACGGCCCGCACCTCGACCTTTTCGTGCTGGACATGCGCACGCACAAGGACCCGAACACGGCGAACACCGAGCCGGCCGCGGACCACGACGGCGGGGTGCTCGGCCGCCGCCAGACCGCCTGGCTGATCGACCGCCTGCGCCGCTCGCGGGCCACGTGGAAGGTGATCGCCGCGGACCTGCCGCTCGGGCTCGTCGTACCGGACGGCCCGCTGCAGGAGGGCCTCGCCCAGGGCGACCCCGGTGGCCCGCTGGGCCGCGAGGCCGACATCGCCGAGGTGCTCACCGCGCTGTCGCGCGCCGGGATCCGCAACCACGTGTGGTTGACCGCCGACGTCCACTACACGGCGGCGCACCACTACTCCCCCGACCGGGCGGCGTACCAGGACTTCGACCCGTTCTGGGAGTTCGTGTCCGGCCCGCTCAACGCCGGCGGCTTCGGGCCCAACCGGCTCGACGGCACCTTCGGGCCGGTCGCCGACTTCGTCGCCGCGCCGCCCGTCGCCAACGCGTCACCGGCGGCCGGCCACCAGTACTTCGGGGAGGTCGAGGTCGACGGCGGCAGTGGCCGGCTCACCGTGACCCTGCGTGACGTCGAGGGTGCGGCGCTCTACACCAGGACGCTGGACCCCGCCGTCCGCTGACCTTCCCGGGCGACCTCGATCCCGCCGGCGAAGGTCCGCAGCACCTCGGTGGTGAGCAGGTCCTCGGGCGCCGTCGCGAAGGGGTCGCGCGCCAGCACGACCAGGTCGGCCGCCCTGCCCGGGGCGATGCTGCCGACGACGTCCTCGAGCCGGGACGCGTACGCCGCGTCCCGGGTCGCGTGGGTGAGCGCCTCGGCCAGCGGGACCGCCAGGTGCGGCGTGTTCGCGGGCAGGCCGTCGACCAGGGCGGACCGACGGGTCGTGGCGACGTACATGTTGGGCAGCGGCGGGTGCGGCGCGGTGGGCGCGTCGGTGCCGAAGGCCAGAACGCCACCGGCGTCGGTGACCTCCCGCCACGGGTAGCCTCGCTCCACCCGGTCGTCGCCGAGCATCGCGCGCCAGTTGTCCTGGATGGCGGGGTCGGCGTGGACCGGCTGCATCGAGGCGACCACGCCCAGCCGGGCGAGGCGGGCGATGCTTTCCTCGGAGACGACCTCGAGGTGCTCCATCCGGTGGCGCCGATCTCGCGGGCCGTTGACCCGGATCGCCTCCTCCAGCGCGTCGAGGGCGATCGCCGAGGCCTCGTCGCCGATCGCGTGGATCGCGACCTGCAGGCCCGCCGCGTCGGCGGCGACGACCACGGGCGTCAGCGCCTCGCGGTCCCAGATGGGCGCGGCGTTGCTGCCGTCGGCGTACGGCCGGGCCATCGAGGCGGTGCAGCTGTCGATGACGCCGTCGGCCATCACCTTGATGCCGGTGATCCGCAGCCGCTCGCCGTCGAGGCGGCGGGCGTGCGCGATGGCGGTCTCGACCTGCGCGAGGTTCTCCTCGGTCGTGGCGGCGGGCTTGACCAGCCAGTGGCCGACGACCCGCAGCGGCAGGGCGTCCGCCGCGAGGGCCCGCTCGAAGGCGGCCAGGTCGTGCTCCTCGACGCCCATGTCGACGACCGTGGTCACACCGTCGGCGAGATAGCGGGCCATCCCGGCCCGCAGCCAGGCGTCGCGGTCGGCGTCGGTGACCTGCGCGGCCAGGAACGAGCGGGCCAGGCCGAGGGCGGCCATCTCGCTGAGCAGGCCGGTCGCCTCCCCCGCTGCGTCGCGCTCGATCGTGCCGCCGATCGGGTCCGGCGTGCTTGCGTCGATGCCGAGCTCGCGCAGCGCCGCGGAGTTCACCCACGTGGAGTGCAGGTCGTTGGCCTGGAGGTAGACCGGCACGTCGGGGACGACCGCGTCGAGGATCTCCTTGTGGGGCTCGCGACCGCCGAGCGCGGGGTGCAGCCAGCCGTTGCCGATCACCCGCTCGCGCCCCTCGGCGGCGGCCGCCGCCACGCGGGCCTGGATCTCGGCCACGTCGGCGGCGTCGACGAGCGCCACCTCCCCGGCCGAGGCCCCCATCTCGACGAGATGGGTGTGGGCGTCGACGAAGCCAGGCAGCACGAAGGCGCCGTCGAGGTCCACGACCCTCGCTCCGTCCGGGCCGTCCTGGTCGAGCGAGACGACCCGGCCGTCGGCGACGACGACCGACTCCGCCCAGGGCCGTGCCGGGTCGGCGGTGAAGATCCGTCCGCCGCGCAGGACGAGGGTGTCGGTCGGGTCGGTCACAGGATGGTCCTTCCGTAGAACAGGCGGGTGAGGGCGAGGTAGAGGACGGAGGCGCCGACCATGCCGACCGGCAGGGAGAGGTCGAGCCCGTCGAGGGAGCGGGCGACCGGGCCGGTGAAGGCCTCGGTGCTCGCACACATGAGGGCCGCGCCGAAGGCGGTGAGGCAGGCGATCGCGCCGGCCAGGTTGACGCCGCCGGTGTACCAGTAGCGCGAGGCCGGCGTGCTGTCGCTGAGCTCGGCGCCGTCGTACTGGTTGCGGCGGAGGAAGATGTCGGTCACGTAGATCGCCATGATCGGCCCGACGAGGGTGACGAGCAGGACCAGGCCGCTGCTGACCGTGTCGAGGAAGTCGAACACGAAGAGGGCGTAGAGCGTCATCGCGACGCCGACGACGGCGGTCGCCACCACGCTCGCGACGCGACTGAGCGGCAGGCCGACGGCCTGGAGCGCGAGCCCGGAGCTGTACGTCGTCAGCGCGTTGTTGGCGAGGATGCCGACGATGATGGCCACCAGGAACACGGTGATCACCCAACCCGGGGCGATGCCCTCGAGTCCGGTCTCCGGGTCGGACAGGTCGGTCACCGTCGCCGCCAGCGCCCCGACGGTCAGGAACACGAGGTTGGGCACGACATTGCCGAGGGTGGTCCAGGCGGCGACCGCCACCGGGCTGGTCGAGCTCGGCAGGTAGCGGGCGAAGTCCGAGCTGATCGTGTACGACAGCGGCGTCGCGGCGATCAGGGTGACCGCGGCGGTCCACGTGATCCAGAGGTCCGCCCCGTGCAGCGCCAGCGGCGGTGTGTAGGAGAGGTCCGCCTTCGCCACCAGGAAGCCGGACACGACGAGGAACACCACCGTCAGGCCGGCCGACAGCGGGCCGTACAGCCGCATGATCAGGCCCTGGCCGTAGACCGAGATCGCCGTGGTGGCCGCCGCGATGACCAGGACGACGACGACCTGGACGGGCGTCGAGGCACCGATGCCCAGCCGCTGCGCCAGCGCGAAGCCGATCACCGACGCGGTGACCCAGTTGAGCGCGATGTAGCAGACCGAGACGAACCAGCCGTTGACCGCGATCGCGACCCGGTTGCCGCGCACGCCGTACATGGTCCGGGTGGCGACCTGGCTCGGCGTGCCGGACGCCGGGCCGGTGACCGCGACGATGCCGGTGGCGATCGAGAACAGCGAGCCGACGACGACCGCCGCGACGGCCTGGAGCAGCGAGAGCCCCATCAGCACGAGGACGCCGCCGACGACGAAGGACAGGTAGTTGACATTGGGCGCGACCCACAGGGCGAAGAGGCTGCGCGCGGTGCCGTGGCGCTCCGCGTCCGGGATCACGTCGATGCCGTGCGTCTCGACGTGGCCGGGCAGCAGCGTGTGGTCGGCGCTCGTCGTGGGCTGCGCGTCAGGCGGCGTCTGGTCGATGGCCATGGTTCCCCCGGGGTGGATTCTGCGGGATGTGTGCGGCGTCACGCTAGGAATCCAAATCGATTTGGACCAGACCTCCGCCCGCGCTGGCCAAAACGGTTTGGACCGTCCTAGCGTGGCGGGATGACGACCCGGCGCCCCACGATCCGCGACGTCGCGCAGCGCGCGGGCGTCTCGGTGACGACGGTGTCGCACACCTTCACCGGCAACGGCACCGTCGCCCCGACGACCCAGCGCCGGGTGCGGGCGGCGGCCCAGGACCTCGGCTACCGGCCCGACGTGATCGCCCAGGGACTGCGCCGCAACCGACTCGGCGTGATCGCGCTGGTCTCGCGCCAGCTCGACCCGTCCCGCCCCGAGCTCCTGTACGACGTCGACTACTTCGCGCGCTTCGCCGGAGCCGCCGCCATGGCCTCGCTGAGCCGGGGCCTCGGCCTGATGCTCGTGTCCGATCCGACCGGTCCGCAGGCGGCCGGGGCCGCGCTCGCCAGCGACGGGTTCATCGTCACCGAGCCCGTGACCGACGACCCGCTCGTGGCGATGCTGACCAGCGCCGGCATCCCGTTCGTCACGGTCGGCGAGGTCCCGGGGCGCCCGCCGGGTGCGGCCGGCCCGCTCCACGTCGACATCGAGTCCGGCCGGCTCACCACCCTCGCCCTCGACCACCTGTGGGACGCCGGCTCGCGTCGGATCACCCTGGTCACCGGGACCGACCGCAACGAGTGGAACCTGCGCACCACCGCCGTCCACGAGCGCTGGTGCGCCTACCGCCGCATCACGCCGACGGCCGCCCACGTGCCCGAGGGGCTGGACGACCGGGCCCGGCACCGCGCGATCACCGCCGCGCTCGGGACCGGGCCCGCGCCGGACGGCATCTACGCACTCGTCAGCAATGACGCCCTCGCCGCGGTCGCCGTCCTCACCGCGCGTGGCCTGCGCGTGCCCGAGGACGTCCGCGTCGTCGCCGGGTCCGACGCCGAGAGCCTGCGCACCGCCGAGCCCGCGATCTCCTCGATCGACCTCGAGCCGGAGGAGCTGGCGCGGCGCGCGGTCGAGGAGCTCGCCGCCCGCCTGGACGACCGACCCCGACCCGACCACTCCGGCCGACCCCTGGGGCGGCTGCTGGTCCGGGCCTCCTCGGCACCATGATGGGCCGCGTGATTCCCACCCGGATCCCCCACGGCCGCACCGCCCGACGCGTCGAGTGGGCCCACCTGCCGCCGGCCGTACGCGACGCGGTGGAGACCCGGCTGGGCGCACCCGTCGAGGAGGCGCTCTCGCAGGGCGCCGGGTTCACGCCGGGCTTCGCCTCCGTGCTCACCTGCGCCGACGGCTCCCGACACTTCGTCAAGGCCGCCTCGGTCCGCGCCCAGCGGCTGTTCGCCGACTCCTACCGCGAGGAGGCCCGCAAGCTCGGCGCCCTCCCGCCCGGGACACCGGCACCCCGGCTGCTGTGGACCGACGAGGTCGCCGACTGGTTCCTCGTCGGCATCGAGTACGTCGACGGGCGGGCGCCGCTGCGCCCGTGGACCGACGCCGACCTCTCACTCGCCTCGGCGATGGCCGTGGAGATGGCGTCCCTGCTGACCCCGGCGCCGCCCGGCCTCGGCTCGGCCGTCGACGAGTTCGCGTCCTGGCCCGCGCTCTGGGACCGGCTCGACCACCCGCGAGCGGCGGAGATCGGCGCCCTCGCCGCGCGCTACGCCGACGTCGTGGCCGGCGACACGCTCGTCCACACCGACATCCGCGACGACAACATCCTCGTCCTGGCCGACGGCCGGGCCGTGCTGTGCGACTGGAACTGGCCGGTCGTCGGGGCCGCCTGGCTCGACTCGCTGTTCCTGCTGATCGGGCCGCGCGGCGACGGGCTCGACGTCGACGCGCACATCGCGGAGCACCCGCTCCTGGGTGGCGTGCCGCCCGAGCACGTCGACGTCGTCCTCGCGCTGATCCTGGGCTACTTCGCCGCGTCGGCCAACGAGCCGGTGCCGCCGACGTCGCCGCACATCCGGGCGGCCCAGGCGTGGCAGCGCGACGTCATCGACCAGTGGCTGGCCGAGCGGCGCGGCTGGAGCTCCTGACCGCCCGACCGGTCAGCCGCGCCCGAGCGCCGCGGGGTCGATCACGACGAACCGCGGGTCGTCAGGGTGCACGTGGACGTCGAGGACCGTGTCGACCTGGATCCGCGGGATCGCGAGCTGGGACACCAGCTCGTCGACGGTCACCCGGTAGGGCTCGCCCGACTCGGGGTTCACCTCGAGGGTGAACACGACGTACGGATCCTGGTTGAGGTGTCCGCGGACGCGCGTGCCGGCGATCCGCGCCGTGGTCCGGATGCCGTCCTCCATCGCCCTGCGCTTGTGGGCGTTGCGGGCCCGGACCTGCCGGATCTTGAGGAACGCGAAGACCGCCAGGCCGACGCCCGCCACCGCGAACGCGTAGGCGGCGTAGGTGCCGGCGTGCTTGCCGCCGTCGCGGGTGGCGCCCATGATGACGAGCGTCCAGAAGGCGATCGTCGGCAGGATCATGACGACGCCGACCGGGAACTGCGGCTGTGAGGGGGGAGTCACGGCGGCCATCCCAGCAGGTGGGGGCCGCCACTGGCAACGAGGACGGCCGGTTGGCGATTTGGGGCCACTGTTCGCCCGCTGTTAGCCTTGCTGGTCGCGTCTCCCGCGTGCCTGCGCCTGCCCTCGTCGGTCGGCCGGCTCCCGCGGGTCCGCGCTCCGGACCAGACCAGACATCCACCCGAACACGTAGAGGCAATCACCCGTGGCGAACATCAAGAGCCAGATCAAGCGCAACAAGCAGAACGAGAAGCGCCACGAGCGCAACAAGGCCGTCAAGTCGGGCCTGAAGACCGCGATCCGCAAGTTCCGCGAGGCCGCCGAGGCCGGCGACAAGGACAGCGCCCTCGCGCTGGCCCAGGACGCCACGAAGAAGCTCGACAAGGCTGCTTCGAAGGGCGTCATCCACAAGAACCAGGCTGCGAACCGCAAGTCCTCGATCTCCAAGCAGGCTGCCTCTCTCTGAGCTTCCCTGTTCTGGCTCCGGTCCGGAGCCGCGTTAGTTGCCACTTTGGCCCGTTGAAATGCCCGAAAGCGGCGGTCGTCGACCGCCGCTTCTGGCATTTCAACGGGCCAAAGTGGCAACTCAACGCTGGCGCAGGGCGGTGATGGTGAGCACCAGCCTCTCGAGCGCGTACGACGCGTCGCTCGCCGCGCCCTTGATGTCCGCGTCGGCCTGCGCGACCGCCCGGATGGCGCGGGCCAGGCCCGACTCGGTCCAGCCGCGGGCCTGGTCGCGCAGGGAGCGCAGCTTCCACGGGGGGACGCCCACCTCGCGGGCCAGGTCGGCGTCACGCATCCCGCGCGGGGCGCTGACCAGCCGGGCCAGGCCGCGCGCACTGCCGGCGAACGCCGACGTGATCAGCACCGACGCCGTGCCCGCGTCGAGCGCCCAGCGCAGCTCCTCGAGCGCCACCTGGCCGCGCCCGGCGAAGGCCGCATCCGCGACGGCGAACGACTTGGCCTCCGCCCGGCCGCCGAAGTAGCGCTTGACCTGGGACTCGCCGATCCGCTCCCCCGGGAAGTCGTTGGCGAGCTGGCTCGCCGCGCCGGCGAGCGAACGCAGGTCGCGGCCGACCGCCTCGATGAGGACGTCGGCAGCGTCGCGGTCGATGGTGGCGCCGTGGCGTCGTACCTCGTTGGCGACGAAGGCCGGGAAGTCGGAGGGCTTGAGCTCCTCGGACTTGTGCTCCGTGACCGGCTTGAGCTTGCGGAGCTTGGTGAGCACGCCGCTGCCCTTCTGGCCACCGCCGTGCACCAGGACGAGGGCGACGTCGTCGGCCGGCGCGGCGGCGTAGCCGAGCAGCCCGTCGACCGACTCGTCAGGCAGGTTCTCGAGTCCGCGGACGACGACGCAGCGCACCGCCGAGAACAGCGACGGGGCCGACATCTCGCCGAGGGAGGCGAGCGTCAGGTCGGCCGCGGGGCTGTCCGCGAACTCGGCCTCGGCGTCGTGCTCGCGCACGGCGGCCTTGACGTCGTCGACCGTGCGGGCGCCGAGGAACTCCTCCTTGCCGGTGACCAGGATGACCCGTCCCAACACGTCAGCGGCCCGCATGGGAGACACCTTCCCACACGCGCCCGACAGGAGCGCGGGCGGCGGTCAGCGGTCCACGACCCGCGGGCCCCCTCCCCCGGCGACGACCGCGATGTCGCCCTCCTCGTCGGTCCGGTGCACGTCGGCGCCCGCGGCGCGGAGGTGGTCGAGCACCTGCGCTGCCGGGTGCCCGTAGTCGTTGTCGGCACCCACGGACACGAGCGCGACCTCGGGGCGCAGGGACGCCAGCCAGTCCTCGTCCTGGTGGCGGCTGCCGTGGTGGGGCACCTTGAGGACATCGACGTCGAGGCCCGGCAGCAGCCGGGCGAGCTCGGCCTGACCGGGTGGCTCGACGTCACCGGTCAGCAGCAGCCGGAGCCCGTCGACCTCGACGACGAGGACGACGCTGGCGTCGTTGGCGGAGCTCCCGTCGCCGGCGCCCGGCACCGGGAGAGGAATGTCCGGGTGCACCACCTGGAGCACCGCGGTGCCCACCCTCCGGGTCGCGCCGTACGACGCCGTCCGCACCGGCACCCCGGCCCGGCGCGCGACGTCCTCGACCTCCTCCACCCCGGTCGGTGGGTCGAGGACCGCCGTCACCTCGACGGCACCGACTCGGCGTCCGCGGAGCACCCCGGCCAGGCCGTCCACGTGGTCGGCGTGGAAGTGGGTGAGCACCACGAGCGGCACCTGCTCGACACCCAGCCGGTCGAGGCAGTCGTCGACGACGCCGGGGTCGGGGCCGCTGTCGACCACGACCGCCGCCCGCGGGCCGACCGACACCACCAGCGCGTCGCCCTGCCCGACGTCGCAGGCGACCAGCACCCAGCCCTCCGGCGGCCACCCGAAGGACGGCGACGACCAGATCCGGCCGGGCACCCCGAGCACCACGACCAGCAGCAGCACCGCGATCGAGACGCCCCAGGCGCGACGGCGCACGAGCCGGGGCAGGACGAGGGCGACGACGGCGCAGAGCCCCACGAGCAGCAGCACCGCCAGCGGCCCGGTCCCCCAGGCGATCGCCGCGCCGGGCAGGGCCGCACCCCGCTCGGCGACGGCGATGATCCACGCGACGCACCAGGCCGCGCCGGTCCCGACCAGGCGGCCCGCGACCGGGAGCACCAGCCCGACGAGCCCGCCGGCCAGGCCCAGTACGGTCGCGGGCCCCACGGCGGGTCCGGCGAGCAGGTTCGCCAGCACCGCGACGAGGCTGACCTGCCCCGACAGGACGGCCACGACCGGCGTGCAGGCCAGCTGGGCGGCGGTCGGGACCGCCACCGCCTCCGCCAGACCGCGGGGCAGCCAGCGGGCGAGCGCCTCGGTCAGCGGCGGGCCCAGCAGCACGATGCCGCCGGTCGCCAGCACCGAGAGGGCGAAGCCCGCGGACGTGGCGAGGGTGGGATCGACCAGCACGAGCGCCACCAGCGCGACGCCGAGCGCCCGCAGGCCCCGACGCCGTCCGTCCGGACCGAAGGCGAACAACCCGACGGTGCCCATCGCCGCGGCCCGCAGCACGCTCGGCTCGGTGCGGGCGAGCAGGACGAAGCCGACGATCCCGGCCAGCCCGACCAGCACCGACCACCGGCCGCGGACGCCCACGAACCGGGCGACCAGCAGCAGGGCGCCGACGACGAGGGTCAGGTTGGTGCCGCTCATCAACTCATAGACAGGGGCCTGTCTCCCGACGCGTGCGTGCTCCTAGGGAACACGTTTTGATAATCAAGAAATGAATAGGGCACTTTGACACATTCCACGACTGGCCTTTTACTCGATGTAACCCAATCGAAAGGAAAGCCCGATGCAAGACCGGAAGACCAAAGTATTCACTATTCAGATCACCCCGCAAATGCACGAACAGATGAGGGTAGCCGCTTTCCATGAGCGTGCCTCAATGGGAGAACTCACACGCCGCGCGTTGGATTACTACATGAACGGCATGACCCATCCCAACGGTAAGCCGAAGAAGGTTCGGCGCGTTGTGAAGGGCAAGAAGTGATGAGTGATGCGGAATGAACGGGACCGATTGCTTTCTCGGATCATCAAAGATTCCCAGTTCTCACTACGCGCTAAAGGCATTGCCGCTGTCTCACTTGCTCTAGACGAGATGCCCACAACAGCGCGGGAACTAGGAGACCACTGCACAGAGGGACGAGACGCGATCGTCAAGGCAATGAATGAGCACGTATCGCGCGGAACCGCGATCAGAGACAATATTCAAGATCCTGAAACCGGAATGTTCAGGAAGATCACGAGATGGAACCTCAAGCC
Source organism: Nocardioides sp. SRI_004 (assembly GCF_057586415.1). NCBI lineage: Bacteria > Bacillati > Actinomycetota > Actinomycetes > Propionibacteriales > Nocardioidaceae > Nocardioides > Nocardioides sp. SRI_004. Next base: position 131,350 of record NZ_JBYCZV010000005.1, read on the forward strand.
GAAACCGGATTCTCAGGGGTCGGTCATCACGTTCTCACCGAGACCGGCTTTTCCGGCTTCGGTAGATCCGGCTTCGGATTCCCCGGCTTCGGTAAGTCAGGGCGGTATAAGTACAACCATAGTTAAAACTACTTCCGAAAAGAATAAGAAAAAGAAGGTAATAGTAAGAAGAAGTAGACAACCGAAACCGGATTCTCAGGGCACGGTGAAGGCCAGTCAAGCAAGTCCCGAACAAATCGCAAGGGAACTTAAAGAAATTCAGAGGGAATCGAGATGAGGAAGATCAAAGTTCAGAAGAAGATTCTTGATCGTGTGATTCTTCGGGATGAAAAGATCAGAAGTTGCAAGGACACATACTCACTAAGAGACACAGCAGAATATTTCGGACTGAGTTACGAACAGGTACGCCGAATCTGGAACAAGCAAACAGAAACGGATATGGAACCTCCTAACATCAGGCAAACCACAAGGCACCCTGATTTGTACCGTGATGCCGTGATTCTGATGGAACGGTCACTGACCGCAAGAGAAGCGGCATTGCAATTAGGAGTTTCATACTCACATCTCAGAAATATTCTCTCCCGTCGACCTACGGGCAGGGAACTACTGGACCGGGACAAAGAGACCCGAGAGCACTGGCAAGCCGGGAGAAACCACATCAGAGGTTCGTACGGGCCACCGAACCGAATCGACTACCCCAACTTTGCGTAGCGGGTGACGAAAGATTCTCGACAACAGAGAATGGCTACAGATTGCGCGAAGTTCGTCGGGCATCACCTTTACGGCATCTCGTAATCCTCCTAAGTGCAAGACCCCTGACACTCCCACCCGTCAGGGGTCTTGCCATGTCCGGACTAAAGAAGCGGGTTTGTGATGCCTCTAATCAGTTGCATCGAGTGCGGACAGGTATGCGAAAAGGGCCTTAAGGGTCGTTGCCCTGACTGCCGAAAGATTCCTATGAGGCATCGCCTTAGCCCTGAGGAAGCCGGATACGACAAAGCGTTTAGGCGTATTGCCCGTAAAGCCAAGCGATTACAGCCGTGGTGTCTGTGGTGTGGGCACAGAGGATCGGCCAGCAATCCCCTTTGTTGTGACCACAAAGAAGAAACGTGGGTGAAGATTGCGCGGGGAGAGAAGTTGACAGTGTTGGACTTCGATGTTCTCTGTCGTGATTGCAACTCACGTAAAGGTAAGGCAAGAGACCTCACGTTCAATCGTGAGTGAGTACACCTATCTCTCGGCACACATTGCTTTGCATGTTTCTGCAATCGCGATGCATGAAGTTCGATCCTGTTTATGCATCGCCTGTATATTTATTCATCCCCTAAGAGCAGGGGACGTTACCCAACCGCGAAACTACGTTCCCAGCCCCCCAGAGTCTTTTTCACGATCACACTCCGTGTGAGTCGTTCAAAGACAAAATATGCATAAACAGACTGCATAACCATCCGGGCCTATGCATACCCGCGCGCGCATTCCGAGAGAGCGATAGAGCCGGGGTGACAACTGCATAAAGTCGCAAATAGTTGAGCGCATGAAAGCCGGACCCAAACGGCAAATCACTGCCCCAGCGCTCACCACGCCGAAATCGTGGCCTAAGAGCGGTCCTGAGCGCGTCATAAAGTTCATCGAGCGCTTCATTACCGTCACAAAGGGCCATGGCGCGGGCAAGAAGGTGCGTCTTAGGGAATTTCAGAAGGAAATTATCCGGGGTTCGTTCGCTCCGGGTGTCCGTACTGCCGTCATTTCCCTTCCTAGAGGCAACGGAAAGACCTCTCTAGCGGCGATGTTGGCTGTCTGGAACCTTTTTGACGGTCCGATGAGCAGCGAAATCATCATCGTTGCGTCTAGCCAGTCTCAGGCTGAGATCACTTTGCGCATCGCGCGGCGCATGATCGAGTTGAATCCGGCCCTTTCTGAGCGTTGTCAAGTCTTTAGGGATCGAATTGTAGTTCCTCACAACGATTCTTTGATGGTTGCTCTCTCGGCTGAGCCAGATTCCTTGCACGGTTATGATCCGTCGCTCTTGATTGTGGACGAATTGCACGTTGTGACCCCGGAAGTGTGGGAAGCGGCCACAACTGCCAGCGGAAAACGTCCTGAATCCTTGACATTTGCAATTTCGACACCCTCAAACACCAAACAATCGGTGATGTGGTCGCTTGTCGAGCATGGCAGGGACGGAAATAGCCCCAGTTTCTTCCTCAAAGAATATGCAGCGCCGGACGATTGCGATATTGACGACGTAGAAGCGTGGCGAATTGCAAATCCGGCTCTTTCTGATAAAGACCCATTCCTCGCCGACGATGGTTTGCGGGATGTCATGAAGACCTCTCGTGAGGCTTCTTTTCGGCGTCTCAGGCTCGGTCAGTGGGTTTATGACCTCTCCAAATGGGTTCCTGACGAGGAATTTGCCGCTCTTGAATCCGAGAATGTAGTCATTCACCCCAAAACTCCCGTTGTTGCCTTCTTTGACGGCTCAGCAAGTGGAGACAGTACGGCTCTCGTTGCTTGCACAATCCCAAAGCAAGGAGAAAAGCCACATCTATTCGTTATTGGGAAGTGGGAAAACCCAGGTGATCCCCGGTGGCGTGTTCCGCGTGAAGAAGTGCATTCCGCCGTGGACAAGCTTTTTGTTAATCACAACGTAAAGGAGTTGGCCTGTGATCCGTGGGGTTGGAGAACCGATATTGAGCAATGGGTCAGGAAATACGGTGAGGAAAGGGTTATTGAGTACCCCACAAACGTTGTTTCTCGAATGGCTCCGGCTACAGATCGCTTTTATGCCGCCACTATTGATGCTGATTTCACTCATGACGGGGATGAGCGTCTGAGAATTCACGTAGCCAACTGCGTAGCGCGTTCTACCCCTCACGGTGACGTTGTGGTGAAGGAACGAAAGATGAGTCCTCACAAAATCGACCTTGCCGTCTGCGCAATCGGTGCGCTTGACCGTGCCCATTTCCACGCGTCCAACAAGAAGACAAAGAGCAAGAAACTAAGGGTGATTTGAAATGCAGGAAACCAAAGAGCACAAGATTTTGCGCGTGGCTCTCTCCAAATTGGAAGAGCGACAGTCTCCGCTCAAGAAATTGGACGAGTATTACAACGGTGAGCAGCCGCTAGCGTTCCTCCCGCCAAAGACAAGGGAAGCGCTCAAAGGTCGTTTGGACAAATTGAATGTCAACATTCCCCGTCTGGTGGTCAACTCGATTGCGGAACGGATGCGGATTATCGGGATCACGAACAACGGCGACCTTGACGAATGGGCATGGTCTGTCTGGAACCGCAATGACATGGATGAGCAGAGCGCTTCGGTTCACCGTGAGGCACTGGCGCTAGGTAGGTCATTCGTCATCGTTTGGGGAGACGGTAAGAAGAATCCCGTTCTCTCCGCCGAATCGGCGCGCCAGATGTACGCGTACGAAGATCCCGGAACTCACGAAGTGTTGTGGGCAGTCAAAAAATGGAGTCGTCCCGACATTGAGAATCCGGAGCACAAAAAGGATGTGGCGGTTCTCTATCTCCCGGATCAAATCATCCGGTTTGAAGCAAATCACGGAACCGCTCCCGTTGCTGGTGCGTGGGAAGTGGTGGGAGAACCGATCGACAATCCCCTAGGTGTCGTTCCGGTTGTGCCTTTCAAAAACACTGACCGTCTCGTTGATGAGGACGGAGTTTCAGAGATTCGTGACGTAATCCCGGCAACTGACGGACTCACAAAGATTCTCAGTGACCTGATGGTTTCCTCTGAGTATTACGCGCGTCCCCGTAGGTGGGCATCCGGCATTGAATTGGAAGACGAAGAAGACGACGACACCGGAGAACCAACCGGAAATGCTCAGGTCCCTTTTGAAACCAACAACGACAGCGAAGAAGCATGGACTTCCGAGAACGACGCCGCGCGGTTTGGTTCGTTCAGCACTTCCGATTTGGGAGCGTACGAAACTGCCGTCCGTGTCCTGTACGGGCAGATCATGGCCGTCAGCACGCTTCCCGCGCACTACGTGGGGGTTCTGAGCAACGCTCCCGTCTCTGCCGACTCGATCCGTGCGTCTGAGGCATCCCTCACGGCACGGGCACACGCACGCATGCGGACCTTTGGCCGTTCGTGGGAAAAGGTGCAGCGATTGACTTATCAGGTCGCTGAAAAGCAACTGAAAGACGATCAGCACATTTCCCCGCTTTGGGCAGATCCGGCAACGCGCACCATTGCGCAGGAAGCCGATGCAGCCGCGAAAATTGCCGGGACACTCAATGACGTGCCGATTCCTCTTCTCGAAAGGCTCGGATTTAATCCCTCCGCTCTTAGAACTCTCAAGATCACAACCAAGGAAGGGAACGCGGCATGACCACCACACCCATTGAAACCAATCCTGACCCCGACGAGGGCCACCAGAGCGACCCTGAGAACGACGAACAGGGATCGAGCGGGGCAGAGGGCCAGGAAGACCCTGACAACGGCACAGAGGCAGACACAGAGGGGCAGGGAGCGGACGGACAGACCTTCACCCGTGCCTACGTCCAGAAGTTGCGCCGTGAGTCTCAGGGATACCGGGATCAGGCACGCAAGGGAGATGCGGCACTGACCCGGCTGACAGAGACGGTCATCAGAGACTCAACAAACGGAATCCTTGCTGACCCGACAGATTTGGAATTCGACAAAGAGACGATGACCGATGACGAGGGGTTTCCAGATCCCGCAAAGATCAAGGAAGCGGCAGAGGACCTAGTTTCTCGGAAACCTCACTTTGCCTACAGGGCAGCAAAAGGAAATATCGGTCAGGGTGTGACCAGTCAGGATGACGGGTTCTCACTTGCCGGTATTCTTCGAACTAACGCGGGTTGATCCCGCCACAAACTGAATCCGTGTCCTGATGACACAACCGCACTGACTAGACCCGATGCCTAGTTGAGAACTCACAAACTCGACAGAAAGGCACCGGGTCTAGTTATGCCCGTTTCTACTGCAAACAGTTCTGCACTCACTCAGGATCAGGTTCAGAAGGTCTTGGTCTCTCCGCTTGAGAAGCGAAGCACGTTCCTTGCCTCTGTTCCTAGTTCCAACATCTTCAATTCGAATGGTTCTCCCGTTCGTGTTCCGAAGCTTCCTAACGCAACCTCGCCCGATTGGGTTGCGGAAAATGGGTTGATCGGTGAGGAAGATCCGACATTCACGGAAATCACTTTGCTTCCGTCGAATCTCAAGAGCGTGAAGACGATTGTTCGTTTCAGCAACGAACTTGCGCGTCAGACCGTCACTTCCTTGGATCAGTCACTCAGGAACCGTCTCGTTATCGACGTCGCCGGAAAGGTTGACGAAGCGCTCTACAACGGCGACGGAACTCCCGATGGTGCTGGCAAGATCACGCCAACCGGAATTCTGAATTGGGACGACACTCAGGAAATGGCCGCTGTCGGTGTGCCGTCTCTTGATGACCTTCACGATGCAATCGGTCTTGCGCTTGGCGCAGAGGTTGACCCGGAAAGCGCTGCGGTTCGGTGGGTCATGAATTCCCGTGACTTTGTGAATCTCCGGAAGATCAAAGACAGTCAGCAGCGTTACCAGTTGACCCCTGACCCGACTGAGCGCGGCAAGTATCTGCTTTTGGGATACCCCGTAACTGTCACCAACCGGATTCCAAAAACTCTTGGAGCCGGTACAGAGTCAGCAATCGTTCTTGCTGACTTTGCTCAGGTTGCCGTTGCTCGTGACCTTGATCCGTCTGTGACGGTCCTTGCAGAGCGATACGCCGAATATGACCAGCAGGCACTGAGGGTTATCACCCGTTACGACGCTGCACCGATCAACCCTGAGGCTGTCGTCATTCTCCGTGGCGTGACTGAGTAAGGAATCCAACAATGGCAATCGTCAGTGTTCCTACAGGGACAGAGGTTGCCGCGTTTCTTGGCAGGGGTGGCGAAACAGAACTCGTCACCCTTGCCGGGATTCACGTCGGCATCGTTACTGAACTCGCAAAGGCATACACGCGCGGCAAGGGCTTCGAGATTGATGATGACGGCGACGTGACCGGGATCGTTCCTGAGATTCGTTCCGTTCTCATCATGGCAACAGCCCGAACGGTCATGAATCCTGAACAGGCAAAGCGTGAAGAGTTTGGGGATTACCAGATCACTCACGGAACTTTGTACGGGTGGACGTTGGTTGAGATTACGACTCTCAACAGGTACCGAAAGACGGCACGATGATTCATCCCCGGTGGTATCCCGAAACTGTGACGCTCCCCGGTGGCCTCATCGGATACGACGACTACGGCAATCCCATTTATGGCGATCCCGAACCGTACAAAGCGCGGATCAGTGCCGGGGAACGTGTTGTCAGGTCAAGTAACGGGACTCAGGAAGTCTCTCGGGTGACAGTCGCTCTCATGGGTGACGCACCGATTGACGGTTTGGGAGAACTCACATTGCCTGAGTACGGAACTCGACCAATCATCGGTTGGCGAAAGGTGACGGGACTCAAAGACGTTGCCTACACAGAAGTTTTCGTGTCATGACTCATGCATGGGGCGATCCGAATTCGAAAATCTCACCACGGGGAAACGAACGGTTTGTTGAGCCGGTCTACTTTTTCGCAACCCCGAAGATGTGGTCAGCAATTGAGGGAATCGCAAAAGTTCACGGCGTACTGCCAACGTTCATGATTCGAATGATCCTGATGCAGTACCTAGACCTGAATCAGCAGTTGGCAACAAACTTTGCGTGGCGAGATGACCGGACACAGAAGCGCACAAAGAAGGTTCATCTCTCCCTCACCGTTTCGACGCGTAAGCATCTCGACAATTTGGCGGACTATCACGGGATGAACAACGCGCAGATCATCAGGATTGCGATTCAGAACTATCTCTCGCGTCATCCCCTGACCAAACCACGACAGGTAACGCACTGAGAGCCACAGAAACCGCACTCTGAGCGCCGTTTGGGTCGGACATGGCTCAGAGTGCCGGGGAAGGGTTGAGCGGTCCTAGAAACCGGGGTGACTATGGTTCCGCTCCCCTGCCTCACAACAGAACAGGAACGGGAGAGAGTTATTTTCCCTTCGCTCTCCCGTTCCTGTTCGCAAAAACGAAACGGCACTACAGGCAGAGTTTGTCAGATTGCTCACCTGTAGTGCCGTTTCTTGTTCAGTTGGAAAGTGCCCTCTTTACGGTGTCCAGTTGGGACGGAGTGAGAGCCGGTGCAGCGTCAGCAATCTTCCGTGCCTTTGTTGCCCTGATTCCCTCTTTGTGGTTCCTGGCAACGCGGGCAGGAATCTTGACGGTCTTCCGCTTCACGGGGAGCCGATCAATTCCCGGAATCCAAACGGGGTCTATCAGGTTCTCATTAAATCCACGCTTGCCACGATCCTCAGCAGGAACGGGGATCATTGTGATTCCGAGAAACAACGTACGAATCACTTCCCGCTTTTTCATCAGCGATGCAGCGTTCCACTTTGCTTCGGCATCCGGTCCTGACATTTCACGGATCACGGGAGCCACATCGTTTTTGTGAGCCTCTCTTTCTAGAGCCTCAATCTCAGCAAGGGTCTTCTTTTCCATGCGCGCAAACGATGCCGGGGAGAGTTCCTCAGTAGTTACGAGGTCTTCCATTTCCTCAAGCATGGTGCGCTTCTTCTCGATCTTGTCGAGAACGTCAGAGGCTCCCTCATTGGCTGAGTTGAGGAGAGTCAAAACCTCAGGGTCAGAGAGTCGAGCAATGACCAATTCCTCAACGAAGGAATCCACGTAGTCGAGACGGCGAGACGTACAGAAATCCTTGCAGTAGTACGTCCGGTATCCGCCACGTTGCGGCATCACGCGGGCGATGCGTCCGCACTTCTCACACGTCAGAATTCCACTCAATAGGTACTTGATCGAACCGTCTTTGATTTGCTTCCGTTTTGGGTCCGTCAAAATCCGCTGGCACTTGAAGAAAAGTTCATCAGTCAGAATGGCGGGCCACACGGCATCACCAACGATCTTCCCCTGATGTACACGCTTTCCGATGTAGCCGGGGTTCAGAAGCATTCTCCGAATCTGAGCGCCGTTCCATTCCGGAATGTTGCGATCATTAATCGGCTTGTGAGGGATCGGCACTTTACGAGAGTTGAGGTCTTTAGCGATCCCGTAACAGGAATCTCCTGCCGCGATCCGGGATGCAGCCTCACGAACGATGGTTGCCTGATCTTCTCGGATCACCTGTTCCCGAAAAGTGCGGTTCCCTCTGGCGTCGTAATCGTAGAGACGGTCATAGCCGAACAGGATTCTTCCGTGCGGCATGCCTGCCTCTGCATTCTTGGCAGTGTGCCGACGAACACGAGACGACGTTTTAGAGGATTCATATTCAGAATCAACGGCATCCTCTAGGAGCGTGCGACGGTCACGGCCATTCGTGGGGTCGTACGTCCTGTCATGCGTGGTGACAAAGATCCGGACCTTACGAGTCTCACAAAGGTCTAGCAGCGTGACCCATTCTTTGACGGTGCGGGAGCCGCGCGAGGATTCCCACAACACGAGGGCATCGGCACCGAATTTCCCCGTGGCTAGGTCATCGAGCAACCGGGAGAAATCTTCACGGGTCTTCGTGGCGTACCGGGATGCACTCCGGTTGTCGTCCCTGTACGGGTCAGGGTGCAGCGAACCGGGGAACCGTGCCGCGTTGTCGTCGTGTTGCTCATCAGGACTCTTGCCGGTGCCTGCCCGGTCCTGACTGACGCGCAGGTACTCCCGTCCCGTCAGAACGTCCTCAGATGCCCGTAGGTGCGGGGTTGTGGGGTTGCTGGCCCTCTCCCCTGCCCTGCCTGTAGTGGCCTGCCTCTGGCCCGTGGTGTGTGTGCTCATGTGACCACTATGACAGTCGGTTGTTTGTTCCGCTCACCGCCGTCAGGTGGGTCAGTCCCGTGGTCCGGAAGTCGGCCTCGACCTCGTCGGGCAGGGCGGCGTCGTCGCCGTCGACGAGGGCCGGGACGAGGCCCGCCTGGGCCGGCGGCCGGTGCGCCACCGACGCACGGATGGACGCCCGCACGGCCCCCGCCGCGCGCCACCACGGATCGGGACCGCGGATCCGCACCGGCGGCCGGCCCGACATGAGCAGCGCGCCGACCTCCGCGCTGTCCGAGGGGGCGAGACGTCCCTCCGCCCGCACCTGCTCGCCGAGCTCGACCGCGGCCCACACCGGGTCCCCGAGGACGACCACGGACCCACCGAGCCGTCGGCGCTCCCCGCGAGCGGTGACCTCCTCCACCCGCAGCCGTACGACGACCCGGTCGCCCCACTTCCCCTCGACGAGCCGCGGGTCGGACACCACCGTGCCGACGAGGTCGGCCGTGGCCCGGTCGCCCGCCCACGCGCTCAACGGACTCGTCGCCACCGCCTCCAGCCGCAGCAGCGAACCAGCGAGGACCGCCGCCCCGAGGACGACGGACGCCAGCACCAGCCGCTGCCGCGGCGAGGCCCGACCCCCGCGGCCCCTCCACGCGAGCGCACCGGCCGCGGCCAGCAGCCCCGCCAGCACGGGACCGGCCAGCTCGCCGGCGCGAGCGGCGGCGATCCCGCCCAGCCACGCGGCGCAGCCCAGCACCGGCACCCGGAAGTCGTGCGGAGGGCGGGTGGCGGGATCCGGCTCAGCCACGGGCCACGCTCCGCGGGTGCACCCTAGGGTGATCGCCGTGAGCCGCTACACCACTCCCGAGCTGGCGCGTGGTGCGCTCGGCGCCCTCGTCGGCATCGCCGTGGCGGGTGCGACCGCCCGCGCCGTGCCCGGCGGCCCTGAGATGCTCCCGTTCATCGTCGCCCCGATGGGGGCGTGTGCCGTGCTGCTCTTCGCGGTGCCGGCCAGCCCGCTGGCGCAGCCGTGGCCGGTGCTCGGCGGCAACCTGATCTCGACCGGGGTCGGCCTCGGCGCCCACTGGCTCGTCGACGACGTGCTGCTGGCCGCGGCCCTCGGGGTCGGCGCCGCGATCGGCACGATGATGCTGCTCGGCTGCCTCCACCCGCCCGGTGGCGCCTGCGCCCTGCTGGCGGCCACGGCCACCCCGGCGATCCACGAGCAGGGCGTCCTGTTCGTCCTCACGCCCGTCGCGGTCAACACCGCGGCGCTGCTCGTCGTGGCCGTCGCCGTCAACAACCTCACCGGCCGCCGCTACCCCCACCGCCCGGCACCACCGTCGCCGGCGAGCGCCGCGACCGAGCTCGGCATCACGACCCCGGACGTCGAGGAGGCCATGAAGCGGCTCGCGGACCGCCTCGACGTGCTCCCCGCCGACGTCGTGGCGATCGTCCGGGACGCCGAGACGCACGCCCTCGACCGCCGGCTGGGGTCGATCCCCGTCGCACGGATCATGAACCGCGACGTCGTGGTGGCCCACCCGTTCGAGTCCATCTATCGCGCCCGGACGCTCCTGGTCCAGCGCCAGGTGAAGACCCTGCCCGTGGTCGACGACGAGCGGCACGTGATCGGCGTCGTGTCGATCATCGACCTCTTCACCCGCGACCTGGTCGAGCTCGAGACCGTGGACTCGATCATGCGGACCGACGTCACCACGATCCGCGAGGACACCCCGGTCGCCGAGCTGGTCCCGGCGATGACCTCGGAGGGCTACAAGAACGTGCCCGTGGTCGACGCGGAGGACCGGCTGGTCGGGATGATCACGCGCGGCGAGCTGATCGCGGTCCTCCACCGGGCGCTGCTGGGCGCGTCCTGACGGCGGACCTGACGGCGGACCTGACGGCGCTGCTGACCGCGTCGCCACCCCGTCACACCGTCACGTGGGGCGCGAGCTTCGCCAGGGTCTTCTCGCCGATCCCGTCGACCTCCAGCAGCTCGTCGACGCTGGTGAACCCGCCGCGCTCCTCCCGCCAGCTGATGATCGCCTGCGCGGTGACCGGTCCGACATCGGGCAGCGACTCCAGCTCGGCCTGCGACGCGAGGTTGAGGTTGACCGGCGCGGCACCCGGACCGGCAGCGCTGCCCGGGCCGGACGCCCCGGCTGCCCCGGCCGGCGCACCGCGAGCGCCGACGACGATCTGCTCCCCGTCGACGAGCACCCGCGCGAGGTTGATCGAGGACAGGTCGACATTCGGCTTGGCCCCGCCGGCCGCCTCGACCGCGTCGGTGACCCGGGCGCCGGCATCGAGCACCACGATCCCCGGGCGACGCACCTTGCCGGCGACGTCGACGGTGACCTGCCCGCCCGCACCTGCGGCGGCCGGTCCTGCCGTCGCCGCTCCTGCCGACGACGGCGAGGCGGCCGGCACCAGCGGCTCCACGGCGTCGGCGCTGACCGGCGCGACCGGGGGCTCGGGGTCGTCGCGCACCACCCACCAGGTCGTGACGGCCAGCCCGACCGCGACGACGAGGGCCACCACGGCGACGTGGACCGGCGCCAGCGGCGGCACCCGGTCACGGACCGCAGCCACCACCCCCCACGAGGTACGACGCCGTGCCGCATGCCGCCCCGGGACCGGGATCGCCGGGGGTGGCTCCGGGACGTGAGCCGGCTGCGTGACGCCGGCCGGCGACGGCGGGGCTCCCCGGTCCGCCACCCGGGTGTGGTCCGCCCACCAGGGAGCCGTCGTGTCGACGGTGTCGCCGCCGAGGGCCCGGTCGACGGCGCCGCCGGCGGGCTCGGCCCCGCCGGCACCGGCGGCGATCAGGGCCAGGCGGCGCGCGGCGGTGTCGGCGGCGGGTGGGCGTCGGGAGTGCATGCCGGCACGCTAGGCAGCCGAGCCGTCTGGTCACCGGGCGCAGCCCGGCGCCTGTGGAGGACGACCCGCCGGCGCATCGGCCTGTGGACGGCTACGGGACGGTCGGGTGGCGCGCGGGGCTGGTGTGCCGCTCAGTCGTCGAGAACCGGCGCCACGCAGATGGCGAGCATCCCGGGCCCCACGTGCGCGCCGAGCACGCCCCCCAGCTCCACGCAGCGCACCGGGCTGCCGTCGCGGGACGGTACCAACCGGTCGCCGAGCTGCTCGGCGAGCCGCTCGGCCATCGCGGTCGCCCGCTCCTCGGCCGCCAGGTGGGCGACGCAGGCCTCGACCCGCTGCTCCCCCGCGGCCGCCACGGCCATCGCCTCGAGCTGGGCGATCGCCTTGGCAGCGGTCCGCACCTTGGCCTGCGGGGCGATCACGCCGTCGACGATGCCGAGCAGCGGCTTCACGGCGAGCACACCGCCGAAGACCGCCGCCGCGGCACCGACCCGGCCGCCGCGCCGGAGGTACTCCAGCGTGTTGACGTAGAACAACGACGTCGCGGCCTCGGCGCGCGCTCGCGCGGCCTTCGCCGCGTCGGCGGCCGTGCCGCCCGCCTCGATGACGGCGCAGGCCGACTCGACGGCGTACCCGGTCGCGACCCCGACCTGCCGGGAGTCCACGCACGTGACCGGGACCGGCGCGGTGCGCGAGGCCACGAGGGCGGACTCGAAGGTGCCGCTCACCTCGGCCGACAGGTGGATCGACACGATCTCGGTGGCGCCCTCGTCGGCCAGCCGCGCGTACAGCTCGGAGAAGGCGGCGGGCGCCGGTCGCGACGTGCTGACGGCCCGCTTCTCGCGCAGCGCGGCGGCGATCCGCTCAGGGGTCACACCGTCCGAGCCCTCGTCGTACGACTCGTCGTCGATGATCACCTGGAGCGGGACCACGTGGACCAGGCCGGAGGCCGCGACCTCGGCGGGGACGGTCGAGGCGGAGTCGGTGACGACTGCTACGGACACGGACCGATCACACCACGATGTTGACCAGCTTGGGAGCCCGCACGATCACCTTGCGGACCTCGCGGCCGTCGATCGCCTTCTGCACCGCCGGGTCGGCCAGCGCCGCCGCCTCCAGGTCGGCCTCGCTGATGTCGGGCGAGACCTCCAGGCGACCGCGCACCTTGCCCTGGATCTGGACGACCGCGGTCACGGCGTCCTCGACCAGCAGCGCCTCGTCGACCGTGGGCCACGGGACCTGGGCGACGGTCGGCTCGTGGCCCAGCCGCTCCCACATCTCCTCGGCCGTGTACGGCGCCACCAGCGACAGCAGGATCGCGACCGTCTCCGCCGCCTCGCGCACCGCCGGGTCCTCCGGGCCGCAGCCCGAGTCGATCGCCTTGCGGGTGGCGTTGACCAGCTCCATGACGCGGGCGACCACGACGTTTAAGCGGTAGGACTCCAGCAGCTGCGCGGCCTCGTGCACCGTCTTGTGGGTCACCTTGCGCAGCGTGACGTCACCCGTCGCCGGGTCGACGCCCGGGGCCGAGGTCACGTCACCGGACAGCCGCCACGCGCGCTGCAGGAACTTCGCCGAGCCGGCCGGTGAGACGTCGGCCCAGTCGATGTTGTCCTCGGGCGGGCTGGCGAAGACCAGGGTCAGCCGCACCGCGTCCACGCCGAAGGAGTCGAGCTGCTCCCCCAGGCTGACGCCGTTGCCCAGCGACTTGCTCATCTTGCGGCCGTTGTTGATGACCTTGCCCTGCGACAGGTACGCCGAGAACGGCTCGTCCCAGTCGATCAGGCCCATGTCGCGCAGCACCTTGGTGAAGAAGCGCGCGTACAGCAGGTGCAGCACCGCGTGCTCGTCGCCACCGATGTACAGGTCGATCGGGCCCCACGCCGCAGCCAGCGCCGGGTCGAAGGCCTGGCTGTCGTCGTGCGGCGACAGGTAGCGGAAGAAGTACCAGGACGAGTCCACGAAGGTGTCCATGGTGTCGGTGTCGCGCGTCGCCGGGCCGCCGCAGGTCGGGCAGCTGACGTTGACCCACTCGGTCGCCGCGCCCAGGGGCGAGGTGCCCTTGGGCTTCAGGTCGGCGCCGCGCAGCTCGGGCAGCTCGACCGGCAGCTGGTCCTCCGGCACCGGGACCTCGCCGTCGACCGGGCAGTGGATGACCGGGATCGGCGCGCCCCAGTAGCGCTGGCGGGACAGCAGCCAGTCGCGCAGGCGGAAGTTGACCGTGCCGCTGCCGTGGCCGTCGGCCTCCAGCAGCTCGATCACCTGGTGGATGCCGGCGGTCTTGTCGGTCAGGCCGTCCAGCGGACCGGAGTTGACGTAGGTGCCGTTGCCGCCGGTCGCGACGCCGGACTCCTCGGGGTTGTCCTCGCCCGTGTCGACGACCCGCCGCACCGGCAGGTCCATCGCCCGGGCGAAGTCCAGGTCGCGCTGGTCGTGCGCGGGCACGGCCATGATCGCGCCGGTGCCGTAGTCGGCCAGCACGTAGTCGGAGGCCCACACCGGGATCCGCTCGCCGTTGACCGGGTTGACGGCGTGCACGCCCAGGAAGACACCGGTCTTGGGGCGGTCGGTGGCCAGCCGGTCGATGTCGGAGGCCTTGCGCACGTCGGCGACGTAGTCCTCCAGCGCCTGGCGCTGCTCGTCGGAGACCAGCTCCGCGGCCAGCTTCGCGTCCGCGGCGACCACCATGAAGGTGGCGCCCCACAGCGTGTCGGGGCGGGTCGTGAAGACGGTGATCGGGTCGTGGCCGTCCACGTCGAAGCGGACGTGCGCGCCCTCGGAGCGGCCGATCCAGTTGCGCTGGGCGTTGACGACCTTGTCGATCCACGTGGCCTGCAGGCCGTCCAGGGCGTCGTACAGCTCCTGGGCGTACTCGGTGGTCTTGAAGTACCACTGGGTCAGCTCGCGCTTGGTGACCTCGGCGCCGCAGCGCTCGCAGGTGCCGTCGGCCAGGACCTGCTCGTTGGCCAGCACGGTCTGGTCGTTGGGGCACCAGTTGACGGGCGAGTTCTTGCGGTAGGCCAGCCCGCGCTCCCGGAACTTCAGGAACAGCCACTGGGTCCACCGGTAGTACTCGGGGTCCGAGGTGTGCAACCGGCGGGACCAGTCGAAGCTGATGCCGTAGCGCTTCATCGACTCGAACTGCGTCTCGATGTTGGCGTAGGTGTACGTCGCCGGGTGCTCGTCGTTGCGGATGGCGGCGTTCTCGGCGGGCAGCCCGAAGGAGTCCCAGCCCATCGGGTTCAGGACCTCGTAGCCGCGGAAGCGCCAGTAGCGCGCGATGACGTCGTGGAGCGCGAAGACCTCCGCGTGACCCATGTGCAGGTCACCGCTCGGGTAGGGGAACATCGTCAGCGCGTAGCGCTTCGGCTTCTCCCCCGACGTGACGACCGCGTCGTCCGCACGGAACGGGTCGAGCCGCTCCCAGACCGGCAGCCACTTCTTCTCGACCGCATGGACGTCGTAGTGGACGTCGTTCTCGCTCATCGCCATCCCTTGTCTCGTTCCTGCTACCTGGTGGACCGATCGGTCCGTGACACAGAAAAGCCCCTCGGGCATCGAGGGGCGGCCGCGTCGACGGTCTTCGTCAGTGGTCGACGCGGCTATCCAAGGAGCAGGTTCATCCGCACAGGGGCATGCTACTCCTCCACGCGCGGGCGGCGCTCATCGCTCGC
Source organism: Nocardioides sp. SRI_004 (assembly GCF_057586415.1). Taxonomy (NCBI): domain Bacteria; kingdom Bacillati; phylum Actinomycetota; class Actinomycetes; order Propionibacteriales; family Nocardioidaceae; genus Nocardioides; species Nocardioides sp. SRI_004. The sequence continues at coordinate 146,729 of NZ_JBYCZV010000005.1, forward strand.
CCGTCTGCACCCGCCACAGCGCGGCGTAGGCGCCGTCCAGTGCGACCAGCTCGTCGTGGGTGCCCGCCTCCGCCACCCGGCCGCCGTCGAGGACCCAGATCCGGTGGGCGTGGCGCACCGTCGAGAGCCGGTGGGCGACCACGATCGTGGTGCACCGCTCGCCCGCCCGGCGCAGCGACTGCTGGATCGCCGCCTCGGTCTCGTTGTCGACCGCGCTGGTGGCCTCGTCGAGCACCAGGATCGCGGGGTCGCGCAGCAGTGCCCGGGCCAGCGCGATCCGCTGCCGCTGCCCCCCGGACAGGGTGATGCCGCGCTCCCCCACCCAGCTGTCGTAGCCGTCGGGCAGCCGCTCGACGAACTCGGCGGCGGCAGCGGCCTCCGCGGCCGCCCGGACCTCCTCGCGCGTCGCGTCGGGGCGCCCGTAGGCGATGTTGTCGGCGACGGACCCCGCGAAGAGGTAGACGTCCTGGGCGACGTACCCCATCGAGCCGCGCAGGGAGTCCCAGTCGAGGTCGCGCACGTCGGTGCCGTCGAGCAGCACCTGGCCCGCCCGGGGGTCGTCGAAGCGCAGCACGAGCCGAAGCAGGGAGGACTTGCCGGCCCCGGTCGAACCGACGATCGCGTGGGTCTCACCGGCGGGAACGAGGAGGTCGAGGTCGTGGAGCACGTCCGGCCCGTCGGCGTACCCGGCCCGGACGCCGCGCAGCTCGACGCGTCCCCCGACCGGCCTGGCCAGCACCGACGTGCCGGCCGGTACGTCGACCGGCTCGGCGAGCAGGGCCAGGATCCGCGCCGTCGAGGCCCGGCCGCGCTGGTAGAGGTCGAGGACCTCGGCCACCGCGGTGAGCGGCCACAGCAGTCGCTGGGTCATGAACACCAGCACCGAGTAGAGGCCCAGCTCGAGGTCGCCGTCGAGCGTGGCCCAGCCGCCCAGCAGCAGCGTGCACGTGAACCCGGCGAGGATCGCCATCCGCACGAGCGGGACGAACGCGGCCGAGGAGCGGATCGCCACCACGTTCGCCTCGCGGTACGCCGCCGACACGGCCGCGATCCGGTCGCGCTCCCGGTCCTCGGCGGTGAACGCCTTGATCGTGGCGATGCCCGCGAGATTGGCGCCGAGCGCCCCGGAGAGGTCGGCGACCGACTCGCGGACCCGGTCGTAGAGCGGCTCCAGCCGCTTCTGGAAGTACAGCGAGCCGACGACGATCACCGGGATCGGGAGGAAGGCGAAGAGGGTCAGCTGCCACGACGCGACGGCGAACACGATGCCGACGAGCGCCACGTTGAGGGCGGTCTGCAGGATCTCGGGGAGGCCGCGGTCGAGCAGCCGCTCGAGCTGGTTGACGTCGTCGTTGAGCGTGGCGAGCGTCGAGCCCTGCGGCCGCGCCTCGTGCCAGCCCAGGTGGAGGTGCTGGGCGTGGTCGTAGGCCTCGACCCGCAGGTCGTGCTCGATGCCCTGCGCGAGGCCGCGCCAGAGCACGTCGGCGGCGTACTCGCTGGCCGACTCCACGACCCAGACCACGAGGTTGATCACGGCGAGCCAGAGGAGCTGGGCGTGCCGGGACTCCACGCCCAGCAGATCGCCGGCGAACGAGTCCGCGCCGCGGACCACGACGTCGACGGCGGCGCCGATCAGCAGCTCGGGGACCACGTCGGCCACCTTGTTGAGCGTCGACATGGCCACGGCGAGCACGAAGCGGCCGCGGAAGCCGCGATAGCGCTTCCAGAGCGCGCCGAGCGGCCGCTCGATCACCGGGTCCACCGCGTTCCTCCCACCGGCCGACAAGTTAGGTGAACCTTAGTCGGACGCGCCCGCCGGGCCGGCGCCGGGGCGGCTAGCGTGACGCCATGACTGTCACCGACCTGTTCCGACTCGACGGCAAGGTCGCCGTCGTCACCGGCGCCAGCTCCGGGCTGGGCGTCGACTTCGCCAAGGCACTGGCCGAGGCCGGCGCCGACGTCGCGCTCGGCGCCCGGCGCGTCGAGCGCCTCGCCGACACCGCCGCGCTGGTCGAGGCCGCCGGCCGCCGCGCGCTGTCCGTGCAGACCGACGTCGCCGACCCCGCCTCCTGCCAGGCGCTGGTCGACGCCGCGATGGCCGAGTTCGGCCGCGTCGACGTCCTCGTCAACAACGCCGGCGTCGGCACCGCCGTCCCGGCCACCCGGGAGACCCCCGAGCAGTTCACCCAGGTCATCGACATCAACCTCAACGGCAGCTACTGGATGGCCCAGGCGTGCGGCCGGGTGATGCAGCCGGGGTCGAGCATCATCAACATCTCCTCGGTCCTCGGCATCACCACCGCCGGGCTCCCCCAGGCCGCGTACGCCGCCTCGAAGGCCGGCGTCATCGGCCTGACCCGCGACCTGGCCCAGCAGTGGACCGGGCGCAAGGGCATCCGGGTCAACGCCATCGCGCCCGGCTTCTTCGCCTCCGAGATGACCGAGACCTACCCGCCGGGCTACCTCGAGTCGCAGCAGGCGCGGATCCCCGCCGGCCGCAAGGGCGACCCGCGCGAGCTCGCCGCGACGCTGGTCTTCCTCGCCTCCGACGCCGCGGGCTATGTCACCGGACAGACCCTCGCCGTCGACGGCGGCATGACGATCACCTGATCGGCACCCGTCGTACGAACGAGGCCCCCGGCTGCTGCCGGGGGCCTCGTCGCGTCGTACGACGTCAGCGGTCGCGGTAGGAGACGACCACCGCGGGGCGCGGGAAGTCGTCGGTGTGCGGCCAGGTGCTGGCCGGCGCCTCGAAGGTCGCCCCCGAGACCTCGCCCGGGTGCTGGACGGCGACGAACAGCGAGCGGTCGCCGTCGGTGACGAGCGGTCCGCAGGCCTCGGCGCCCTTCGGCACCGTGCAGAACTGCTGCACCTGGCCGCGGTTCGGCCCGGCGACGGGCACCCGGAAGACCCCGTCGTTGCTGCCGAGCACGTTGCCGTCGGTGGAGATCCACAGGTTGCCCGCGCGGTCGAAGGCGACATTGTCGGGGCAGCTGATCGGGCTGACCTTCGACTTGTCGAAGCCGCCGAAGTAGGTCTCCGGCGCCTCGGGGTCACCGCACACGAGGAACAGGTCCCAGGTGAAGCTGTTCGCCGTGTGGCTGCCGTTGTAGGGGGTCATCTCCAGCACGTAGCCGTTGCGGTTGCCCGAGGCGTCGGTCAGCGGGGCGCCGATGCTCGCGCGCACCTTCGAACTCGGCAGCGGGTTCGCCTCGTCGACGGGCATCGCACCGGAGCCGCGGTTGGAGTTGTTCGTCAGGGCGGCGTACACGCGGCCGTTGACCGGGTTCGGCTGGACGTCCTCGGGGCGGTCCATCTTCGTCGGGCCGACCTTGTCGGCGGCCAGCCGGGTGAAGATGAGCACGTCGGCGACCGACATGCCGGGCACGAAGGACTCGGTGTCCGAGCAGAGCGGGATCCACTTCCCCTTACCGTCGAAGCGACCGTCCTCGGTGCCGTCGCCAGTGAGCTTCGCGACGAACAGCGTGCCCTTGGTCAGCAGGGTCATGTTGCGCCGCTTCGCGGCCGCGGTGCCGGAGCGGTCGACCTTCCCGGCGGAGACGAACTTGTAGAGGTAGTCGCCGCGCTCGTCGTCGCCCATGTAGGCGACCGCGTGGCCGCTCCTGCTCAGCGCGATGTTGGCGCCCTCGTGCTTGAAGCGGCCGAGCATCGTGTGCTTGACCGGGGTCGACGTCGGGTCGTAGGGGTCGACCTCCACGATCCAGCCGAAGCGGTGCGGCTCGTGCGGCTCCTGGGAGAGGTCGAAGCGCGGGTCGACGGTGCCCCAGCCACGGCCCGAGCCGTTGATGCCGTAGCGGGCGTACTGGGCGGCGTAGTCGGGGCTCAGGCCGGCGCCGGCATCGAAGTACTGGTTGAAGTTCTCCTCGCCGGAGAGCACCGTCCCCCACGGCGTCGTGCCGCCGGCGCAGTTGTTCAGCGTGCCGAGCACCCGCTTGCCGGTCGGGTCGGCGGTGGTGCGCAGCCGGGCGTCGCCCGCCGCCGGCCCGGTGAGCCGGAAGGCGGTGCGGATGTGGATGCGCCGGTTCTCGGTGCACGACCTGAGCGCCTTCACCTGGCGCCAGGACCCGGGCGTCGCGCCACGCACGATGCGGACGACCGACATGCCGTGGTTCGTCATCGAGATCCGCTTGATCTCGTCGTCGGTGTAGGTGCCGGCCGGGAACATGTGCGGCTCGGTCGTGTACTCGTGGTTGACCACGAGCAGCGCCGTGCTCCGGCCGAGCGGCAGCACGCCGACGTAGTCGCAGTTGAAGCCGAACTGGCGCTCGGCCGCCTTCACCGACTGCTTCCTCGGGTCGAACTCCGGGGCGCCGTAGACCACCGGGTCACCCCACTTGATGACGACGCTGCTGCGGTAGCCGGACGGCACCGTGAACGCGTCGCGCTTGTTGGGCCCGACCGGGCGGAACCGGTCGGTGGCCAGGACGCCCCCGGCCGCGGCCGCACGCGCGGCCGGTCCGGTGGTCGCCGCCGCAGCGAGGCCGCCTTCGGTCACGAGGCTGCCGACCAGCAGCGCACCGGCCCCCGCGGCCCCACCGCGGAGGACGGCACGGCGGGCGACCGCCTTCGTGATCTCGTCACGGACGTGCGGGTTGTCGGTCGGGTTGGGCTCCGGCTGGTCGCAGGCGTTGCCACAACGGAAGAAACAGGTCACATGGGAGCGCGAACCGTGCCGGGTGCCCTCGGGGACGAGGGACAGCAGCGGACGGTTCTCGGGACGCGCGGATGTCATGGGCGCAGCCGACCAGAGACCGGTGAACCCGAACCGGACCCGAGGTGGCCCGGGGGTGAAGCGGCGGCGCCGGTCCGCTACCGGACCGGGTGGTGGCTGGTGATCGAGATCCGGTTGAAGGCGTTCATCGTGATCGCCACCCACGCGACGGCGCTGAACGCGGCGTCGCCCAGCACGGCGCGGGCCATGTCCTCGACGTAGAGCCGCTCGACCGGCTCGAGGAGCCGGGTGATCGACTCCGCGAGCTCCAGTGCCGCGCGCTCCTGGGCCGTGAACAGGTTGGTCTCCTGCCAGGCCGGCAGCACCGCGATGCGGCGCTCGGACTCCCCCGCCTCGATCGCCCGCTGGTGGTGGAGGTCGAGGCAGTAGGCGCAGCCGTTGATCTGCGAGACCCGCAGGTTGACCAGCTCGACGAGGGCGCGGCTGATGCCGGCGGCCTCGGCGGCGTCGCCGACCTCCTGGGCCAGCGCCGCCGCTGCCTTGTACGACGCCGGCTGGGCCTTGTCGAGGAAGACGTGCCGCCGCGCGGTCCCGTCGGGCCCGCTCATGCCGGCCAGTCGGTGATGTCGTCGTACTCGTGGTGCTTGGTCAGCCACCTCGCGACGTAGGGGCAGTGCGGGATGATCCGCTTGCCCCGGGCCCGGACGTCGGCGAGCGCGAACGCCACGACGCCGCCGGCGAGCCCCTGCCCGGCGTACTTGTCGTCGACCTCGGTGTGGACGAAGTCGACGTGCACGTCATCCGGCAGCCGGTACTGCGTGAAGCCCGCGAGCTCGGCGCCGTCGCGGATCTCGTAGCGATGGTGCTCGGGGGCGTGGACGTAGGTGATCGCCGGATCGGTCATGGCGCCATCCTGCCGGGACCTGCCGGAAAACACACGGAGGCCGCCCCGAGCGGGGCGGCCTCCGGCGTGGTGCGGTGGATCAGCGCAGGTCGAAGCGGTCGAGCTCCATGACCTTGACCCAGGCGGCAACGAAGTCCTGGGCGAACTTCTCCTTGGCGTCGTCGCTGGCGTAGACCTCGGCGAGGGCGCGCAGCTGCGAGTTGGAGCCGAAGATCAGGTCCGCCGCGGTGGCGGTCCAGCGGACCTCACCCGTCGCGCCGTCGCGGATCTCGTAGACGTGCTCCTCGCCCTCCGACGCCTTCACGACCGTGCCCGGGGCGAGCAGGTTGACGAAGAAGTCGGTCGAGAGGACGCCCGGCTGGGCGGTCAGCACGCCGTGCGCCGAACCGCCGACGTTGGCGCCGAGGGTGCGCAGGCCGCCGAGCAGGACGGTCATCTCCGGCGCCGACAGGTCGAGCATGTAGGCGCGGTCGACCAGGAGCGTCTCCAGCGGCAGCTTCTCGCCCGGGCGGACGTAGTTGCGGAAGCCGTCGGCCCGCGGCTCGAGGACGGCGAACGAGTCGACGTCGGTCTGCTCCTCGGTGGCGTCGGTGCGTCCCGGCGTGAACGGCACCGTCACCGCGAAGCCGCCGTCGCTGGCAGCCTTCTCCACCGCGGCGGAGCCGGCGAGCACGATCAGGTCGGCCAGCGAGATCCGCTTCTCGCCCTGGGCGTCGAACGCCGCCTTGATCTCCTCGAGCTTGCCGAGGACCTTGGCGAGCTGCTCGGGCTGGTTGACCTCCCAGTCCCGCTGGGGGGCGAGCCGGATGCGGGCACCGTTGGCGCCGCCGCGCTTGTCGGTCGAGCGGAACGACGCCGCCGAGGCCCAGGCGGTCGCGACGAGCTCGGCGACCGAGAGGCCGGACGCGAGGACCGCGGCCTTGAGGGCCGCGACGTCGGCGTCGTCGACCAGCGGGTGGTCGACGGCCGGCACCGGGTCCTGCCACAGCTGCGCCTCGGGCACCCACGGGCCGAGGTAGCGGTCCACCGGGCCCATGTCGCGGTGGAGCAGCTTATACCAGGCCTTCGCGAAGGCGAGGGCGAACTCGTCGGGGTTCTCCAGGAAGCGGCGCGAGATCTTCTCGTACTCCGGGTCGAAGCGCAGGGCGAGGTCGCTGGTCAGCATCGTGGGCAGCCGCTTGGGCGAGTCCGGGGCCGGCCCCGGGATGATCGCCTCGGCGTCCTTGGCGACCCACTGCTTCGCACCCGCCGGGCTCTCGGTCAGCTCCCACTCGTAGCCGAACAGGATCTCGAAGAACCGGTTGCTCCACTGCGTCGGCTTGTCGGTCCAGGTGACCTCCAGGCCCGACGTGATCGTGTCGGCACCCTTGCCCGTGCCGTACGACGACAGCCAGCCCAGGCCCTGCGCCTCGATCGGGGCGCCCTCCGGCTCGGGGCCGACCAGCGCCGCGTCGCCCGCGCCGTGGGTCTTGCCGAAGGTGTGGCCACCGGCGATGAGGGCGACGGTCTCCTCGTCGTTCATCGCCATCCGGGCGAAGGTGTCGCGGATGTCGCGGGCGGAGGCCAGCGGGTCCGGGTTGCCGTTGGGGCCCTCGGGGTTGACGTAGATCAGGCCCATCTGGACCGCGCCGAGCGGGTTCGACAGGTCGCGCTCACCGCTGTAGCGCTCGTCGCCGAGCCAGGTGTCCTCGGTGCCCCAGTTGATCTCCTCGGGCTCCCACACGTCGGCGCGGCCGAACGCGAAGCCGAACGTCTTGAAGCCCATCGACTCGAGCGCGACGTTGCCGGCGAGCACGAGGAGGTCGGCCCACGAGACCTTCTGGCCGTACTTCTGCTTGACCGGCCACAGCAGGCGGCGGGCCTTGTCGAGGTTGCCGTTGTCGGGCCAGCTGTTGAGCGGGGCGAAGCGCTGCGCGCCGTCGCCGGCGCCGCCGCGGCCGTCGAAGATGCGGTAGGTGCCGGCTGCGTGCCAGCTGAGGCGGATCATCAGGCCGCCGTAGTGGCCGAAGTCGGCGGGCCACCAGTCCTGCGAGGTGGTCAGCACCTCGGTGACGTCGCGCTTGAGCGCCTCGACGTCGAGCTTCGCGAACTCCTCCTTGTAGGAGAACGCCTCACCCAGCGGGTTGCCGGCCGGCGCGTGCGCGTGCAGCACCGACAGGTCCAGCTGGTTGGGCCACCAGTCCTGGTTGGTCCGGGGCCGGTGGGTCTTCGGCGTCGGCGAGGACAGAGCGGGGTTCTCGCTCTCGCTTCCTCCGTCGTGGGCGACGGGGCAGCCTGCGTTCTCGGACATGCTCAACCTTTCAGGGGGTGGTCACTCAGGTGCGGACGGAACAGTCGGGGCAGACGCCCCAGTAGATGACCTCGGCCTCGTCGATGACGAAGCCGTGGGAGTCGGACGCCGTCAGGCACGGCACGTGCCCCACGGCGCAGTCCACGTCGGCGATCGAGCCGCAGGAGCGGCACACGACGTGGTGGTGGTTGTCCCCGGTGCGCGTCTCGTAGCGCGCCACGGAGCCGGCCGGCTTGATGCTGCGCACGAGGCCGGACTCGGCCAGGGTGTGCAGCGAGTCGTAGACGGCCTGGTGCGACACGTCCGGGAGCAGTGCCCGCGCCGCCGCGATGACCGACTCGGTGTCGGCATGCGGGTGGGCGTGCACGGCCTCGAGGACGGCCAGCCGGGGTCGGGTGACCCGGAGCGCGACGTCCCGCAGCTGCTGCTGGAAGTCGGGCTGGTCCATGTCCGCCATCCTGCCACTTTTCTTGAATGAGTCAAGACTTTGGGCAGGGTGTGTCGGCGGCTGTTCTCCGCGGTCCCGGGTACTGCCCCGCCATGGACACCGCAGCTATGGCCATCCTGATCGGCGTCGTCGTCGTCTTCATCGCCGGCGGTCTGGTCTGGGCGTTCATCGCCGACCGGAAGCGCAACGAGGACGTCGCCCACGACACCGAGCGCCTCGACCCCGACCCCACCAGCCCGCCGGTCGACCCGTCGAACCGCCACGGCGGCTGACGTCGTACGACGCCCCGTCGCGCCACCCTGCCCCTCCGGCAAGGAGACCGGCGCGGTTGGGCACCACGGCCGGGCACTACGGTCGGGTCATGGCACACCAGATGAGGATCCGACGCGCGATCGCCCGGGGCGCGCTGCGCGTGACGAGGTGGCGCCTCGTCGGCGACGTGCCGAAGGGCGGCGGGATCCTCGTCGGCGCACCGCACACCTCCCAGTGGGACTGGGTCGCGATGCTGATGATCGCGTGGGCCAACGGCGTGCGTCCGCACGTGCTCGTCGCCGACCGCTACTTCAAGGGCGTCGTCGGCTGGGTCCTGCGCAGGACCGGCGGGATCCCGCTCGACCGGTCGAGCCCGGGCGCCACCGTCCGCGCCCTGCTCGCGGCCGCCGAGACCGACGACGCCTTCCAGCTGGTCATCGCGCCCGAGGGCACCCGCAGCACCGGCGAGTTCTGGAAGCCCGGCTTCTACCGGATCTCCCAGCAGACCGGGCTGCCGATCAGCCTGGGCTTCGTCGACGGGCCGACCCGCAGCCTCGGCATGGGGCCGACCTTCCATCCCACCGGTGACGTGGTCGCGGACATGGACCTCGTTCGCGCCTTCTACGCCGACAAGCACGGCATCCGCCCCGACAACCGGACCGAGCCGCGGCTACGCGAGGAGTCGGCGGACACCCCGCCGGACGCCTGACGTCGCGCCCGCGGCGCCGGCGCCCGAGCCGTCCGGGCCACTCCCCCGCAGGCCCCACCAGGCGCAGGCGACGAGCAGCCCCAGTGCCGTCAGCACGTAGGCGTTGCCGGCGATCCCCTCGGCGAGGCCCCAGCCGTACTCGCGCCCGTGGCGGAAGGGTGACCACCAGATCGCCCGCGAGAACGCCACCGCGGCGACCACGCCGGCGACCGGGCGCGCCCTCGGCAGGCCGCTGTGCCACAGCGCGATCACGGTCGGCACCAGCCAGACCCAGTGGTGGTCCCACGAGATCGGCGAGGCCAGCAGCATCCCGTACGCCGCCGTGCACGCCGCCAACGGCCGGGCGGCCGGGGACTCCGAGCGCCACAGGAGGGCGGCGGAGGCGAGGGCGACCACCGCCGTCGTACCGGCGACGAGGAGCCACAGCGAGGTCGAGGCCTCGTGCCCCAGCAGCCGGCTGAGGATGCCCAGCACGGACTGGTTGCCGGCGTACTCGACCCCGCCGACGCGGCCCGGGTCCCACAGCACGTCGGTCCAGTACGCCCACGACGCGCCCGGCGCGGCGACGGCGCCGACGAACACCGTGCCCGCGAAGCTCGCCACGGCGGTGCCGGCCGCCCGGCGCCGGCCGATCACGACGAGGAACGCGACGAAGAAGAGCGGGGTGAGCTTGATGCCCGCGACGACGCCGACCAGCCAGCCCGCACGCCTGCGGTCGGGGCGGAGCACGTCGGCGAGGATCGCCGCCATCAGGAACAGGTTGACCTGGCCGAAGGAGAAGGTCGACCACACCGGCTCCGCCGCGAGCGCGACCGCGACGGCCGCCGGCAGGAGCAGCCCGGTCGGCGCCGCGCCGCAGGAGCGCAGCACGAGGTCCACCACGAACGCCAGCACGACCACGCACGCGACCGCCCAGAGGAACGCGCTGAGCCAGATCGGCAGCACGGCCAGCGGCAGCATCAGCACCGCAGCGAACGGCGGGTAGGTGAACGGCAGGTCCGCGACGTGGAAGCGCACCCCGTAGAGGTCGCCGCCGAAGAGGGCACTGGCGCCGAGCTCGTAGACCCGCAGGTCGATGAACCAGCTCCAGCGCCAGGCGAGCACGCCGCACAGCAGTCCCACGGCGACGGCCAGGGCAGCGACCAGGCGATGGGGGGTCCGCGTCTCCACCCGTCGAGGCTAGGTCGCCGGACGGGCGCGGACGGCGCCGCGGACGCCGACGTACGGAGTCTTCATCCAGTCGTCGCCGGGGCGACGCTCAGGAGGCGCTGGCCTGGAACCAGCTGATCGCCGCCTCGAACGTCCCGGCGCCGTACTCGCGCAGCAGCGCCTCGGTCGCGATCTCCGTCGCCTGCTCCACGTCGAGCACGGGGTGCGCCTCGATCTCCGAGCGCAGCGGGGTGCCCTGGCAGATCGCCGTCGCGGTGGTGGCCGCGTCCGCGACGCTGGTGCCGGTCATCCGCTCGACCGTCGTCTCCTCGAAGCCGGCCTGCTCGAGGTGGCGACCGATGACGTCGGGGTCGTGGTAGCCGTACGGCATCCGGCGCAGGAACAGCAGCGGCGCCTCCCCCGCGGCGGCGTTCAGCGCGTCGCTGACCACGCACCAGGCGGGATTGGCCTCGACCCGGTCCCAGGCGTTGAGGTGGAAGGAGCCCCCGGGCCGCAGCACGCGCCGCGCCTCGGCGTACCCGCGCACCTTGTCGGGGAAGAACATCACCCCGAACTGGCACGCCACGGCGTCGTACGACGCGTCGGCCACCGGCAGCGCGAGCGCGTCGGCCACCTCCCAGCGCACCCGCTCCGACGGGCACAGCGCCTGCGCCGCCGCCAGCATCGGCTCGTTGAGGTCGGTCGCGGTGATGCTCGCCGCTCCCCCGGCGACCAGCGCACGCGTCAGCACGCCGGTGCCGGCGGCCGTCTCGAGGACGTCCTGCGGGTCCCCCTCGAGCACGGCCGCCGCGAGGTGGCGCGCCGGCTCCGCGAAGACGAGCGGGACCAGCAGGCGCTCGTAGAGCTCCGGGATCCGCCCGACGAAGGCGGAGTCGCTCGACCCCATGGGACGAGGCTACTCGCGTTCGCCCCCGGTGAGGCGCCCCAGGATCCGCTGCGCGATCTCGGCGCCGACCCGCACCGCGCCGTCGACGTGCTGGAAGCCGTGGCCCGCGACGTCGCTGCTGCCGAACTCGATCGGGCCGAGCGGCTCGCGCAGCAGGTGGCCGTAGCGGGTGAGGCCACCGACGCCGAAGCTGGTGCCGTAGGCGCCGCCGGTCAGCTCCTGGTGCTGCCAGTCGCTCTCGACGTAGCCGACCGGCTCGCGGGCGGCGTCGCCGAAGTAGGCCGCGAGCGCGTCGAGGACCCGACGCCGGCGCGCGTCGGCGTCGAGGGCGCCGAGCTCGTCCGCGGTCAGGTCGGAGACGAAGCCGACCAGCACGCCGCGGTCCTCCCCGTCCGGGGTGTTGTCGTAGACCTCGTGGACGTCGAGATAGGGACCGAACCCGGTGCCGCTCAGTCCGGCCTCGCGCCAGAAGGGCGTCGCGTACATCGCCTGGACCTTGATGACCAGGCCGAAGGACTGGTTCTCGCGGGCGATGCGGTGCCCGGCCGGGAGCTCCGGCGAGAAGCGGATGCGGCGCACGACCGTCGGCGGTACGGCGACCACGACGCGTCGCGCGGCATGGGCCTCCGCGCCCACGTGCACCACCGCGCGGTCGTCGGTCCACTCGACGAGGGTGACGTCCTGGCCGAGGCGCACCCGGTCACCGAGCCGCTCGGCCAGCGCGAGCGGCACCGACTGCAGGCCGCCGACGACCCGGCGGTCGAGGATGTAGTCGGCGTCGACGAGGTTGCTGAACGAGCCCGCGCTCGCGGCCATCTGCACGGCCTGGAGCGCGGAGAACGCGTGGGCCGGCTTGGTCAGCATCGCCGGGCCGACGTACAGCGCGACGTTGTCGCACGCCTCGACGTCGTCGCACTGCTCCTCCAGCCAGGCGCGGAACGAGATCCGGTCGAGCTGCTCGGCGCCGGGCAGCTCCCACGGCCGGGCCGGGTCCATCTGCTCGGCGAGGCCGTCGAGCACCTTGGTCAGCCGCTCGATCGCGGCCGCCGTGGTCTCCGCGACCGGCAGGTCCTCGGCGAACCGGCGCTGCTCGCCGTCACGGGCGACGTAGAGCGAGTCGCCCGCGCGGTGGCGCGGGTACGTCGGCAGGGCGAGCTCGTCGAGCAGCCCGAGCAGGGCGGTCTGGTCGGGCGAGACCCACTGCCCGCCGATCTCGAAGGGCGCCGGCTCCCCCGTCGTGGCGACCACGTCGGTGCGCAGGCGCCCGCCGACCCGGTCGCGGGCCTCGAGGACGAGGACGTCCTGCCCGGCCTCCACGAGGCGCAGCGCGGCGGTCAGGCCGGTCACCCCGGCTCCGATCACGATCACGTCATGGGTGCTCATCGGTGGTCCTCCCCGGACTCGTTGGTGGTGTTGCGGTCGGCGAGCAGCGGGAGCGACGGGTCCCAGGTCGTGCCGTCACGCTGGTCGCGGCGGCGCCGCGCGATGCCGGACAGCGCCTCGAGGACGACCCGGTTGGCGAGGAAGGAGGTGATCTCCGCGTGGTCGAACGGCGGCGAAACCTCCACCACGTCGATCCCCACGACCGGCAGCTCGTAGCAGATGCGCCGCACCGAGTCGAGCAGCTCGCGGGCGGTCAGCCCGCCGGGCTCCGGCGTCCCGGTGCCCGGGGCGTGGCCCGGGTCGCACACGTCGATGTCGACCGACAGGAAGACGCCGTCGCAGTCGTCGGTCGCGATCGTGAACGCCTCGTCGAGGCAGGTGTTGAGGCCGCGGTGGACGATCTCGGTCATCTCGTAGGAGCGCATCCCCTGCTGGGCCATCCAGTCCAGGGTCTCCGGGCCGGGCCAGTAGCCGCGCAGGCCCATCTGGAGGAAGCGGTCGCCGCGCAGCGCCCCGGACTCGATCAGGCGGCGCATCGGCTGGCCGTGCCCGACCAGCGAGCCGAACTCGATGTCGCCGGTGTCGGCGTGCGCGTCGAAGTGGATCATCGACACCCGGCCCTGCCCGAGGTGCTGGGCCACGCCGGCGGCGTCCGGCCACGCGATCGTGTGGTCGCCGCCCAGGATGAGCGGGATCGCGCCGCTGCGGGTGACCGCGTGGACGGCCTCCTGCAGGTCGCGCACCGAGCGCTCGGCGTCGCCGGAGAACATCTCCACGTCGCCGGCGTCGAGGACCGTGAGCTCCTGCAGCGGGTCCACCCGCATCGCGAGCGAGGGCCGCGAGCCGTCGTGGGCGAGATAGCAGGTCTGCCGGATGTACTGGGGCCCGAAGCGCGTGCCGGAGCGGTGGGACGTGCCACCGTCGAAGGGGGCGCCGAGGATCACGATGTCCGCGCCGTCGTACGTCGACGGGTCGGTCCAGTCGCAGCGCTCGACGCCGAGGAAGGTGATGTCGGGGCCGAACTGGGCTCCGTAGCGTGCCATGGTGCTTCTCTCTCCTTGAGGGATGGTCAGTCGGCGAGGACCGGGTCGTCGGTCGGGTCGATCACGATGAACCGATCCTCCGGCTTCCGGGCCAGGTACGCGAGGTAGTAGACGAACGCGCCGAGCAGCAGCGCGCCCGTGATCGCCAGGTCGGTGCCGGTCGAGCTGAGCAGCGCGTAGCCCACGACCACCACGACCAGCAGCGGCGGGAGCGGCCACAGGGGCATCCGCCAGCCGGCGGCGGACTCCATCCGTCGTACCTTCAGCGCCGAGAGGGCCACGACGACGTACATGGCGGAGATGACCACGGACGTGATGCCGAGCAGGGCCTCGATGTCGATGGCGTAGGCCAGCACCGCGCCGGGGATGCCGATGATCAGCGTGGCGACCCACGGCGAGCCCCAGCGGGCGTGCACCCGGGTCACCGCGCGGTTGACCGGCTCGGGCCACGAGCGGTCGCGGCCGGAGGCGTAGACGACCCGGGCGTTCTGCAGCACCATCACGATCGCCGCGTTGAGGATCGCGATCGCGATGCCCAGGTTGACCGCGACGGCGGTGGCGTCGCCGCCCCAGGCGCGGACGAACTCGGAGAAGTTGCCGGTCGCGAGGGCACCCAGGTCGTCGACCGCGAGGACGGTCGTGATCGTCGGGACCAGGATGACCACGCCCCCGAGGCCGAGGGACCAGAACACGACGCGGGCGACATTGCGGCGCGGCTCGACGATCTCCTCGGCGAGGTAGGCCGCCGTGCCGAAGCCGCTGACCACGAACATGCCGACGGTCAGCCCGGACACGAGGATCGCTGCGGTGAACGGGTTCACCGCGCCCTCGCCGACGACGTGCGGGACGACGAGCTCGCCCGGGCCGCGCTGCAGGTGGAAGACACCGAGGACCGCGACCACGCTCGCCGCGAGCACCTCGAGCCCGAGGAAGATGCCGGTCACGAACGCGTTCGACCGCACGTCGAGGATCGCGATGCCCGCGGACAGCAGCATGACGACGGCCGCCGCGAGGCCGCGGTCGATGGTGAGGATGTCGGTGAGGTAGTCGGCCGTGCCCAGCGCGATGATCGGCGGGATCAGCCACAGCAGCACGCCGGACAGCGCGAAGGTCAGCCAGCCCACGCCCTTGCCGAGCGTGTGGGTGACCATGGCGTACTCCCCGCCCGCACTCGCCACCCGGGTGCCGAGCTCGGCGTAGCAGGCGCCGACGGCCACGGAGACGACGATGCCGGCGATCACGGTGAGCACGACGCCGCTCCCCTGACTGGCCATCATCTCCGGCACGATGATGAACAGGCTGGACGCCGGCGTGATGCACGAGAGCACCATCAGCACGCCGCCCGCCGGGCCGAGCACGCGGGCCAGGCCCTTCCCGGTGGCGGCGGACGCGTCGGTGGACGCGTCGGTGGACGCGCCCGCAGGCAGGTCGGTGGTGGAGGTCATCGGTCCCAGCTTCCGTCGAACGACGCTATTTTGAACGTCGTACAAATCTTTGAACGGTATTCAAAGTGGCGCAGATCACCCGCCACGTCAACCCCCTCGACCAGAATTGGGTCGACCGGTGAGACGATCCGTCGACCGGAACCGACCCTCGACGCTGCAGGAAAGAGGCCCGCCGTGGCGCGAACGCGCTCGAACCGTCGCCTGGACCACCCCCGCGAGAAGGTCCTCTCCGCGGCGCTCGAGATGATCGGCGAGCAGGGGCTGAGCAAGGTCACCATGGCCGCGCTCGCCGCCCGGCTGGAGACCAGCGGCGGCCACCTCCTCTACTACTTCGGCACCCGCGACGGCCTCTTCCTCGAGACGCTGCGCTGGAGCGAGCAGCAGTACGCCGTCGAGCGCGCCCCCCTGCTCGAGGCCGCCGCGGCCGGCGAGGGCGACCTGGCCTCCGTGCTCGAGCTCGCGACCATCTACCTGCCGGTCGACGAGCGCGACCCGCGCTGGCAGCTGTGGCTCGAGCTCTGGGCCCGCGCGCCGTACGACGCCGACCTGGCCGCCGCCCAGCGCGAGCTCGACCAGCGGTGGCACGCCGACCTCCTGCAGCTGCTGGACCTGCTCCCCGGTCTGACCGACCGTGAGGGCACCTCGGAGCGGCTGCGGGCCATGTGGGACGGCTTCGCGATCGCGATCGTCAACGGTGGCGGCACCGCCCTGCGGGCCCGCGTCGTCGAGCACACGCGGGCGGTCCTCGACGCCTTCACGTCACCGTGTCCCTGAAACGGCGATGGCGAGCAGTGCCGACGCCCAGGATCAGCAGCGGGAGAGTGGCCCCGGCCCGGTCGTCGATGGCCGCACTCAGCGCAGGGCCACGTCTGTAGGCCAGTGACGGGGCCCGGACCGCACGGTCCGGGCCCCGTCGCCCTCGCGGGCTACTCGATGCAGATGCCGCGGTCGACGTACGCCGTCCGGCCGAACCCCGTGCTGTTCACGACAGCACGGTCGGTGATCCCGAGCCGAACGACGTACCCGCACGACGCCAGGGCGGAAAGGTCGATCGAGAACGGCTGCCCACCGGCGGGCGTCTGCGTGGCCGGGCTGATCGCACAGGTCACCGGCGTCGCCGGCACGGTGCCCGTCGGTCCCCCGAGCACGCTGAACGACCAGCTGTGGAAGTGCTCGTCGCGGGCCACGAAGGTGCCGGCGAGCGGCGCCTTCGGCACCCGGCACTGACCCATCGTCTGCAGGTTCAGGTCGCCCGCGTTGTCGGGGTCGCCGACGACGATCGACGAGTTGAGGGTGTTGTCCATTTGCACCCTGCGCACGTCGACGACACCGAGGCCGCCGACCTCCAGCTGGACCTCCCACAGGTCGTCGCCACCCGGCGTGAACATCCCGAGCACACCGGTGGTGTCGCTGCTCCATGTCGGCCAGCCGATCCAGCCGGAGGCACCGGGCGTGACCCACGACCCGACCCCGTTCTGGTCAACCACGAAGAACGCGCTGGTCAGGTCGGTGACCGGACCGCCGGCAGTGATGTTGCGGACCCGGATCCGGTAGCTGGACCCGACCAGCGCCGGGTCGAGCGGCCCGTGCAGCGTGACCTGTCCCGCGAACGGGCAGGCGTCGGGCAGGGCGTAGCCGGTCTCCGCGATGTGGCCGCCCGGCAGGGTGAGGCCGGTCGCGCCGTCGACCTTGCTGGACTCGACGCCTCCGACGAGGGTGAAGCGCGCCACGCCGTCGTACGCGTGGCCGGGGCGCAGCTGGACGTGGGTGTCGATCCGGTTGCCCCAGTGCGGCACGGCGTTCGGGTTGGTCGTCGACGGCGGCGTCCCCCACGAGAGGACCGCGCGGACCCGGCCGATCACCGGGGTGTCGCACCCCTTGCGGAACTGGCCGAGGTCCACCGTCAGCGGCGCGGCGTAGCAGAGCCCGCCGCTCGGGATCGTGGCGTAGTCGTGCGTCGCGACCTCGACCGTGCCCAGGTAGGTGTAGGAGCAGTCCTTCGAGCCGAAGTCGGCCCAATAGGCGACGTACTCCTTGCTGCCCGCCGTACACGGACCGCCGGAGAAGCCGCTGGGCCGCTTGACCCGGAAGGTGCCGACGATCTGGTCGGCGTTGTTGTCCAGGCCGACGCACTCGATCTGCTCGTAGGTCGTGTCGCCGCTGGCGGACTCGAGGACCTTGAGCACCTCGGAGAGGTCGATCTTGCTCTCGAGCGCCAGGTTCGCCGGTGCGACATAGGACGTGACGCCCATGGTGCCCGCCACTTGGGTCGCGGCCAGGTGCGGCAACGCGAAGCGGTGCGCCGGTACTGCGTGCTCCTTCTCGCCACCGGCGTACAGCTCGGCCACGGCGCTCAACGGCAGGGGAAGCTTCGGCCCGGGGTCCGGGATCGGCGATGGGAGCTCCTCCAGCAGGTACGGCGGCAGCTTGGCGATCGCCGCGTCGGACAGCTTGAGGCTGTCGACCAGGTCGGGGAGGATCCACCGCCGCGGCCGGACCTGTACGTGCACCTCGCGGACGTCGCCCCAGATCGGCGTCTGGTCGGGCATGCCGGGGTCGGGCATGATCTCCCAGCTGAGGATCGCCCGCACCAGCGGCAGCACGGGGGTGGCGCACCACTTGCGCTTCGGCTGGTAGTTGACGCCGACCACGTAGGACAGCGGCAGCTGGGCGGCCTTCTCACAGTCCTGGCCGGCCGGGATGTCGTGGACCGACGCGCTGGCGGCGCCGGCGTCGTCCCAGGTCGCGCCCTCGTCGTAGCTGACGTAGAACCGGACGTGCTCGCTGGTGCCCGCCGAGCACAGGGGGCCGCCGTACCCGCTGGACCGCTTGACCTGGATGGTCGCCTCGAGACGGTCACGCTCGGGACTGAAGGAGACGCAGCTGAGCGCCTCGTAGGTCGTGTCGCCCTTCTGGTCGAGGACGGCCTCGAAGCCCAGCCCGGGCGCGGTGCCGAAGTAGTTCGGGTTCACGGCCAGCAGTCGCCGGACGTGCGTGCGCTCCCGAGTCACGCGGAACTCGGCCGCGTGAGGAATCTCTGTGGACATCTGCTTCCTCCTGTGTGCGCGGCGGCAGGACGGTCCCGCCGTCGGGTCCCCCCGCGAGGAGGAGCGCGGGACGAGGGCCGCTGATACACCGATCTCGGGAGGAAGCGACCGGGGCGCGAAGGGAGGACGCCACAGCGCCGGGAACAGGCCGTGACAACAGAAGCGGCCCCCGCCGCGAACAAAGGCGCCTGCGGTGGGTCTCAGGGCGAAGTCGACAGGCGAGGGTCGCAGCCGCCTGCAGCAACCCGTTGCCCGACGTCGGCGACGAACTCTCGCACAGCGGCCTCACAGTACGCCCACATTGTTGGGTGGGCAGACAGATGCCGGCGCCTGACGAGCGGCGCCGTCGCGGCGGCCACGGGACGTGGCTCCCGGGAAAATGCTGGAGGGCCAGGCTCGTCTCCCTGTTCGGGATTCGGAACCCGGCCCTGACCAGTCCGTTGGTGGAGGTGAGGGGACTCGAACCCCTGACCCCCTGCATGCCATGCAGGTGCGCTACCAGCTGCGCCACACCCCCAACTCGCCGCTCCACCCGAAGGCGGGGCAACGGGAAGGAATACTAGCCAACCGATCCTGCGAAGGTGAAATCCGGGGGTCGGTTTCCGCGCTGCGGGTCTCGTGACGGTCGCTGCGCGACCTCCTCGACCACCGGTCAGGCGTTGTACGTCGCCAGCGCCCACGCACCGGTCGTGCGCTGCTCGAGCACGACGCGACCGCAGTTGCCCAGGGCGCGCAGGTCGCGCGCCTGCGCGAGCGGCCAACCGAAGAAGGCGACCAGGCCGGTGCGCGTCGCGGCGCCGTGCGAGACGGCGACACCGCACTCCCCCGGGCCGAGCGTGGCGGCCAGGTCGCGCAGGCAGGCGACATAGCGGTCGGCGACCTCCTGCGGCGACTCCGCGCCGGGGATCCCGTCCCACTCGCCGTTGCGGAAGCGGGTGAACGCGGCCGGGTCGCGCGCCTCGATCTCGGCGTGGGTCAGGCCCTGCAGCTCGCCGAGGCGGAACTCCCGCAGCCGCTCGTCGTACGACGGCACGAGCCCGCACTCCTTGGCGACCACCTCCGCGGTCACCCGGGCGCGGGCCAGGTCACTGGTCCACACCAGCGACGGCGACAGCGCGGCGACGAGCGGGGCGACGGCGCGCGCCTGCTCGAGGCCGGTCTCGTCCAGCTCGGTGTCGAGCTGGCCCTGGACGCGGTGCGCGGCGTTCCAGGCGGTCCGCCCGTGGCGGAGCAGGACGATCCGGCGGGGGCTCATTCCGACGCGGGGGCGGGCCCGTTGATCTCGGCCGGCAGGTCGATGACCGGGCAGTCGCGCCAGAGCCGCTCGAGGGCGTAGAACTCGCGCTCCTCGCTGTGCTGGACGTGGATCACGACGTCGCCGTAGTCCAGCAGCACCCAGCGACCGTCCCTGTGGCCCTCGCGGCGGATCGGCTTGGCCCCGAGCTCGCGCAGCTTGTCCTCGACCTCCTCGACGATGGCGCGGACCTGGCGGTCGTTGCCGCCGGAGGCGAGCAGGAAGGCGTCGGTGATCGCGAGCTGCTCGCTCACGTCGAAGGCCAGCTGGTCGGTGGCGAGCTTGTCGGACGCCGCGACCGCGGCGGCGCGGATCAGCTCGACGGCGTGCTCAGAGGCGGTCATTCAGGTTCCGTTCCAGTGGTGTCGGGCGCGTAGAGCCCGTGCTTGGTGATGTACTGCACGACGCCGTCCGGGACGAGGTACCAGACCGGCTGGCCGGCCCGCTGCCGCTCACGGCAGTCCGTGGACGAGATGGCCAGCGCCGGCACCTCCACCATGGTCACACGATCGTGCGGAATCTTCGCCAACGTCGCGGGGTCCATGTCGGCGCCCGGCCGGGTGCAGCCGACGAAGTGGGCCAGGGCGAAGACCTCGTCCGCGTCGCGCCAGCTGAAGATGTCGGTCAGCGCGTCGGCGCCGGTGATGAAGTAGAGGTCGGCATCGGGACGCTGGGCACGCAGGTCCCGCAGCGTGTCGATCGTGTACGTCGGGCCGGCGCGGTCGATGTCGACGCGGCTCACCGTGAACCGGGGGTTCGCGGCGGTCGCGATGACCGTCATCAGGTAGCGGTGCTCCGCCGGCGAGACGTCCCGGTCCGCCTTCTGCCACGGCTGCCCGGTGGGCACGAAGACGACCTCGTCGAGGTCGAACCAGCCCTGGACCTCCGACGCGGCGACGAGGTGGCCGTGGTGGATCGGGTCGAACGTGCCACCCATCACCCCGACGCGGGTGCGCCCGTCCGGCCCCGGCAACTGCAGTCCCTTCGCCGGGACGTCAGCTGTGGTCGCGGCCGCCGCCGAACCAGACCAGTCCGAGCAGCAGGAACAGGAGGAAGGCCAGCACGCCGCCGCCGATGAACCACGGGTTCACGGCGGGCTCGCCGTGCTCCTCAGCGGCGCTGACGACGGCGAGGGCGGTGAGGCTGATCTGGCTGAGCATGGCCCGGATCCTATCGGAGTCAGTGGACGGCGAAGTCGACGCCCAGGAACAGGAGCGTGAAGCGGATCGAGCGCCCCACGAACACGGTCGGGATGAAGGCCCACATCGGCATCTTCAGGATGCCGCCGATGGCCGCCATCGCCAGGAGCGGCGGGATGCCGGCCGACGCGGCGACGAACATGATGGCGGCGGCGTACCAGGGGCGGCCCTGCATGCGGCCCATCCACTTGTCGTAGGACGCCTTGATCTTGGGTCCCGAGAGCTTCTTCTGCGCCCACTTCGACTCCGAGCCGCGCCGGGCGGCCTCGTAGACGATGATCTTGCCTACGGTGGCACCGGCGCCGGCGGCGATCCCGAGCGAGATCGCGGCCGCCGTACCGCCCTCCGCGGCGCCGGCACCGAGGATGTAGACCTCGATCGGCAGGAACGGGAGCAGGGCGGACGCGACGCTGAACGCGAACGTCGTCAGCCACAGCAGCATGGTCGATCAGGCCTTCTCGCCCGACGTCGCCGGCTCACGGACCGGCACCGGCAGGCCCAGCTTCAGCAGCCAGCCCAGCGACACGCACTTCAGCACGAGCAGGCCCACGGCGATGATCGTGCCGAGCCAGACCCAGCCGCTGACCAGCAGGATCACGGCGAAGGCGCCCGAGTTGGCCGCCTTGCCGACCCGCGACCAGTTCCACAGGTAGATCCGCCGGTCGATGACGTGGAAGTAATTGGGGCTGCGGATCGGCCAGGCGAGGAAGGCCAGCGACAGGTACATGTCGATGACCATGAATTCGAAGAGGTAGATCCCGATCGGGATGCCGATCCACTTCATCGGGTCGTCGCTGATCCAGCCGCCCGGCTGGAGCCAGATCAGCCCGACGTAGAGCGCGCCGCAGCTGAGCCGGTCGCACATCATGTCGACGACCGCGCCCATCCGGGTCTCGCAGTCGCGCCAGCGCGCCCACTCGCCGTCGATGCTGTCGCCGACCCAGTAGGTGACCAGGCCGATGACGATCCACGTCAGGCTCTGGTCGTACGCCGCCCACACGGCGATCGCCAGCGTGATGACGGTGCGGACGAAGGTGATGATGGTGGCCCCGGTGAAGAGCCGTTCGACGGAGGGATCGGCGTAGATCCGGTCCGGGGAGCCTGCCATGCGGCGAAACCTACCGGTCCCGCCGAAGCAGCCGGACGACACTCCCCCGGGTCGGCCTCCGACATTGGCGAGGGATTCACCGGCCGTCCACCTGCCGCGCCTAGCGTCGCTGCGTGATCTGGCTGGCCGTCGTCTTCGCCCTGGCGAGCGCGGCGACCACCGCGGTGTCCACCTCGACCCAGCACCTGGCCGCCTCCCGCGCCCCGCTGGTCGCGGTGCTGCTCGCGGTCACCCTGGGCCCCGTGGGCTTCGTGCTGCACGTGCTCGCGCTGGACAACGGTCCGATCGGGCTGGTGCAGCCCATCGCGATCCTGGGCATCGTCCTCGCGGTCCCCCTGCGGGCAGCGCTGGGCCGCACCCGGCCCGGCCGGGCGGAGCTGGTCGCGGTCGCGGTCACGGGACTGGCGATCGCCGCACTGCTGCTGGCGACCGACGCCCGGGAGGCGCCGCTGGCCCCCGACCGCGGCGCGCTGGTCGCCTCCGTCGGCGCCCTCGCGCTGGTGGCGGTGCTGCTCGTCGCCGTCGCCGGGGGCGTTCCGCACCCGACCGGGCGGGCGTTCCTGCTCGGCAGCGCGTCGGGGATCCTGTTCGGACTGATGTCGGTCCTGATCGAGGCCGACCAGCTCCGCTGGGCGCTCGTCGCGTGCGGGGTCAGCGGGGTCGCGGTCAACCAGCTGGCCTACCGCGCGGCGCGGTTGTCGGCCTCGATGCCGGTGCTCAACGTGGTCAACGTGCTGCTCACGCTGGGCTTCGCCCACCTGCTGCTGGGCGAGGTGCCCCACCACGACGCGGTGTCGGTCAGCGCCTCGGTGGCCGCGCTCGCCGCGATGGCGTGGGGGTTGTGGCGGCTGGCGTCAGCGGACGTGGCCGTCGCCGATGACGACGTACTTGGTGGACGTCATCTCGGGCAGGCCCATGGGGCCGCGGGCGTGCAGCTTCTGGGTGCTGATCCCGATCTCGGCGCCGAACCCGAACTCTCCGCCGTCGGTGAACCGCGTGGAGGCGTTCACGAGCACGGCCGCTGAGTCGACCTCCGCGACGAAGCGCCGGGCGGCGCCCTGGTCCTCGGTCACGATGGCGTCGGTGTGCCCGCTGGACCAGGTGCGGATGTGCTCGAGCGCCGCATCCAGGTCGGGTACGACGCGCGCGGCGATGTCCAGCGAGAGGTACTCGGTGCCCCAGTCGTCGTCGGTGGCGGCCACGACGTCGTCGTACGAGCCGAAGGCGTCGTCGCCGTGGATGGTCACCCCGGCCTCCTGCAGGGCGGCGACCACGCGCGGGAGGAACTCCCCGGCGACGTCGGCGTGCACGAGCAGCGACTCGGCCGCGTTGCACACGCTCGTGCGGTGGGTCTTGGCGTTGAGGACGAGCGGGAGCGCCTTGTCGAGGTCGGCCGCCCGGTCGACGTACACGTGGCAGTTGCCGACACCGGTCTCGATGACCGGCACCGTCGAGTCGTTGACGACGGACTGGATGAGGCCGGCACCGCCGCGCGGGATGAGCACGTCGACGAGGCCGCGGGCCCGCATGAGCGCCTTGACGCTGTCGTGCGAGTCGCCGGGGACGAGCTGCACGACGTCGGCCTCGAGCCCGGAGGCGGCGACCGCGTCGCGGAGCACCGCGACGATCGCGGCGTTGCTGGAGCGGGCCGAGGAGCTGCCGCGCAGCAGCACGGCGTTGCCGGACTTGAGGCAGATGCCGGCGGCGTCGGCGGTGACATTGGGCCGCGCCTCGTAGATCATCCCCACGACGCCGAAGGGCACCCGGACCTGGCGCAGCTCCAGCCCGTTGGCGAGGACGCCCCCGCGGACGACCTCGCCCACGGGGTCGGCGAGCCCGGCGACGTCACGCAGGCCCTGCGCCATCCCGGCCAGCCGCTCGTCGGTCAGCCGGAGCCGGTCGATGATGTTGGGCGGGGTGCCGTCGGCCTCGGCGCGCGCGACGTCCTCGGCGTTGGCCGCGAGGACCTCCTCGGAGCGGGCGAGCAGGGCGTCGGCCATCGCGTGCAGCGTGGCGTCCTTCTGCGCCCGCGTCGCGAGGGCCAGCCCCCGGCTGGCGACCCGCGCCCGCTGGGCGACCTCACGTACGGCGGCCTCGGCACTCATGTGCCCAAGGATAGGGCGAGGCCGCAGGCGGCCTGCATCCGCTCAGGCGCAGGGCCGGTACTTCGGCTCGATCCCGACCCGGTGGGTCACCCGGCCGTTGTTCCACATCCGCACGAACATGTCGTTGTAGGTCTTGGTGACCTGCGCGCCGTGCAGCTCGAGGGTGACCTCGTCGCTGCTCAGCCCGGGCGGCGACCAGTTCTCCGAGCCGGTCCACACGAGCCGGTCGCCGCGCCCCTGGTAGGTGCCGTTGACCGTGACGTACTTCAGGTGTGAGTAGCAGCTCGGTCCGTAGACGGTCTTGTCCGGGTCGGAGGTCGACGTGCGCGGCCCCCACTCCCAGTCGGCGGCCTTCACCGGGATCCGGGCGCCCACGAGGATCCGGACCACCTCGCGGCTCATCAGCGAGCCGATGACCCGGACCTGGCAGCCGTACTTCTTGCGCAGGGCCAGCAGGCTCGCGAGCCGCTCCCCGCGGGTGCCGTACCAGGCACGCATGTTGACCGTGATGACCGTCTTGCCCGCGGCGTTCCCGAAGCCGTCGGGGGCGTTGCAGCTGACGTCGCGGAGCCGGACGTACGGCGCATCCGTGATCGCCTTCGACGTCGTGACCCGGCTCGTGGAGCCCGCCACCGGACGCTGGAAGTAGGCCTTCATCTGGTCGCTGACGTAGGTGATCCGCCGCGGCGTGTAGGCGCGGTCGTGGCGCATCTGGTCGAAGAGGTTCCACCAGGTGCTGAACAGGCCGACCTCGCCGGCGATCGCCACGGAGTCGTTCCACTGGCCGTGCATGGCCGGGCCGCCCAGGTTCGACGAGCTGCTGATCAGGAGGCGCTTCGTCGTACCGGTGCGGGTGAAGGAGTAGATCTTCAGGTGCATGTTGCCGGCCGGGCTGCTGTTGCGGCAGGCGTCGCGACAGACGAAGAGGAAGCTCGAGTGGTTGGGGTTCTTCCCGATGGCCCGCTGCACGCGCGCCTCGAGCGGCCCGATCAGGTTCGCGTTGACGATCACCTGCACCTTGACGCCGCGCCTCTTGGCCGCGATCAGCTTGTCGGCACTGGCCTTGAGCCCGAGGTTGTAGGTCGCGATCCGGATCGTCTCGCCGGCGGGCGTGTGGTCGATCGCCGCGTGGATGCGCCGCACGATGATCGTGCGCTGGTTGAAGTCACCGATCGGCCAGTTGAAGGTGATGCCCGTGTAGGGCACCCACGGGACCGCCGCGGCCTCCCGCGGCGCCTCCTCGGGGGCCGGTGCCGCCGACGCCGGCTGCCACCGTACGACGGCGAGGAGGGCGAGGACCGCCGCCAGCACCGCCACGGCGGTGATCGGTGCGGTCAGGGTCGTCCGAGGATGCGCAGCCACCAAAGCACGGTATATCGCTCGACTTTGTGCAATCAACTCGTCGCGACGTCCTCGCCCCGTTGCGCAACCGAATCGGCTCCGCGCGCGTCAGGACAACCAGGGGGAACAGAAACTCATTCGAAGGAGAACCACGTGAAGCTGCGTCTCGGTGTCACGGCCGCCGTCCTCGCGACGACCGCCCTGACTGCCACCACCCTCCCGGTCACCCCCGCTCGGGCAGGGGCACCGCCGTCCTCGCCCGTGGCGCTGACCGGCCCGGCCACGGTCACCGTGACCACCTACGACGGCACGCTGTACGGCGACCTCGGCATCAACCTGATCGCCCGCGACAGCGCGTTCGAGGTCCGGACCCACCGTCCGACCTGGACCAGCCCGATCACGGCCGAGTGGCTCTCACCGTCCGGCCCGAAGGCACTCCCGCCCCAGACCCGCTGGGACGCGCTCGACGACTTCATCGTCTTCGCGATCAAGCGGCCCTCGGACGGCAAGCTGCTGCGCACCCGGCACCTCGACGTCTGCCTCAACCAGTGGAACACCCAGCGCACCCGCCCGGACGCGCCGCTGCGCTCGCGCTATCCCACCGGCTGTCCCTACAACCCGTTCACGATCGGCTCGGTGCAGGGCATCGAGGAGGGCTGGGTCACCAACGTCGAGGCCGGCGACGAGAGCCTCCGCCTGGCCCCCGGGACCTACGACATGGTCGCCCGCATCGGCCGGCCCTACATCGACGCCCTCGGCATCGACGCGGCCGACGCCGTACGCCGCTACAAGCTGGTGGTCCGCAAGGAGACCGACGGCGAGGTCGTGAAGCGGTCCACGCTGCCGGGCCAGGGCGCGCGGGCGCAGGGCGACGGCGACGTCGTGACTCCCCTCGAGCCGGGCTCGAAGCCCCGCAAGGCCCGCGCGGGCGCGCCCACCGACGCCGTTCCGGACCTGCGGG
Source organism: Nocardioides sp. SRI_004 (assembly GCF_057586415.1). Taxonomy (NCBI): domain Bacteria; kingdom Bacillati; phylum Actinomycetota; class Actinomycetes; order Propionibacteriales; family Nocardioidaceae; genus Nocardioides; species Nocardioides sp. SRI_004. Next base: position 173,007 of record NZ_JBYCZV010000005.1, read on the forward strand.
CGCTGCCCGCCTTCGGGATGCGCCTCTCCGGCGACGGCCGCTACCTGCGCTTCTCCGCCAACGTGTGGAACGCCGGCAACGGCCCGATGGTCGTCGACGGCTTCCGCCGCGGCACGACCGACGTCATGGACGCCTACCAGGTCTTCGTCGACTCCGACGGCAACCAGACCGGCTACCAGCAGGTCGGCACGATGATCTGGCACACCGCCCCCAGCCACAACCACTGGCACTTCAAGGACTTCGCCCGCTACACGCTGCTGCGCGCGGACAAGACCGAGGTCGTGGTGTCGCGCAAGGAGTCGTTCTGCCTCGCCAACACCGACGCGGTCGACTACACGGTCGAGGGCGCCGACTGGAAGCCGGAGAACACCGACCTCCACACGTCCTGCGGCGACCGCGGCTCGATCTCGCTGCGCGAGGTCCTCTCCGCCGGCTCCGGCGACACCTACGACCAGTTCCGCGCCGGCCAGGCCTTCCGGGTCGACAACCTCCCCAACGGCGACTACTACATCGCCGTCGAGGCCAACCCGAACCGCAACCTGGTCGAGTCGAACACCAGCAACAACCGCGCCCTGCGCAAGGTCCGGCTCAGCGGTACGCCGACCAACCGCCGGGTGACCTTCTACAAGGTGGGCCTGGTCGACGACCACGGCTACGGGGGCGAGGAGGAGGGTCACTGAGGGGTCACCAATTCGCTGCGGTTTGGGACCAACCCGCAACATCTGGTGCCCCGGACCTGCAGTTCGTGCCCACTCGATGCCCCTGAAAACGGCGAGCGCCGCGGTGACCAGGTCACCGCGGCGCTCGCCGTCGTACGGGGCTTCGTGCTCAGCCCTTGCGCTTCTCGATCTCGGCAGTGACGGCCGGGAGGACCGAGTGCAGGTCGCCGACGACGCCGAAGTCCACGAGCTCGAAGATCGGGGCCTCCTCGTCCTTGTTGACCGCGACGATGGTCTTCGAGGTCTGCATGCCGGCGCGGTGCTGGATCGCGCCCGAGATGCCGTTGGCGACGTAGAGCTGCGGCGAGACGACCTTGCCGGTCTGGCCGACCTGGAAGGTGTGCGGCTTCCAGCCGGAGTCGACGGCCGCACGCGAGGCGCCGACGGCCGCGCCGAGCGCGTCCGCGAGGCCCTCGACCGCGGTGAAGTCACCGCCGGTGCCACGACCACCGGAGACCACGATGGCGGCCTCGGTGAGCTCGGGGCGACCGGTGGCCTGGCGCGGCTGCGAGGCGACGATCTGCGCGGTCTTGGCGGAGTCGGAGATCGACGCGGCGAACTCCTCGACGGCACCGGCGCCGGCGCCCTCCTCCGGAGCGGCGGCGTTGGGCTTGACCGTGATGATCGGGGTGCCCTTGACGACCTTGGCGTCCACCGTGAAGTTGCCGGCGAAGACCGACTGGGTGGTGACGATGTCGTCGCCGTCGACCTGGACGTCGACGGCGTCGGTGATCAGGCCCGAGGAGAGCTTGATCGCCAGGCGGCCACCGATTTCCTTGCCCTCGGCCGAGGCCGGGATCAGGATCGCGGCGGGCGAGGTCTTCTCAGCGAGCTGCTGGAGCACCTCGGCCTTGGGGGCCACGAGGTAGCCCTTGATCTCCGTGTCGTCGACGACGTAGACCTTGTCGGCGCCGTAGGCCTTGACCGCGTCGGCGGCGGCAGCGGCCTTGTCGGCACCGCCGATGAAGACGGCCGACGGGGAGCCGATCCGCTTGGCGATCGCCAGCAGCTCGTAGGTGGGCTTGCGGACCGCGCCGTCGACGTGGTCGACCAGAACGAGAACTTCAGACATGGATCAGGCTCCTCAGATGAACTTCTTGGACGCGAGGAACTCGACCAGCGCCGTGGCGCCCGAGCCGTCCTCGTCCTTGACGATCTCGCCGGCAGTGCGCGGCGGGCGGGCCGTGGTGGCCTCGACCTTGGTCCAGGCGGCGTCGAGGCCGACCTCCGAGGCGTCCACGCCGATGTCGGCGAGGGAGAGCGACTCGAGGGGCTTCTTCTTCGCGGCCATGATGCCCTTGAACGACGGGTAGCGGGCCTCGCCCGACTGGTCGGTCACCGACAGGACCAGCGGCAGCGTGCCGCCGATGACCTCGGTGGCGGTGTCGCCGTCGCGCTTGATGCGGACCTGGTCGCCCTGGGTCTCGACCACGGCGGCGAGGGTGACCTGCGGGAGGCCGAGGCGCTCGGCGAGCATCGCCGGGACGACGCTCATGCCGCCGTCGGTCGACGCGAGGCCACCGACGATCAGCTCCGGGACGCCGATCTTCTCGATCGCCTTCGCAAGCACGAGCGAGGTCGCAACGGCGTCGGAGCCGGCGATCGCGTCGTCCTGCACGTGGACGGCCTTGTCGGCACCCATCTGCAGCGCCTTGCGCACGGCGGCCTCGGCCTCGGCCGGGCCGACGGTCAGCGCGGTGACGGTGATCTCCTCGTCGGCGCGCTTCTCCTTGATCTGGAGGGCCTGCTCGACGGCGTACTCGTCGAGCTCCGACAGGAGGCCGTCGACACCGACGCGGTCGACGGTGTTGTCCGCCTCGAACTTGCGGTCGCCGGTCGCGTCCGGGACGTACTTCACAAGGACGACAATGTTGGAGAGAGTCATGGTTGTGGCCGGACCGGCCCCTTCCTGTGCTTCATGGGTCCTGCCGCGTGGTCCGCGGGCAGGGCGCAACTGAGGTCCGTTTCCGGACAGCGTCTTGCAGGTTACCGCTCGGTCATCAGACGCGGAATCCGCGTCTCAGTGGACTACCTCACACGCAGAGCCCCCCGAGGTGGCTCAGGGACGCAGGATCCGCTCCAGGATCCGCCCGACCATGAGGTAGACGACGCAGGCGATGCCGTAGTTGAACAACGCGGTCTTCACCGAGCCGTTGGGGTCGGCGAACTCCTTCACCGGGTTGTCCAGGTCGAAGAAGCCGAGGTCGAAGGTGTTGGCCAGGTCGCGGACGGTCTGGACCAGCGCGTTGTCCTCGTTGGCCTCGAGGGCGTACGAGAACGCCGCAGCGGCGAGCACCAGCGCGAGGGTGACGCAGATGATCCACACGACCCGGGCGGCGTTGTCGCGCAGCCGCGCCACGTTGAGCGCGCGGGTGTCGGTGCCGGTCGCACCGGTGTCGGCGGTCTCCGCCTTGTGCTCGCCCATCGGTTCCTCCGCCATGTCGTCCTCCACCATGCCGCTCAACGGCCTTCGAAGGTGGCCTTGCCGGGCCCGTTCTCGATGAACGACGCCATGCCGGTCCGGCTGTCCTGGGTGGCGAACACGGCCGAGAAGTGCTGCCGCTCGATCTGGAGGCCGGTCTCGATGTCGGCCTCGAGCCCGCGGTCCACGGACTCCTTGATCGCCCGCAGCGCGTACGGCGCGGCGGTGGCGAAGGTCGACGCCCAGGCCACGGCCTCGGCGTACACGTCGGCGGCCGGGACGACACGGTCGACCAGTCCGATCGCGAGCGCCTCCTCCGCCTTCACGAAGCGGCCGGTGTAGAGCAGGTCCTTGGCCTTGCTCGGGCCGACCAGGCGCGGCAGGCGCTGGGTGCCGCCCGCGCCGGGGATGATGCCGAGCAGGATCTCGGGCTGGCCGAGCACCGCGTTGTCGGCGGCGAAGCGGACGTCGGCGGCCATCGCGAGCTCGCAGCCACCGCCGAGGGCGTAGCCGTTCACCGCCGCGACGACGGGCTTGGGGATCCGGGCGATGGAGTTGACGGCGTTCTGGAGCTTCTCCACACGGTCGACCATGTCCGTGTAGGACATGTCGGCCATCTCCTTGACGTCGTTGCCGGCAGCGAAGACCCGCTCGCCGCCCCAGACGACGACGGCGCGGACGTCGGACCGGTCGGTGGCCTCGGCCGCAGCGAGCGTGAGCTCGTCCTGGACCTGGATGCTGATGGCGTTCATCGCCTTGGCGCGGTCCAGCCGGATCGTCCCGACTCCGTCGGTGACCTCCAGGCGCACGAACTCGCTCGTCATCTGCTCCCTCTCGATGGCTCGGCTGGGGTTGGGCCCCGTCCCGCATTCTGCCGCTACCCAGGCGCGTCGGTCACATGAACCCGGGTTTGGACGCGCGTCGGCGTGTCGGCCGAATTCGTGCACCCGGCACAATGGCCGAGTGACCCCCACCCTGTGGCGAACTCTCGGAGAGCAGGCAGAGGTGTGGCCGGGGCGCAACTGGCCGCTCGGCGCGACTTGGTCGGCCGAGTCGACGAACTTCGCCGTCTACGCACCCAACGCGACGGCGGTGTGGCTCTGCGTCGCCCTCGACGGTCCCGGCGGCGCCGAGCGTCGCTACGCCCTCACCGAGCAGTCGCTCGGCATCTGGCACGGCGCGCTGCCCTCCGTCGCGCCCGGCACCCGCTACGCCTACCGGGTCGAGGGCCCGGACGCGCCCGAGCAGGGCATGCGCTTCGACCCCTCGGTCCTGCTCCTCGACCCCTACGGCCTCGCGGTCTCCGGCGAGGCAGGCGCCGCGTGGAGCGTGGTCGTCGACCCGGCGTTCGACTGGCAGGGCGAGACGCCGATCCGCCGCCGCTACCTCGACACCGTGATCTACGAGCTCCACGTCAAGGGCTTCACGAAGCTCCACGACCGGATCCCCGAGGAGCTGCGCGGCACGTACGCCGGCCTGGGGCACCCCGTCGTGACGCAGTACCTCAACGACCTCGGCGTCACCGCCGTCGAGCTGCTGCCGGTCCACCAGTTCTTCTCCGAGCCGGCGCTCCTCGAGCGCGGCACGGTCAACTACTGGGGCTACAACTCGATCGGGTACTTCGCGCCGCACGCGGCGTACTCCTCGAGCGGCGACCGGGGCCAGCAGGTCACCGAGTTCAAGGAGATGGTGCGCAGCCTGCACGCGGCCGGGATCGAGGTGATCCTCGACGTGGTCTACAACCACACCGCGGAGGCCGGGCCCGACGGGCCGACGTACTCCTTCCGCGGGCTCGACGACCGCGGCTTCTACCGCCGCAACCCCCCGGGGCTGGACGGGGACCCCGACTACGACGACACATACTGGGACGTGACCGGCTGCGGCAACACGGTCAACTCCGAGGACCCGCTGGCGCTGCGCCTCATCCTCGACTCCCTGCGCCACTGGGTCACCGAGATGCACGTCGACGGGTTCCGCTTCGACCTGATGTCGGCGATCACCCGGACGGCCGGGCCGGACGCGATCAAGGTCGACATGGCGTGCAAGCTGCTCATCGCCATCGGCCAGGACCCCGTGCTGCGGCACGTGAAGCTGATCGCCGAGCCGTGGGACGTGTCGATGGACGGCTACCTCGTCGGCGGGATGCCGCCGCCGTGGGTGGAGTGGAACGACCAGTACCGCGACACGATCCGCGACTTCTGGCGCGGGCAGTCCGGCGGCACCCAGAGCGTCGCGACGCGGCTCGCCGGATCGTCGGACCTGTACGCCGACGACGGCCGGTCGGCGTACAACTCGGTCAACTTCGTCACCGCCCACGACGGCTTCACCGTGCGCGACCTGGTGTCCTACGACCACAAGCACAACGAGGCCAACGGCGAGGACAACCGCGACGGCTCGGACAACAACCGCTCGTGGAACCACGGCGTCGAGGGCGAGACCGACGACCCGGACATCGTGGCGCTGCGGCGGCGCCAGGCCGCCAACCTGATGGCGACGCTGTGCCTCTCCAACGGCGTGCCGATGCTGACGGCCGGCGACGAGCGCGGCCGCACCCAGGGCGGCAACAACAACCCCTACTGCCAGGACAACGAGATCTCCTGGGTCGACTGGAGCGTGGACGACGCGTGGCTCGACGTCTACGAGGTCACCCGCGCGGCCCTGACGCTGCGGCGTGAGCACCCCGCCCTGCGGCAGCGGCACTGGTTCGAGGGGCGCCCGACCATCGTCGGCGGCCCCAAGGACCTGGCCTGGCTGCACCCCTCGGGTCGGGAGATGACCGACGAGGACTGGTACGACGCCGGGCTGACCACCATCGGGATGTTCGTCTCCGGGCGGCCGCTCCGCACCCCCGGCCCCCGCGGCGAGCAGCAGATCGACACGTCCTTCCTGCTGTGGTTCCACGCCGGTGCCGAGCCGATCGAGGTCTACCTGCCCGACAACGACTGGGTGCACGCCGGTGCGATCGTGCTGTCCACCGATCCGGGGCTGCCCGACGGGACGCGGGTCGAGGTCGGCGAGGTGCTGACGATCGGCGCGCGCAGCGTCGTGGTCATGCAGGAGGCCGACGCCTGACCGTCCTCAGGCGAGCGCGACGACCCCGAGCTCGGCGGGCGCGACCAGGAGCGGGTGCCTCGGCACGACCCGGACGGTGTAGCCGAACGGGCCCGGTCGGCCGAGCTCGAGGTCGCCGTCGAAGCGGTGGCGGCCGCCGTCGTACGACTCGACGAGGGTGAGCGGCGTCAGGGCGGTGTCGACCAGGTCGTCCTCGGAGTCGACGCGGCCGTGCACGAGCTGCACCTCCACGTCACCGGGGGCGAGGTCGCCGAGCGCGACGTAGGAGTGCACCGCCAGGCGGGCGCCGACCTCGGTCACGTCGCCCAGTCCGGCGGCCTCGACGTGCTCGACCCGCACGCCCGGCCAGGCCGCTCGCACGCGGGCCTTCCAGGCGGCGAGGTCGCGGGCGCCGTTCTCGGTCGCCGCGAGGGCGCGGGCGTTGGCGGCGGCCGGGGCGTAGAGCTGGGCGATGTAGTCGCGGACCATCCGGGTGGCGAGCACCTTGGGGCCGAGGTTGGCCCACGTGTGGCGCAGCATCTCGACCCAGCGCACCGGCACGCCGTCGTGGTCGACGTCGTAGAACCGCGGGGCGACCTCGTTCTCGATGAGGTCGTAGAGCGCGGTCGCCTCGAGGTCGTCGCGCTTGTCGGAGTAGTCCTCCAGGCCGTCGGCGGACGGGATCGGCCAGCCGAACTCCGGCTCGTACCACTCGTCCCACCAGCCGTCGAGGATCGACAGGTTGAGGCCGCCGTTGAGCGCGGCCTTCATGCCCGACGTCCCGCAGGCCTCGTAGGGCCGCAGCGGGTTGTTGAGCCACACGTCGCAGCCGGGGTAGAGCGGCTGCGCGAGCGCGATGTCGTAGTTGGGCAGGAAGACGATGCGGTGCCGCACGTCCTCGGCGTCGGCGAAGCGGACCAGCTCCTGGATCAGCCGCTTGCCGCCGTCGTCGGCCGGGTGCGCCTTGCCGGCGACGACCAGCTGGACCGGGCGCTCGGGGTGCAGCAGCAGCGACTTGAGCCGCTCGGGGTCGCGCAGCATCAGCGTCAGTCGCTTGTACGACGGCACGCGGCGTGCGAAGCCGATGGTCAGCACGTCCGGGTCGAGCGCCTCGTCGATCCAGCCGAGCTCGGCCGGCGCCGCCCCGCGCTTCTCCCAGGACTTGCGCAGGCGACGGCGCGCGTCGGCCACGAGCCGCTCGCGCAGCGCCCGCTTGGTCTGCCACACGTCGGGGCCGGAGACCTTGTCGAAGGCGGCCCAGAAGGCCTCGGTGTCGTCGCCGTCGTAGTCGGCGCCCTGCGCGGTCGCGAGCGCGGCGACCTCGGGGGCGACCCACGTCGGCGCGTGCACGCCGTTGGTGATCGAGGTGATCGGGACCTCGGCCTCGTCGAAGGCCGGCCACAGGCCGTTGAACATGCCGCGGCTGACGTGGCCGTGCAGCTGCGAGACGCCGTTGGCGCGCTGCGCGAGCCGGAAGCCCATCACGGCCATGTTGAAGACGCCCGGGTCGCCGCCCTCGTAGTCCTCGGCGCCGAGGCCGAGCACCAGCTCCACCGGGACGCCGGGGGTCGCGCCCTGGTCGCCGAGGTACTGCTCGACGAGGGTGCGCGGGAAGCGGTCGATGCCGGCGGGCACCGGCGTGTGCGTGGTGAAGACGGTCGACGTACGGCCGATCTCGAGGGCGGTCGCGAAGTCGACGTCGCCGTCGCCTTGCTCGCCCACGGTGAGCTCCCGGATCCGCTCGACGCCGAGGAAGCCGGCGTGGCCCTCGTTGGTGTGGAAGACCTCCGGCGCCGGGGCTCCGGTGATCCGCGAGAAGGCGCGCAGGGCGCGGACGCCGCCGACGCCCAGCAGCAGCTCCTGGCGCAGGCGGTGCTCGGTGTTGCCGCCGTAGAGGCGGTCGGTGATCAGCCGGTAGGGCTCGGGGTTCTGCTCGAAGTCGGTGTCGAGGAGCAGCAGCGGGACCCGGCCGACCGACGCCACCCAGATCCGCGCCAGCAGGTCGGGCCCGCCGGGCATCCGGATCGAGATCGTCGCGCGCTGGCCGTCCTCCTCGTGCAGGAGCGAGATCGGGAGCCCGTCGGGGTCGAGGACGGGATAGCTCTCGACCTGCCACGCCTCCCGCGACAGTGCCTGCTTGAAGTAGCCGTGCTTGTAGAGCAGCCCGACGCCGACGATCGGGGCGCCGAGGTCGCTGGCGGCCTTGAGGTGGTCGCCGGCGAGGATGCCGAGACCGCCGGAGTACTGCGGCAGCACCGCCGTGATGCCGAACTCGGGCGAGAAGTACGCGATCGACGCCGGCCACGTCTGCTCCGGCTCGGCGGCACTGGCCCGTTGGTACCACCGCTCCCCCGTGAGGTACGACGCCAGGTCGGCCCGCACCTCGGCGACCCGCGCGACGTACGACTCGTCGGCGGCCAGCTCGGCCCAGCGCTCGGCCGGGACCTCGCCCAGCAGGCGCAGCGGGTCGCGCACGCCGAGCCACAGCTCGGGGTCGATCTCCTCGAAGAGCGCCTGGGTCGGTGGGTGCCACGACCAGCGCAGGTTCGCCGCGAGCTCGCCGAGGGCGGCGAGCGCGTCGGGCAGGACGGGGCGGACCGTGAACCTCCGGATCGCACGCATGGGTCGACGTTAACGCCTCCGACTTGAACGATCCAATGCGCCGACCACCTGCCGGTCGCGCCTGGCCCGGGCAGAGGCGTCACCAGAACTGTCCGCGACAGGGCGTAACTCCCGACCGTCCCCGTGGTTGAGGGGGCAACAGACGGGCGAGGCGGGTCATGGGGGCTGCCTCGCCCGTCTCGTCGGCGCTCTAGGCTGGCTCCGATGAGCACCCCAGCCCTCCGCTCCGTCGCCGACCACCAGCGCCACGTCGCCGGGCTGCTCGCCCGTGCCGGCGGGCCCGATGCCTGGCCGACCGAGACGGTCCCCCTCGACGACGCCCGCGGCCGGGTCCTGGCCGAGCCGGTGCTGGCCGCCGAGCCGCTGCCGTCCTTCGACAACTCCGGCATGGACGGGTACGCCGTCCGGGCGGCCGAGGTCGACGGCGCCTCGCCCGACGCTCCGGTCCGACTCCCGGTCGCGGGCGACGTGCCGGCCGGTGCGCCGGTCGGCGAGCTGGCGCCGGGTACGACGGTCCGGATCATGACCGGCGCCCCGGTCCCCCGCGGCGCGGACGCCGTCGTCGAGGTCGAGGTGACCGACGGCGGCACCGAGACCGTCACCATCACCGAGGCCCGCACGACCGGCTCCTTCGTGCGCCCCGCGGGCAGCGACGTCGCCGTGGGCGACGAGGTGCTCGCCGCCGGCGCCGTGCTCGGAGCCGCCCAGGTCGGGGTGCTGGCCGCGCTCGGCGTCCGCCAGGTCGTCGTACGACGCCGGCCGCGCGTGCTCGTCGTGTCGACCGGCTCGGAGCTGGCCGAGGAGCCGCTCCCCGGCTCGGGACAGATCCGCGACGCCAACGGCGCCCTGCTGGCCACCGCGGTCGAGGACGCCGGCGGGATCGCCGTGCGCAGGCTGTGGGTCGAGGACGACGTGCCCACCTTCCTGGCCCTGCTCGACGGCGAGCTGGCCTCCGGCGAGGTGGACCTGGTGCTGACGTCCGGCGGCGTGAGCGCCGGCGCCTACGAGGTCGTCAAGGACGGGCTCGGCCCACGGGGCATCGAGTTCGTGAAGGTGGCCATGCAGCCGGGCATGCCGCAGGGCTCCGGCCTGGTCGACGGCGTCCCCGTCGTCTGCCTCCCCGGCAACCCGGTCAGCGCGCTGACGTCGTTCGAGGTCTTCGTGCGGCCGGCACTCCGTGCCGCCTTCGGCCACCCGGTCCCGGCCCGCGCCGTGGTCCGGGCCGCGCTGACCGAGCCCCTCACCCCGCTCCCCCACAAGCGGCAGTGGCGCCGCGCCCGGCTCGACCGCACCGCCGGGACGGTGACGCCCTGGGGCCCGCCCGGGTCGGGCTTCCTCGGCTGGTTCGCGGGAGCGGACGCACTGATCGACCTGCAGCCGGGTACCGGGCCCCTGGCGCCGGGCGACACCGTCGAGGTGTGGGACTTGGCGCTCTCCTGAGACCCGATAGGTTCGTGACATGGTCGGACGCATCCCCGTCATCGACGTGAAGCCGGTCCTCGTGACCGCACCGACCGAGGGAGCGCTCCCGGTGAAGGCCGCCGTCGGCGAGCCGTTCCCCGTGAGCGCCACCGTGTTCCGCGAGGGACACGATCGCCTCGGCGCCGAAGTGGTCCTCGTGGGCCCGGACGGGAAGAGACGGCCGCCGGTGCGGATGACGACGCGGCCGCCGGTCGACCGGCACAGCGTCGACCGCTACGAGGCGTGGGTGGCCGCGGACCTCGAGGGACCGTGGGCGTTCGAGATCCACGCGTGGTCCAGCCCGCTGGGCACCTGGTTCCACGACGCCGGCATCAAGATCCGGGCCGGCGTGGACGTCGAGCTGATGTTCAAGGACGGCAAGCTGCTCTTCGAGCGGGTCCTCAAGGGCAAGGGCCTGACGCGGGCCGAGCGGGCCACGGTGAAGGCGGCGATCGCCGCCGCCGGCGACACCAAGCGACCGGTCGAGGCGCGCCTGGCGCAGATCGAGTCGGCCGAGGTCGTCGCCGCGCTCGAGGCGCACCCGCTGCGCGACCTGCTGACGGTCGAGGGCCCCTTCCCGGTGTTCGTCGACCGCCCCCGCGCCCTCTTCGGCAGCTGGTACGAGTTCTTCCCGCGTTCGGAGGGCGGCTTCGCCGGCTCGACGAAGCGGCTGCCCGCGATCGCGGCGATGGGCTTCGACGTCGTCTACCTGCCGCCGATCCACCCGATCGGCGAGGTCAACCGCAAGGGTCCGAACAACACGGTGGCCGCCGAGGGCGAGCCGATCCCGGACGACTGGGACGGGTCGCCGTGGGCGATCGGCAGCCGGTACGGCGGCCACGACGCGATCCACCCCGACCTCGGCACGATCGAGGACTTCGACGCCTTCGTCGCCGAGGCCCGCGCCCTGGACCTCGAGGTGGCGCTCGACCTGGCCCTGCAGGCCGCTCCCGACCACCCGTGGGTCGCCGCCCACCCGGAGTGGTTCACGACCCGCGCCGACGGCACCATCGCCTACGCGGAGAACCCGCCGAAGAAGTACCAGGACATCTACCCGGTCAACTTCGACGCCTACCCCTACGACCACCCGGACAGCCTCGCGACCGAGGTGCTGCGGGTGGTGCGTCACTGGATGGCCCACGGGGTGCGGATCTTCCGCGTCGACAACCCGCACACCAAGCCGGTCTCGTTCTGGCAGTGGTTGCTCGCCGAGGTCCGGGGCACCGACCCCGACGTGCTCTTCCTCGCCGAGGCCTTCACCAAGCCGCCGATGATGCAGACCCTCGGCGCGATCGGCTTCCACCAGTCGTACACGTACTTCACGTGGCGCACGGCGAAGGTCGACATCGAGGACTACCTGCTGGAGGTGTCGGCGGAGTCGGCGCACCGGGTGCGGCCGAACTTCTTCGTCAACACCCCCGACATCCTCCACGAGTTCCTGCAGTACGGCGGCCCGCCGGCCTTCAGGATCAGGGCTGCGCTCGCGGCGACCTCCTCCCCCACGTGGGGTGTCTACTCGGGCTACGAGCTCGGCGAGCACGTGGCGGTGCGCCCGGGCAGCGAGGAGTACCTCGACTCGGAGAAGTACCAGGTGCGCCACCGCGACTGGGACGCCGCGACGGCACCCGGCACGGTCGGGGCCGACCTGACGTCGTACATCTCCCGGCTCAACGCGGTCCGCCGCGCCCACCCGGCGCTGCAGCTGCTGCGCAACCTGAGCGTCAACCCGACCGACTCCGACCAGATCGTGTCGTACTCGAAGGTCGCCGGCCCCGACCGCGTCATCGTGGTCATCAACCTCGACCCGCACCAGCCGCGCGAGACGATGGTGCACGTCGACCTCGCCGCCCTCGGCCTGCCGCCGGGCTCGTCGTACACGGTGCACGACGAGCTGACCGGCGACGAGTGGACCTGGGGCGAGCACAACTACGTCCGGCTCCCACCCGAGCAGCCGGCCCACATCCTGAGCGTGAAGGAGCACACGTGAGCGTGGCGGAGTCGACCGTCCTCAACGACGAGCCCGAGTGGTTCCGGACCGCGGTCTTCTACGAGGTCCTGGTCCGGTCGTTCCGCGACTCGAACGCCGACGGCACCGGCGACTTCCGCGGCCTCACCGAGAAGCTCGACTACCTGCAGTGGCTCGGCGTCGACTGCCTGTGGGTGCCGCCGTTCTTCAGCTCGCCGCTGCGCGACGGCGGGTACGACGTCGCCGACTACACCGGGATCCTCCCCGAGATCGGCACGGTCGACGACTTCCACGCCTTCCTCGACGCGGCACACGAGCGTGGGATCCGCGTGATCATCGACTTCGTCATGAACCACACGAGCGACGCGCACCCGTGGTTCCAGGCGTCGCGCAGCGACCCCGACGGGCCCTACGGCGACTTCTACGTGTGGTCCGACACCGACGAGCTCTACCAGGACGCGCGGATCATCTTCGTCGACACCGAGCCCTCGAACTGGACGTGGGACCAGGCCCGCGGCCAGTACTACTGGCACCGCTTCTTCCACCACCAGCCGGACCTCAACTTCGACAACCCGGCGGTCCACGACGCGATGCTGGAGGCGATGGCCTTCTGGCTCGACATGGGCCTCGACGGCTTCCGGCTCGACGCGGTTCCCTACCTCTACGAGCGGCCCGGCACCAACGGCGAGAACCTGCCGGAGACGCACGACTTCCTCAAGAAGGTCCGCAAGTTCGTCGACGACAACTACCCCGGCCGGGTCCTGCTCTGCGAGGCGAACCAGTGGCCGACCGAGGTCGTGCAGTACTTCGGCGACCCGGAGGTCGGCGGCGACGAGTGCCACATGGCGTTCCACTTCCCCGTGATGCCGCGCATCTTCATGGCCGTGCGTCGCGAGTCCCGCTTCCCGATCTCGGAGATCATGGAGCAGACGCCGCCGATCCCGTCCGGCTGCCAGTGGGGCATCTTCCTGCGCAACCACGACGAGCTGACGCTCGAGATGGTGACCGACGAGGACCGTGACTACATGTGGGGCGAGTACGCCAAGGACCCCCGCATGAAGGCCAACATCGGCATCCGCCGCCGGCTCGCCCCGCTGCTCGACAACGACACCAACCAGATCGAGCTGTTCACCGCGCTGCTGCTGTCGCTGCCCGGGTCGCCCGTCCTGTACTACGGCGACGAGATCGGCATGGGCGACAACATCTGGCTCGGCGACCGCGACGGCGTCCGGACGCCGATGCAGTGGACGCCGGACCGCAACGCCGGCTTCTCCGCGGCCACGCCCGGCAAGCTGCACCTGCCGACGATCCAGGACCCGGTCTACGGCTACCAGAGCGTCAACGTCGAGGCGCAGCTGGAGAACCCCTCCTCGCTGCTGCACTGGACCCGCCGGATGATCCACATCCGCCGCCAGCACGACGCCTTCGGCCTCGGCACCTTCGAGGACCTCGGTGGCTCCAACCCGACCGTGCTGTCCTACGTCCGCGAGCTGCCCAAGGCCGACGGCCGCGACGACGTCATCCTGTGCGTCAACAACCTCTCGCGCTTCCCGCAGCCGGTCGAGCTCGACCTGCGGAAGTTCGAGGGACGCGTCCCCGTGGAGCTGATCGGCGGTGTCCCGTTCCCCGCGATCGGCGAGCTCCCGTATCTCCTGACGCTCAGCGGGCACGGCTTCTACTGGTTCCGGCTCACGGATCCGGACACGACAGGGAGGCCCGTGCTGTGACGGACCAGTTCCTCGCCCCGTTCATCGGCCGCAGCCGGTGGTTCGGCGGCAAGGGTCGCGACTTCACGGTGACCGGCGAGGAGGTCGTCGGCACCGTCGGCGACGCCCCGCGCGTCGAGGTGCGACTCGTCGAGCTCACCTACGCCGACGGCGACGTCGAGCTCTACCAGCTCCCGCTCTCCGTGTACGACGACCTGCAGGACCACCTCGAGCACGCCCTCGTCGGCGAGCGCGACGGCCGCCCCGTGTACGACGCCGTGCAGGACCGGCAGGCGATGGCGGCGTACCTGAGGGCGTTCGCGGACGGCGTGCCGGTCGAGGGCGGGCTCCGGTTCGTGCGGCTCGAGGGCCACGAGCTCGACCTCGAGGCAACGGCGAGCCCCTTCGGCGGGGAGCAGTCGAACTCGTCGGTCTTCTTCGGCGAGGACGCCGTCCTCAAGCTCTTCCGCAAGGTGACCCCGGGCGAGAACCCCGACGTCACCACCCACCGCGCGCTCACCGAGGCCGGCTCCACGCACGTCGCCGCGCTCTACGGCTGGATCGAGCAGGGCGACCGGCAGCTCGGCATGCTGCAGCAGTTCCTCCGCACGGCGAGCGACGGCTGGGGTCAGGCGCTCGCGAGCGTGCGGGACCTGTTCGCCGAGGCGGACCTGCACGCCGAGGAGGTCGGCGGCGACTTCGCCAGCGAGGCGGCCCGGCTCGGCGAGGCGCTCGCCGAGGTGCACCGCCAGCTCCGCGAGTCCTTCCCCACCTCCGCGCTGCCCGCGTCCGTCCTGGCCGAGGTGATGGCGCAGCGGCTCGACGCCGCCATCGGGGTCGTGCCCCAGCTCGCCGAGCACGCGGACGGCGCCCGTGCGGTGTTCGCGGCCGTCGCCGGGCTCGGCGAGATCCCGGTGCAGCGGGTCCACGGCGACCTGCACCTCGGGCAGACGCTGCGCACCGTCGCCGGCTGGAAGTTCGTCGACTTCGAGGGCGAGCCGGCCAAGCCGCTGTCCGAGCGGCTGCTCCCCGACTCCCCGTGGCGCGACGTCGCCGGGATGACCCGCTCGTTCGACTACGCCCCGCACGCCGTGGCCGCCTCGATGCCGGCCGAGGACGCCGACGTCGAGCACCAGCGCGCGATCCGCGCCGCCGAGTGGGCCAAGCGCAACCGGCGGGCGTTCCTGGCGTCGTACTGCGGTGAGGGTGGGCTGGGTCCTGCCGACCGCACCCTGCTCACCGCGTACGTCGTCGACAAGGCCGTCTACGAGTGCCTCTACGAGGCCCGGAACCGGCCGAACTGGCTGTCGATCCCGCTGGAGGGCGTCGCCCGGCTCGTGGGCTAGCCCACCCGGAACCCGAGCAGGGTGACGTCCTCGACGTCGGTCCCGTCGGGCGGGAGGTCGCCCTCGAAGCAGAAGCCGAACAGGTCCACGAGCGCGTCCTCACCGAAGTCGAGCGGGTGGAAGGGCAGCGGGTAGTCGTCCTCCTCCGCGTGCTCGCCGGCCCAGTAGGGCGCCTCGAAGGCCCGCCGCTCGCCGACGTCCTCGATGATGCCGTCGTCGGGCGACAGGCTCAGCGACCGGACCAGCTCGCCGTCGGCGTCCCAGATCGCGTACGCGAACCAGTCGACCACGCTGTGCATCGCCGCGACGTACGTCGTACGGCCCGGCATGGCGCCGAGGATGGCGGGGTCGATGTCGGTCGGCCGGTCCTTCGCGACCCGCGACGTGCAGACGATGGCGACGCCGGGGTAGACCGCCGCCCATGCCTCCCGGTCCGGAGGGTTCGGGTTCTCGAGCAGGTCGCCGTAACCGAGCTCGGTCAGCGCCGCCCGGGGGTGCAGGCGGGCCACCAGGTCCGCGGTGGCCTCCTCGTCCAGCTCCGGCTCACCACGCAGCAGCGGCGGGACCGGTCCGTCGGCGTACACGACCATCCAGCACTTCGCGCCCATGCGGGCATCAAAGCACCGCCGGGCGTGCCGGGCAGGCGGGACACGGCGAACCGCAGGTGAAAGTCGGCGACCACCGATCAGGTGCTCAACCGGCCATGCGGCACTCGTCCTGCTGCGCCAGGCACTCGTCGAGGGCCACGATCGCCGGGTTCAGCAGCCGTCGGCGTCCGTCCTCCGTCACCACGTACCAGCCGTCGTCGAGGAAGTCGGAGAGGGGGAACGAGTCGACCTCGCTCCGATCGGTCGGCTCGAGCACGACCCGGTGGACGCCAGCGCCGGAGACCCCTTCGGGGAGCTCGAAGAAGATGCCTCCGTCGTAGCGGAGGACCTCGACGACCTCGTGCCGGGTGGCGAGGACACGGCGCGTGCACGGCACCCGCCTCGCGACGGAAGCGCGGGTGGCGGAGTCGAGGTACTCGTCCCAGGCGGCCTGCAGCGCCGCACAGCTGGTCGCCGCGTCGATCGCCCCGAGCGCCCGCCGCCCGAACCCCTCCGCCGGCTCGGGTCGCGCGGAGTCCACGTGGTCCGACTCGTGCGAGCAACCGGAGAGCGCCAGCAGGGCGAGGACGAGCAGGGGACGGAGCACGATCACGGCACGATGGTGGCAGCGCCGGGCCGACGGCGCGCAGGTACGCGGGAATCCGGACCGGCCACGGTGTGGGTGGACCGACCAGCGGCGTCTCGTGACGGTCGCTGCGCGACCTCCTCGACGAACGAGGGTGGGCGCGACCTCCTCGACGAACGAGGGTCGGCGCGACCTCCTCGACGAACGGTGCGTCAGAGGAGCTCGACGGGCTCCCGCTCCCCCACACCCGCCACCGCGCAGTCGCGGTTCTCGACCGCGCAGTGCCAGGCCCAGCAGAGCTGGCCGCCGGCGACGCCGATGAACGCGGCGGTGGCGAAGCCGAGGGCCGAGGTGCCGAGGTGCGGGGTGACGGCGACGGCGGTGATCGCGTTGAGGACGAGCGCGAGGAAGGCCGACATCGAGACCACGGCGCCGAGCCGGCCCGGGAACAGGTCGAGCAGGAGGAGCTGGATGGTCGGGTAGGTGATGCCGTTGCCGAGGGCGACCAGGCTGACCCCGACCACCGCCCACGGCAGGTCCGCCGCGAGGGGCGAGGCGGCCACCAGGATGCCGATGACGCCGCCGACGAACGAGGTGGTGCACCCGATGGAGGTGAGGCGCCGCGCCGAGATCCGGCCGGCGGCGCGGCCGCACAGCCACGAGCCGAGCATCATCGCGCCGATCATCGGGACGAAGAGCTTCCAGAAGTCGAGCTCGCCCTCGCCCAGCACGTCGACCACGAAGATCGCGGCGCCGCCGATGTAGAGGAACTGGGCGCCGAAGAGGAGCGCGGTCGCCCACGCGAGGCGGTGGAAGGCGGGCTCGCGGGCGACCTGCAGGAGACCGCCGACGACCGAGCCCACGCGCAGGGCGGTACGCCGCTCGCGCGGGTGGGTCTCCGGCAGGAGGAGCACGACGGCGAGCACTAGCACGACCCCGAGGCCGGCCTGGAAGACGAACACCAGGGGCCAGTCGCCGAGCTGCAGCACGAGGCCACCGATGATCGGCCCGATCGCCGGCGCGACGCCGAAGACCAGCGCGACCCGGCTCATCAGCCGCTGCGCGGTGGCTCCCGAGAAGAGGTCGCGGATGACGGTGCGGCTGACGATGGTCGCCCCGCCGGCGCTGAGCCCCTGCAACGCCCGGCCCACGAGGAGCCAGCCGAGGTCGGGCGCGAAGGCGCAGGCGATGGAGGCGGCGGCGTACACGGTGAGACCGACGACCATGACGGGGCGGCGCCCGACCGCGTCGGAGATCGGGCCGTGGAGCACGCTCATCGCGGCGAAGGCAGCGAGGTAGACGGTGACGACGAGCTGCAGCTGGCCGGCCGTGGCCGGGAGCTCGCGCTCCATCTGGGCGAAGGCCGGGAACGGGGTGTCGATGCTGAACGGCCCGATCATCGACAGGCAGCCGAGCACGACCGGGACGAGGACGGTCAGCCGCCAGCCGAGGCGCTCGTCGGGGGTGGTCGTCACCAGCCCATCAGATCACCCGCCCCCAGCGCTCCCCGAGGCGGGCCGTCGCGTCGGCGACTGCCGGGGACGGCGCGGGGTACCGCCCGGTCGCTCACCACCTCGTTAGACTCGAGAGGATGCCGAAACACGTGTCGACGACACTCGGAGAGATCGACCTGCACCTCGTCGCGGAGGGCCGCCACGAGCTGCTCTGGCAAGCCCTGGGCGCTCACGAGCGCACCGAGCCCGAGCCCGGCACCAGCTTCGTCGTGTGGGCGCCCAACGCGCGCAACGTCAGCGTGATCGGCGACTTCAACGGCTGGGACGGCAATGCCCACCGGATGGTGCCGATCGGCAGCGGCCTGTGGGAGGCCTTCGCGCCGGGCGTGGGCTCCGGGGCGTCGTACAAGTTCGTGGTGGAGGGCGCCGACGGCGTGTGGCGGCACAAGGCCGACCCGATGGCCTTCTTCGCCGAGCCGCCGCCGGCCACCGCCTCCCGCGTCTTCACCAGCACCCACACGTGGCAGGACGACGCCTGGCTGGAGCAGCGCGCGACCCGGCAGCCGGTCAACGAGCCGATGTCGACCTACGAGCTGCACCTGGGCTCGTGGAAGAAGCACCCCGACGGGTCCTACTGGACCTACGACGAGCTCGCCGCCGACCTGCCCGGCTATCTCGCCGACCTCGGCTTCACGCACGTCGAGCTGATGCCGGTGATGCAGCACCCGTTCGGGGGCTCGTGGGGCTACCACGTGACGTCGTACTTCGCGCCCGACGCGCGCTTCGGCGATCCCGACGGCTTCCGCCGGCTCGTCGACGCGCTGCACGCCGCCGGCATCGCGGTCATCCTGGACTGGGTGCCCGGCCACTTCGCGACCGACGAGTGGGCGCTGGCCCGCTTCGACGGCACCGCGCTCTACGAGCACCCCGACCCGCAGCGGGGGTGGCACCCGGAGTGGGGCTCCTACATCTTCGACTTCGGTCGCCCCGAGGTGCGCAACTTCCTCTTCGCGAACGCGCTCTACTGGCTGGAGGAGTTCCACGTCGACGGCCTGCGCGTCGACGGGGTCGCGTCCATGCTCTACCTCGACTACGGCCGCAACGAGGGCGAGTGGCACCCGAACCGGTACGGCGGCCGCGAGCACCTCGAGGCGGTGCAGTTCCTGCAGGAGCTCAACGCCACCGCCTACAAGCGGGTGCCCGGAATCGTCACGATCGCCGAGGAGTCGACCGCCTGGCCGGGCGTCACCGGCGCGACCTCCGGCGGCGGGCTCGGCTTCGGCTTCAAGTGGAACATGGGCTGGATGCACGACAGCCTCGGCTACCTGCGCCACGAGCCGGTGCACCGCGCCTACCACCACGGCGAGATGACCTTCTCCCTCGTCTACGCCTTCTCGGAGAACTACGTCCTGCCGCTGAGCCACGACGAGGTCGTCCACGGCAAGGGATCGCTGGTCCGCAAGATGCCCGGCGACCGCTGGCAGCAGCTCGCGACGCTGCGCGCCTATCTCGCCTTCATGTGGTCCCACCCCGGCAAGCAGCTGCTGATGATGGGCTGCGAGTTCGCCCAGGAGTCGGAGTGGGCCGAGGCGCGCGAGCTGGACTGGTGGCTGCTGCAGAAGCCCGAGCACCGCGGCATGCTCGACTTCGTCCGCGACCTCAACGCCCGCTATCGCGACCAGCCGGCGCTGTGGCGCCTGGACAACGACCCCGCCGGGTTCGCGTGGATCGACGGCCAGGACGCGGGACACAACGTCTTCTCGTTCGTCCGCCGCTCCGGGCAGCCCGGCGTGCCGGACCTGGTCAGCGTGTCGAACTTCGCCGCGGTCCCCCACGACTACCGGCTCGGGCTGCCGGTCGCCGGCGCGTGGACCGAGGCGCTCAACACCGACGCGGCGTCGTACGGCGGCAGTGGGGTCGGCAACCTCGGCACCGTCCACGCGGAGCCGGCCGGCCCGATGGAGGCCGGTGCGCCGGGCGGCAGCCCCGCGTACGCGGACCTCGTGCTGCCACCGCTCGCCACGCTCTGGCTGGTGGCACCCTCCGCTGAATGACGACCAGTCGTCTAGGGTTTGCGCTGTGTCGGAGCAGCCGGAGATCAGCCACGCGACCGTCGACGACGGCATCGCCCGGCTGACCTGGACCTCCGACCTCACCGAGCGCGGCTGGCAGGCCGCCGTCGACGTCGTACGACGCCAGGTGGCCGAGGCGCTGACCGACCACGACCGGGTCGAGGTCAAGGTCGCGATCGACGATGCCGAGGCCCAGCGGATCGCGACCTGGTCCGGCCTGCGCCGCGAGGGCGTCCAGCGCGGGCGCGCGGGCGACGTGGTCGTCTACGCGCGCCTGGTCGACGACGTCCCGGTGCACGAGCCGGGCGGCTTCCGCGCGCTGCTCAACTCGTTCCTGCCCCGCAAGCGCGGGATCGCGCAGATGCTGGTCCGCGACGCCGACGGCCCCGCGGCACGGGTGCTGATGTGCAACCTGACCTACAAGACCGACTGGGACCTGCCCGGAGGCGTGGTCGAGGTCGGTGAGTCGCCGCACGTCGCCGTCGCTCGCGAGGTCGAGGAGGAGCTCGCCCTCGAGATCCCCGCCGGCCGGCTGCTGCTGACCGACTGGCTGCCGCCGTGGGGCGGCTGGGACGACGCGCTCTGCCTCGTGTTCGACGGCGGCGCGCACCCCGCGTCGATCGTCGAGCAGGTCGTGCCGCAGGCCCGCGAGATCCGCAGCGCGGCCTTCCTCACCCTCGACGAGGTCGACGAGCGGGCCGCGGACTTCACCGCCCGGCGGGTGCGAGCTGCTCTGGCGAGTCTCGCGGGCGAGGGTCCCGGCTATACCGAGTCCGGCCGCTGAGCCGACCGGACCAGCGGGCCTGGGCGACCAGCACGCCGAGCACCAGCAGCGCGCCACCGGCCAGCTCGCCGGTCGACGGGACCTCGTCGAGCAGCGCCCACGCCGACCCGATCGCGACCGGCGGGACGAGCAGGATCCACGGCACCACGGCCGACGACGGGTTGCGCGACAGCAGCCCGTTGAAGAGGCCGTAGCCGACCAGCGAGGCGAGCCCGGCGGTGTAGACGGTGGACAGGCCGGCCCGCCACCCGAACGCGGCGACGCCGTCCGCGACCGCGCTCGGGCCGTCGACGACGAGCGAGAGCAGCACCAGCGGGACCGGGACGACGAGCGCCGACCAGACCGTGAGCGAGAGGCCGCCGGTCGCTCCGGAGGCACGGGACACGACGTTGCCGATCGCCCACATCAGCGCCGCCGACAGGCACAGCAGGAGGGCGATCGCCGGGACGTGCCCGCCGCGGCCGAGGCCGACGACGACCAGCCCGACGGCGCCGAGGAGGACGCCGGCGACCTGCGGCCGCGTCGGCCGCTCGCGCAGCACCACCGCGGCGAGCGCGATGGTCAGCACGACCTGCGCCTGGAGGACCAGGCCCGCGAGCCCCGGCGGCATGCCGGCGTCCATCGCGACGTAGAGGAACCCGAACTGGCCCAGCGACATGAAGACGCCCACCGCCGCCACGGTGCGCCACGGGACGGGCGGACGCGGGAGCAGGAAGACCGCCGGCACGACCACGGCGAGGAAGCGCGCGGCGAGGAACAGGAGCGGCGGCACGTCGCCCATCCCCCAGTCGATCACGACGAAGTTGAAGCCCCAGATCACGGCGACGAGGGCGGCGAGGGCCTGGTCCTTGCGGGTCACCCGTCCATCGTCGCCGCCGGAACCATGAAGCACCAGCGAATAGATCTGCGCAACTTCATGTAGCGTTGCTGCATGATTGACCTGGACGCCCTCGCCGGCCTGCGCGCCGTCGCCACCCACGGATCGGTCGTCGCCGCCGCGGCGGCGACCGGCTTCACCCCAAGCGCGATCTCCCAGCAGGTCAAGCGCCTCGAGCGGCAGACCGGCGTCCCCCTGCTCGAGCGGGTCGGCCGCGGGGTGATGCTCACCAGCCACGGCCAGCACCTCGTCGACGCCGGCGAGCAGGTCCTGGCCGATCTCGAGCAGCTCGAGGCGGGGCTGCAGCAGCGGGCCGGCGTGGTCGCCGGCCGGGTCCGGCTCGCCGCCTTCTCCACCGCCATGCGCGGGCTGATCGCCCCGATCGCCCGCTCCCTGCGCGACGCCCACCCCGACCTCACCCTCACCCTGGACGAGCGCGAGCCGTGGGACGTCGTGGACCTCGTCGCCTCGGGCCAGGCCGAGCTCGGGATCGTCCACCGCTGGGGCGGCGTACCGCTCGCGGTGCCGGACCACGTCGTCAGCACGCCGGTCGCCACGGACCTCGCCGACCTCGTCGTGCACCGCGACGACCCGCTGGCCCGGTGTGCGCGGGTGACGCCGCACGACCTCGTCGACGTCGGCTGGATCGCCACCCCCGAGGGCACGATCTGTCGCCAGTGGCTCTCCCGCATGTACGACGGCACCGGCCGCCCGCCCCGCATCGCCCACGTCTCCGGGGAGTTCGAGTCGCACCTCGCCCTCGTCCGCGCCGGCCTCGGCGTCGCGCTGATCCCGCGGATGGGGCGCGCGCCACTGGGCGAGGAGCTGGTCGCCGTACGGGTGGAGGACCCGGAGCCGATCCGGCTCGTCGACGCCCTGCACCGGCGCACGATGGCCGACTCCCCCGCCGTGCAGGCGGTGCTGGCTGCGTTCGCGGGAGTGGGCGGCTGACGGTCGATCGCGCCGCAATCGAACCGGTGCTCAGAGGCCCCGCCCGGGAAATTGATTGACGTCAATCAATTTCGCGGGCGGGCACGTCCGCGCCCGGTCGCCGGTCCAGGGCCTCGCGGGCGAAGTAGGTCGCGCCCGCGACGGCGCCCGGCATCACCGCGATGCCGCCGAGGGGGATCAGGAAGCACGCCTGCACGCAGACCCCGAAGCCGAGCATCGCCCGGCGGTGCTCGGCCATCAGCTCGCGGCGCTGCGCGCGGTCCATGCCGCGGGCCTCGAGCGGGCGCGACACCAGCTCGCCGGCGAGCAGGCGCCCGGCCAGGACGAGGCCGATGCAGAAGCCGGCGATCGCGCCGACCAGCGGGAGCAGCCCGATGACGAAGACGAGGATCGCGGTGCCGATGCCCATCAGCACGAGCTGGACGCCGTCGAGGATCCCGCGCAGCCAGCCGACGCCCTGCTCGGGCACGTCGCCGCCGAGGGAGATCTCGACCTCCTTCCAGATCTTCTCGTAGAAGGGG
This sequence comes from Nocardioides sp. SRI_004, assembly GCF_057586415.1. Taxonomy (NCBI): domain Bacteria; kingdom Bacillati; phylum Actinomycetota; class Actinomycetes; order Propionibacteriales; family Nocardioidaceae; genus Nocardioides; species Nocardioides sp. SRI_004. The sequence continues at coordinate 196,132 of NZ_JBYCZV010000005.1, forward strand.
TCGCCGACCGCGAGGGTCAGGCCGGTGAAGGTGATGATCGAGAGCATCGCCGCGCCCGCCAGCACCAGCACGAAGAGCACCGCGCGGAAGGTGGTGCGGAGGGCGTCGTACCAGTCGTCGGCGAAGGGCGTGGCCCAGTCGATGACGTCGTCGGCGTACATCACGAGCACGACGAACAGCGTCACGATGAGCGCGGCGCTGATCAGCGCCGGGATGATCCCGAGCAGCATCAGCCGCGGCCGGTGCTTCCACAGGCGCATGCCCTGCGCGAGGAAGCCGGCGCCCTGCCGGACTCCCATCGCCCGGCTCGCGGGCGTGACCGACATCAGGCGTCCGACTTCAGAAGAGGGCAGACGCGAGGGCCTGGCGGCCCTTGAGCACCCGCGGGTCGTCGTTGCCGACGGCGCCGAACAGGCCGAGCAGGTGCTCGCGGGCGCGGTCGCGGTCCTTGCCGGCGGTACGACGAACGAGCTCGACCAGCCGCGCGAAGGCGTCCTCGACGTGGCCGCCGAGCATGTCGAGGTCGGCGACCAGGGTCTGCGCGTCGACGTCGTCGGGGTTGGCGGCGGCGGCCGCCCGCGCCGCGTTGAGGTCGGCGCCCTGAGTGCGCTGGAGCACCTTGGCCATCGCCAGGCCGGCCGCGGCCTCGTGGTCGGCGGGGTTGGCGTCGGCGAGCTTCTGGTACTCGGCCACCGCGGCGTCGATGTCGCCCGCGGCGAGGGCCTCCTGCGCGGGCGCGTATCGCGGGTCGAGCTCGGGCTCGCCGTCCTCGCCCACCTCGCCGGCAGCGGCGCCGCCGAAGGCGTTGGGCTGGTGGCGCCCGGCGATGCCCTGGGCGGTCAGCTGCTGGGCGAACTGGTTGAAGAGCGCGCGGATGTCGTCGATCGGGGCGGCGCCCGGGATCGGCTGGGTCGCCGGGCGGCCGTCGAGGATGACCAGCATCAGCGGCACCTGCGGGATCTGCATCGCCTGCGCGATCTGGGGCACCGCGTCGACGTCGATGGTCGCGGCGAGGAAGCGGCCGTCGTACTCGTCGGCGACGGTGGCCACGTCGCGGGCCAGCTGCTCGCTCTCGGGCGACTGCGAGGGCGAGTGGAAGACGAGCACCACCGGCGCCGTCATCGACGCCTCGAGCACAGTCTGGAAGTTGGCCTCGTCGATCGCCACCGAGTACGCCGAGCCGCCTGCGGGAGCGCTGCTCGCGCCACCTGTCGGCGCTCCGGCGGGCGCGGCTCCGGCGGGCCGCTTCAGCGCCGAGAGGTCGATGGCTCCGGGACGGGAGAACGGCTGCTGCGTCATGGCAGCAAATCCTACGGAACGGTGGTCAGTTCGGGACTCGGGGTCCGCGCAGGCCCGCTCGCTGGACCACGCGCTGGATCGCCAGGTCGCGGTCGTCGGGCCGGCCGACGTACCGGATGTCGCGCAGGCCCTGCTCCTGGGCGGCGGACTCGAAGCAGAAGTGGCCGAAGCCGAGGATCCGTCCGTGCAGCGGCTTCTTGACCGAGATGTCGAGGATCCGGCTGAGCGGCATGGTCGCCAGGCTCTGCGACAGCACGCCGTGGACGCGGAACACCCGCATGTTGGTGATCACGAACCGGTCGCGCAGCACCGCGAGGCCGCCCCACGCGGCGTGGCCGAGCAGCCCCACCGCCACGATGATGAAGAACCAGGCGACCTCGACGGCGACGAACCAGCTCGCGACCAGCAGCAGGGTGGCCAGCACGGCCTCGGCGCCCGGTCGCAGGTAGGCGAACCAGTGGTGCGTGACCTCGTCGACCACGACCTCGCCCTCGTCACGCAGGAGGTGCTTGCCGATCTTCGGGTCGCCGAGTCGCAGGACGACGCCCGCGACGAAGCTCATGGTGGCTCTCGGATCAGTCCATCGCGCCGACGAAGTCGATGACGCCGTTGAACGCATCGGTCGTCAGGTCCCAGCCGTTGCTGGCGGCGCTCTTGGAGGTGTCGGCCAGGCCGTTGGGGTCCGTGAACATCCAGAACCCGAGGAACACGATCACCACGAGGGCGATCACCTTCTTGGCGTCCATCGGCGGGCGTCTCCATCCTGGTCCGGCGTGCTACGGGGCACAGTTCGACACATTGGTACCAAAAGCCCCACCGGTGCCGTGGGAGGCGCGCTGCACGCTACGAGCAGGCGTGCAGCAGCCCGTTGCCGGCCCCGGAGGGAACGGTGCCGTCGCGCAGCCACGCGTCGAAGAACCCGTCCAGGTCCTCCCCCGTCTCGCTGGCCGCCAGCGCCTCGAACTGGGCCACGCTCGCGTTGCCGTCGTGGTGCTGCGCCACCCAGGTGCGGAGCAGGTCGCGCAGGGCCGTCGCGCCGATCCGGTTCTGCAGGGCCGCGAGGACCATCGCGCCGCGGTCGTAGACCGCCTCGTCGAAGATGTTCGCCGCTCCGGGGGCGGTGAGGTCGAGGGTCCAGAACGACGACCCGGACTCGTGGCAGCGGTCCTGGTAGGCCGCGTTGAGCCACGACGCCACCGACGGCCCGCCGTGCGCGGCGGCGTACGCGACCTCGGAGAAGGTCGCGAAGCCCTCGTTGATCCAGATGTCCTTCCAGCGGTGGACGGCGACGCTGTCGCCGAACCACTGGTGCGCGAGCTCGTGCACGACCACGCTGGGATAGATCCAGGCGCCGTACGTCGGCCGGGTCTGGTTCTCGAGCGCGAAGCCGACGTCGAGACCGGTCACCAGGCCGCCGGTGGACGTGAACGGGTAGGTGCCGAGCCAGCCCTGCAGCCAGTCGGTGACCGGCCCGCTCTGCCGCAGCTGCCTCATCGCGCGGGTGCGGTCGCCGGACGAGAGCTGTTGCGAGACCGCGTAGTAGTACGGGATGCCCTTGCCGGTACGGCCGCTCGCGACGTCGTAGCCACCGGCGGCGAAGAAGGCGAGATAGGTCACCATCGGGTCGACCGTCCGCCAGTGGGTCGTGGCGCGGGTGCCGCTCACCGTGCGGCTGACGAGCGAGCCGTTGCTGACGACCCGCTTGGCGCGCGGGACGCTCACCCGGACGTCGAAGACCGCCTTGTCGGTGGGGTGGTCGTTGGACGGGAACCACCACGGCGCCATGTGCGGCTGGTTCATCGCGACGACCTCGTTGCGGTCGGCCAGCCAGTTCCGCTCCCCGCCGTAGGTGTAGGCGTCGGGCTTCCCGGCGTAGGTCACGTCCACCCGGAAGATGTCGCCGCTCGCGATCGTCGCCGGCGGCACCACCTTCAGCTCGTGGTTGAGCGGCTTGGCGAACCGGGCGGTGCGGCCGTCGACCTTGACCGCCGAGACCGGCAGCAGCAGGTCGAGGGTGAAGCTGGTCAGGTCCTGCTTCGCGCGCATCGTCACGACGGTGCGGCCGCGCAGGGTGCGGGAGCCGAAGTCGTAGGAGACCTGGATGTTGTAGCGCAGGGCGTCCGTGCCGCCGTTGCCGTCGTACTTCCAGTAGGGGTCGGGACCGACGGGCGAGCCCGGCCCGGCCGTGAGGGTGGCAGCGCCCGCGCCGGACAGACCCGGGACGAGCAGCAGGAGGAACACCACGAGAACGGTCCGCATGCGCATCGGGCCACCCTACGTCCCGCAGCCGTCGGAGGGGCGAGCTAATTCGGTTGCCCCGGCGAACGGATGTCGGTCACCATCGGGTGCGTCCGTCCGCGCGTTCCCGCGGACCCGTCGAGAGGAGCGTGACATGTCCATGACTGTCCTCGGCCTGCCTTCAGACCGAACCCTTTCGACCCACAGGAGCACCCGTCTTGTTCCAGGAGAACCTCTCCCCTGATCTCGATGCACCCCGCATCGCCCCCCGCATCGACCCCGGCATCGATCCCCGCTTCGTCTTCGACTACCAGTCCTACGACGAGGTCGAGCCCGGCCAGCGATGGTCGACCTGGCTCTCCGTCGAGCCGCTGTCCCGCGGCCCCGAGCCCCGCCCCGACTGGGTGGTCACCTCGCAGGGCGCGATCGACACCGAGCTCGGCATCCTGAAGACCGGCAAGGAGGCCGACGTCTTCCTGCTGGACCGCACCGACCCGCACGACCCGGCGCAGTCCGTGGTGATGGCGGCCAAGCGCTACCGCGCGCCCGACCACCGCACCTTCCACCGCTCGGCGAGCTACACCGAGGGCCGCAGCATGAAGCGCTCCCGCGACGAGCGCGCCATCAAGCGCAAGAGCACGTTCGGCCGCGAGGTCGCCGCCGGCGAGTGGGCGGTGTCGGAGTGGAACGCGCTCAAGCGCTGCTGGGAGCTCGGCCTGCCGGTCCCCTACCCCGTGCAGGTCGACGGCACCGAGATCCTGATGGAGTGGATCTCGGTCGACGGCGAGACCGCGCCCCGGCTCGCCCAGACCCGGCCGGAGCCCGCGCTGCTGGCGTCGTACCTCGACCAGCTGCGGGACGCGATGGCGACGCTGGTGCAGGCCGGTCTCGTGCACGGCGACCTGTCGCCGTACAACATCCTCGCGGCCGGCGAGCGGCTCGTCATCATCGACCTGCCCCAGCTCGTCGACCTGGTCGGCAACGCCCAGGGCTTCGACTTCCTGCTGCGCGACTGCACGAACGTCTGCTCGTGGTTCACGCGGCGCGGGCTGGAGGTCGATCCGCAGGAGCTGTTCGGCGAGCTGGTGGCCCACGCCTTCTGAGGAAGGCCGGGTCGCTCAGAGGAAGCCGCGCACCAGGTCGTGGTAGCCCGGCGGCTCCAGCAGGAACGAGTCGTGGCCCCACGGAGACGCGATCTCCGCGTGGTCCACGGCCACCCCGCGCGCGGCCAGCTGGTCGCGGATCCGCAGCGAGTGGGCCGTCGGGAAGCGCCAGTCGGAGTCGAAGGACAACAGCCGGAAGCGCGTCGACGGTACGACGTCCGGGTGGCTCCCGAACGGGTCGAAGTAGTCCATCGGCCGGGTCAGGTGGAGGTACGACAGCGCGTCGAACCGGCGCAGGAAGGACTCCCCCTGGTGCTGCAGGTAGTCCTCGACCTCGAAGTCGGCACCGAGCCGCTTGTCGGTGCCCGAGGTCGCCCGCCGGTGGCCGAACTTCGCCTCCAGCGACGTCCCGGACACGTAGGTGATGTGGGCCATCATCCGGGCGATCTTGAGCCCGTGGCGTGGCGAGGTGCCGTGGTCGGCGTACCGGCCGTCGTGGAAGTCGGGGTCCTCGAGGATGGCGGCACGGGCCACCGAGGAGAAGGCGATGTTCTCCGGCGTGAGCCGCGAGCTCGCGGCGACCAGCACCGCGCGGTCGATCCGGTCCGGCTCCTGCAGCGCCCACTCGAGGACCTGCATGCCACCGAGCGAGCCGCCGACCGCGGCGTGCAGGCGGTCGATGCCGAGGTGGTCGAGCAGGCCGCGGTGGGCCGTCACGAAGTCGGCCATGTCGAGCGCCGGGAAGTCCGGTCCGTAGCGCCGGCCGGTGGCCGGGTCGACCGACTGCGGGCCGGTCGTGCCGGAGCAGCCGCCGATGAGGTTGGCGGAGACGACGAAGAAGCGCTCGGTGTCGAGCGCCTTGCCCGGGCCGATCAGGTTGTCCCACCACCCGGGCCGGCGTGCGCCCTCGTGCCAGCCGGCGGCGTGGGCGTCGCCGGTCAGCGCGTGGCAGACGAAGACGGCGTTGTCGCGGGCCGGCGACAGCTCGCCGTAGGTCTCGTAGGCGACCTCGACGTGCACCAGCGCGGCACCCGAGGCGAGCACCAGCGGGCCGCGCTGCGTGAGCACGGCCCGCTGGGTCGCGACGACCCCGACGGAGTCGGTCATGGTGGCTGCCCCTGCGCCTACTTGGCGGCGATCAGGGCCTGCTGGAGGTCGGCGATGATGTCGTCGACGTTCTCGATGCCGACCGAGAGCCGGACCAGGTCCTCGGGCACGCCGGCCGCCTCCAGCTCCTCCGGCGTCAGCTGCGAGTGCGTGGTGCTGGCGTTGTGCACGGCCAGCGACTTCGCGTCGCCGATGTTGACGAGGTGGCTGAACAGCTCGACCGACTCGATGAAGCGCTTGCCGCCGTCGCGGCCGCTCTTGAGGCCGAAGGAGACCAGGCCGCCGTACCCCTTGCCGGTGAACAACTTGTCGGCCACGGCCTTGTAGGGTCCCCGTCGAGGCCGGGGTAGTTGACCCACGCGACCGCCTCGTGGCCCTGGAGGTACTTCGCGACGGCCAGCGCGTTCTCGCTGTGCCGCTCGACGCGCAGGTGGAGCGTCTCGAGGCCCTGCAGGAAGAGGAACGAGTTGAGCGGGGCGATCGCGGCGCCGGTGTTGCGCAGCAGCACGGTCCGCGCCCGGATGATGTAGGCGAGGTTGCCGACGGCCTCGGTCCACACCACGCCGTGGTACGCCGTGTCCGGCCCGGTCAGGCCCGGGAAGCGGTCCGCGTGGGCGGCCCAGTCGAAGTTGCCGGAGTCGACGATGATGCCGCCGATCGAGGTGCCGTGGCCGCCGATGTACTTCGTCGCCGAGTGGACCGAGACGTCGGCGCCGTGGTCGAAGACCCGCTCGAGGTACGGCGTCGTGGCGGTGTTGTCGACCACCAGCGGGAGTCCCTGCGCGTGGGCCGCGTCGGCCCAGGCACGGGTGTCGACGACGTTGAGCTTCGGGTTGCCGATCGTCTCGGCGAACACCAGCTTCGTCCTGTCGTCGACGTGCTTGGCCAGGTCCTCGGGCTTCTCCGGGTCGACGAAGCGGACCTCGATGCCGTACTGCGGCAGCGTGTGCGCGAACAGCGCGTAGGTGCCGCCGTAGAGCGTCGAGATCGCGACGATGTTGTCACCGGAGTAGGTCAGGTTGAGCACGGCGTAGGTGATCGCGGCCGAGCCCGACGCCACCGCGAGGGCGCCCACACCGCCCTCGAGCTGGGCGACCCGCTCCTCGAACGCCGACTGCGTCGGGTTCATGATCCGCGTGTAGATGTTGCCGGGCTCGGCGAGGGCGAACAGGTTGGCGGCGTGCTCGGTGTCGTTGAAGACGTACGACGTCGTCTGGTAGATCGGCACCGCCCGCGCGTTGGTCGCGGGGTCGGGCTGCTCCTGGCCGGCGTGCACGGCGAGGGTCTCGGGACGGTAGGTCATCGTGGGCTCCTGGCGGGGGATGGGTGTCGGTGTGGCGCGGCCGTCCCCGGTGGTCGAGGAGGTTGCGCAGCAACCGTCACGAGACCCCGGTGCGTCCTCGCTTAACTGTAGTGAGTCAATCAAGAAACATTTCAAGGAACCGTCCAACCCGCGGACCCACGGCCCGCGAGGACCCGTCGGGTAGCGTCCGGCCGCGTGAGGAGCACCCGCAGCAGGACCGTCGTCGTCGAGTCCCGCACCGACACCGACCGGCAGTGGCACTCCCGCGCCGGCGAGGCCGGCGCCGCCCACCTGGCCGGCCTCGACATCACGCGGAGCACGCTCTACTCCCCCGCCGACCTCTACGACCGCGACGACTACGCCGCGAGCTTCGACGCCCGCGCCTACGTCTGGGCACGCGCCGCCTGCGGACCGGCCGAGGCGCTCGCCGAGGTCCTCCACGACCAGGCCATCGACACCGCCCTCGCCGCGTGGGTGCGCGATCGCGACCTCGTCGGGGTGATGGGCGGCCACGCCGCGGACCGGGGCACCACGGCCTACGCCGACGCCGCCCGGCTGGGCCGCCTCCTCGGTGCTCGCCACGTGGTGGCGACCGGTGGGGGTCCCGGCGCGATGGAGGCGGCCAACCTCGGCGGCAGGATGGCCGGGCTGCCCGAGGAGGCACTGCTCGACGCGCTGGGCCGGCTGGGCGTCGTACCGTCGTTCCGGCCGTCGATCGACGCCTGGGTGCGAGCGGCACGGGACGCCCTGGAGCTCAGCCCGTCGCCGCGGCCTTCCCTCGGCGTGCCGACCTGGCACTACGGCCACGAGCCGCCGAACCTCTTCGCCACGGCGGTCGCGAAGTACTTCCGCAACGCGCTGCGCGAGGCGATCCTGCTGCAGGTCTGCGATGCCGGCATCGTCTTCCTGCCGGGCGCCGGCGGCACCGTGCAGGAGATCTTCCAGGACGCGTGCGAGAACTACTACGCGACCGACGAGTCGGTGGCGCCGATGGTCCTGGTCGGACGGACCTACTGGACGCAGACCCTCCCCGCCTGGCCGCTCCTGCAGGCGCTCGCGCGCGGCCGCGCCATGGAGGGACACGTCCACCTCGTCGACACCGTCGACGAGGCAGCGGCGCTCTTCGGCTGAGGGCCGCCCGTCACGCAGCGCGGTACGACGTCCGGCTGGTCGCGCGCGGACCGATCACCGCCCGGTAGTGCTCCATCAGCTGCTCGTTGATCGCGAACCAGGACCGCTCCTGGACCGCCCGTAGCGCGGTCGCACCCATCGTCGCCCGCAGCCCGGCGTCCGACGCGAGGCGGTCCACGGCGGCGGCGAGGTCCCGGCCGTCGCCGGGCCGGTAGAGCAACCCGGTGGCGCCGTGGGCGACCACGTCGACGGGTCCGCCGGCGGCCGGCGCGACCACCGGGACGGCCGAGGCGAGCGCCTCCTGGGCCGACTGGCAGAAGGTCTCGTAGCGACCGGTGTGCACGAAGACGTCGAGGGAGGCGTAGGCGCGGCTCAGGTCGTCGCCGTGCAGCAGCCCGAGGAAGGCGGCCCGGTCGCCGAGCAGCCCCTTGAGGCGCTGCTCGTCCGGGCCACCGCCGACCACGACGAGGCGGTAGCGGGGGTCGTCGGCGAGGTGGGTCAGGAGGTCGAGCTCCTTCTCGGCGGCCAGCCGGCCGACGTACCCGACGAGCAGGCGGCCGTCCGGCGAGATCCGCCGGCGCAGCTCCTCGTCGCGGTGGCGCGGGTTGAAGGCGACCAGGTCCACCCCGCGGCCCCACCGGTGGACCTCCGGCACGCCGAGCTCACGCAGCTGCTCGATGCTGGCGGTCGACGGGGCGAGGGTGCGGTCCACGTGGTGGTGGATGCGGCGGGTGAGCGTGGCCATCGCGCGGGCGCCGCCCGGCAGGTCGTAGCGCTCGGCGAAGCCCACGAGGTCGGTCTGGTAGATCGCGACCGTCGGGATGCCGAGCTCGGCGGCGGCACGGGACGCCTGGTAGCCCAGGGTGGCCGGCGAGGCGATGTGGACGACGTCGGGGCGGTACTGCGTCATCACGGTGCGCAGTCGGCGCCGGGTCTCGAGGCCGAGCCGGAAGTCGGGGTAGAAGGGGAGGTTGGCGCCGCGGGCGCGCTTGACGCGGAACCCGGCGTAGCTGTCCGGGCCGGTCGGCGCGACCAGCTGGGCGTGGTGCCCCTCGGCGGAGAGGTGCTCCAGCACGCGGCGCACCGAGTTGGTGACCCCGTTGATCTGCGGGAGGAAGGACTCGGTGACCACGAGGACCCTGAGTCGCGTCGTACCGGGCTTCGTCATGCCAAGGACGCTAGGGACGCCGCGACAACGGAACGTCACCTGACCGGAAGTGTCCGGCGACCGCCGCGTGAACGGCTGGGGTGCCCCGAATCGGGACGTGACCCATTTCATAGAAGGTTCGTTACGGCAGCGTGGAGATCTCTCGCCGTGACCTGATCCGCAAGACCATCGCCGCCGGAGGCCTCGCCGCCGCCGCCACCGCCCTGCCCGGGGTGCTCCGCTCGTCCGCGGCCAACGCCGCCGGCAGCAGCACCGTCCAGCGGACGTTCACCACCGGCACCCCCGGCGCCGGCGGCTACCGCCCCGTCATCTCGGTCGCCGGCGAGGCGCACGGCGTACGTGCCGGCCTGGGCGTCCCCGCCGGTGCGGGCCGTGCCCGCGAGGGCATGATCGCCTTCGTCCAGCTGAGCGACATCCACATCGTCGACGCGCAGTCGCCGCTCCGCCTCGAGTGGACCGACCGGCTCGACGACCCGAGCCCGCTCCCCGCGACGGGGCTGTTCACGTCGTCGTACCGACCGCACGAGATGCTCACCGGCCAGGTCGCCGACTCGATGGTGCGCGCCATCAACGAGATCGCCGACGGCCCGGTCACGGGCAAGCCGCTCGCGCTGGCGATCCAGACCGGCGACAACTCCGACAACTCGCAGCTCAACGAGGTCCGCTGGAACATCGGGGTGCTCAACGGCGGCTCGGTGCGGGTCGACTCCGGCAACCCCAACAAGTGGGAGGGCGTCGCCGACAGCTCGCCGCTCACCTACGACACCGCCTACTGGCACCCGCACGGGGCGCCGGCCGGCAAGCCCGTCGACCGGCCGCGCGCGGAGTACGGCTTCCCCGTCGTACCGGGTCTGCTCGACGCCGCCCGCCGGCCGTTCAACGCCGAGGGCCTGAACATGCCGTGGTACTCCGTCTTCGGCAACCACGACGGCCTCGTCCAGGGCAACTTCCCCACGAGCACCCTCCAGCTCAACCTGCTGGCGCTGGGCACCCTCAAGATCGTCTCCCCGCCGCTCGGCCTCAACCCGGCGCAGCTCTTCGACGACCTGATGACCGACCCGGCCGCGCTGCTGACCAACCTGCTCGGCGGGGCGCTGAACACCGTCGTCCGCACCGTCCAGCCCGACCTGAACCGCCGCCTGCTCACCCGCAAGCAGGTCGTCGAGCAGCACTTCGCGATGGGCGGCGCACCCTTCGGCCACGGCTTCACTGCCGCCAACCGCCAGGCCGGCACGGCGTACTACCACTTCGACAACGGCGCCTTCCGCTTCGTCGTCATGGACACGGTCAACCCCAACGGGTACGCCGACGGGTCGCTCGACAAGACGCAGTTCGCCTGGCTCGAGGCGCTCCTGGACCAGTCCGCCGACAAGATCGTGCTCGTCTTCAGCCACCACACCTCCGACACGATGGGCAACCCGCTCATCGCGACCGGCGGCAGCCTGGAGGCGCGGGTCACCGGCGGCGCCGTGCTCGACGCGCTCCTGGCGCGACCGCAGGTCATCGCCTGGATCAACGGCCACACCCACCGCAACAAGATCACCCCGCGCCCCCGCCCCGCGGGCGGCGGCCTGTGGGAGATCACCACGGCCTCGCACATCGACTGGCCCCAGCAGGCACGGATCATCGAGGTCGCCGACAACGCCGACGGCACCCTGTCGATCTTCACGACGATGGTGGACCACGCCGGCCCGCCGTCGGCCGGGGCGGGTACGGCGAACGCCGTCCAGCTCGCCGGTCTCGCCCGTGAGCTGGCGGCCAACGACTGGCACGAGCACCTGGACGGCTCCGGCGCGCCGGAGGACCGCAACGTCGAGCTGCTGGTCGGCAACCCGCTGGCCTGAGCCCCGGTGGTCGAGGAGGTCGCGCAGCGACCGTCACGAGACCCCGCGCCCCGACCTCCCGCTCAGCCGATCGGGAGCAGCCAGGACCGCTCCTGCCCGAACGCGGCGAAGCCCGCCCGGCGCAGGATCGGTCCGGACGTCTCCACCCGGCCCTTGACGATCGCGAGGTCGGCTCCGACCTCCCGCGCGTAGGCGAGCCGGGCGGCGAGCACGGCCCGGTAGACGCCGCGCCCACGCGCCTCGGGCAGGACGACGCCGCCCCACAGCCGCGCGTCCGGGCCGGCGAGCGTCACCCCGCCCGAGCCGACCGGGCGACCGTCGAGGTAGGCGACGACCGCTCCCCCACCGCCGCCGCGGACCTTCGCCGCCTCTCCGGGGAAGGTCGCCTTGAGCGCCGTGCGGTCGGTGGCCACGCCGCCGAAGACGTCCGCGGCGAGGCGGACCGCGTCGGCGAAGACCGCGAGGTCGTCGCTCCAGCGCAGCTCGACGTCCCCGGCCGGGTGCAGCTGCGGCTCGTCGTCCGCCGCGTCCGCGATCGTCCGGGCCAGCACGTCCACGGTCTCGTCCGGCCGGGCGCCGTGGGCGACCAGGGCCTCCTCCAGCCCGTCCGGGGCGTCCAGGCGGACCCACCAGGCCACGTCCGCCGACGACGGCACGGCCGGGTCCACCATCGGGCGGGCTCGCTCGAGGACCTCGTCGACGACCTCGGCCATCGGCCGGCCGGCATGCGTCCGGACCACCTGCACCGGTCGCTCGGTCCAGTCGGGGTGGCGGACGAGGAGGTACTCGTCGGCCTCGGCCCGCGGCGCGCCGGCGGGGACGAAGACCCACGCCGCGCTCGCCGCGTGCACCCGCTCCCGAGACGGCGGGATCACTCCGCGGCGGCCAGCTGTCCGCAGGCGGCGTCGATCTCGCTGCCCCGCGTGTCCCGCATCGTCGCCGCGATCCCCTTGGCCTCGAGGCGACGGACGAACTCGTCCATGTCCTCCTCGCGCGAGCGGGTGAACTGCGAGCCGGGGACCTCGTTGAGCGGGATCGGGTTGACGTGGACCCAGCTGGTGCCGCGACCGTCGGCCGCGAGCACGTCGGCGAGCAGGTCGGCGCGCCAGCCCTGGTCGTTGATGTCGCGCATCAGGGCGTACTCGATCGAGACGCGCCGTCCGGTCTTCGCGAAGTACTCGTACGCCGCATCCACGGTCTCGGCCACGGAGAAGCGGGTGTTGATCGGCACCAGGTCGTTGCGCAGCTCGTCGTCGGGGGCGTGCAGCGACAGGGCCAGCGTGACGGGGACGCCCTCGTCGGCCAGCTGTCGGATACGCGGGACCAGGCCGACGGTGGAGACCGTGACGTGGCGGGCCGACAGGCCCAGCCCGGACGGAGCCGGGTCCGTGAGGCGGCGTACGGCGCCGACGGTGGCCTTGTAGTTGGCGAGCGGCTCACCCATGCCCATGAACACCACGTTGGACAGGCGACCGGGGCCGCCGGCGACGTCGCCGTTGGCCATCGCCCGCGCGCCGACGACGACCTGGTGCACGATCTCGGCCGTCGACATGTTGCGCTGCAGGCCGCCCTGGCCGGTCGCGCAGAACGGGCAGGCCATGCCGCAGCCGGCCTGGCTGGAGATGCAGATGGTGGCGCGGTCCTTGTAGCGCATCAGCACCGACTCGACGAGCGAGCCATCGAAGAGCTTCCACAGCGTCTTGACGGTCTTGCCCTTGTCGGCGCTCTGCTGCCGGATCGGGTCCATCAGGTCGGGCAGCAGGGCACCCACCAGCTCGTCGCGCTGGGCGGCGGGCAGGTCGGTCATCTCGGCGGGGTCGTGGACCAGCCGGCCGAAGTAGTGCGTCGAGAGCTGCTTGGCGCGGAAGCCCGGCAGGCCCATCTCGACGAGCAGGTCCTTGCGCTCGGTGTCGGTCAGGTCCGCGAGGTGCCGGGGAGGCTTCTTGCGCCCACGCGGCTCCGCGAGGACGAGGGGAAGCGACTTCGGCGGGGTCGCGGGCTGCTCGGACATCACCGTCGATTGTCCCACCGACCCGGCGGCGTACCCAATCGTGCGCTCAGGCGTCCTTCTTGAGCAGGAACCAGAGCACGGCCGCGGCGACGCCGCCGACCACGAGGATCGTCGCGACCATGCCGAGCAGCATGTACTTCGCGAAGCGGCGGGTGTGGTGCGGCACCAGCATCGCGATCGGTACGACGAGCAGCAGGAGCACGAACGGGAAGAGCTCCTCGGCCCGCTCGTAGCCCGCGATGCTCTTGACCACCGCGGCGTACAGGCCGGGGACGACGATGATCGACGCCATGCCCGTGAAGAAGCCGGCCAGCGGGAAGAACACCGGGTGCCCGCGGTGGAACCAGTCGGGCCGCCGCGACCGCTCGGCCGCGTCGTCCGTCTCGTCCGCCAGCGCGCGGTCCTCGAATCCCTGGTTCATGTCCGGCCGATCGTAGCCAACGGGCCCATCGCGCGTCCCGCTGGCCGTCCCCCCGGCCGACCTGTGACAGTAGGCCCGTGAACGACCAGCACCCCGCGCTCACCTACAGCGCCTACCTCTCGCTCGACGACGTCCTCTCCGCGCAGCACCCCCGCTCGGACGAGCACGACGAGCTGCTCTTCATCGTCATCCACCAGGTCTACGAGCTCTGGTTCAAGCAGATGCTCCACGAGACCGCGGGCCTGCAGGCCCGCCTCGAGGCGGGCGACACCCCCCGCGCGCTGCACACGCTGGGCCGCGTGCTCGCCATCCTCAAGGTCGCGGTCGCCCAGGTCGACGTCCTCGAGACGATGACGCCGCGCCAGTTCACCAGCTTCCGCGGCCGCCTCGACGCGTCCAGCGGCTTCCAGTCCGAGCAGTTCCGCGAGCTTGAGGCCACCCTGGGCCGCCGCGACCGCCGCGTCTTCGAGCACTACCCCGAGGGCAGCGCCGGCCGCGAGCGGATCGCGGCCGCGATGTCGCGTCCGTCGGTCTTCGACTCCTTCCTGCGCTACCTCACCACGCAGGGGTACGACGTCCCGCGGGCCGCGCTCGACCGCGACCTGACCAGCCCGTGGGAGCCGTCGCCGGAGGTCCAGCAGCTGCTGCTGGCGGCGTACACGGACGACGGCGGGGCGGCCCAGGTCGCCGAGCGGCTGGTCGACCTCGACGAGGGCCTCCAGGAGTGGCGCTACCGGCACGTGAAGATGGTCGAGCGGACGATCGGGGCCAAGCCGGGCACGGGCGGCTCCTCGGGCGCGACCTACCTGTGGAGCACGGTCACCCGGCAGCTGTTCCCCGACCTCTGGGCGATCCGGAGCGAGATGTGACCTCTGCGCCGCTCGCCGCCCACTACTCCCGGTTCCGGGTGGCGGAGCGGCTGCTGCTGACCGGTCACTCCCACCAGGCGTGGCCGGACATCGCCCGGGAGGGCGTCCTCGAGGCGTGGGACGACGCCGCCCTCGACCTCGGCCGGAAGTGGGACCGGGCCGCGGCCAAGGCGGAGCGGCTGCGCGACGGCGTCCGGGTGCTCGTCGGCGACCCGATCGCCGACGTGGCGCTCGGCGGCAGCGCCCACGAACTGCTGGTGCGCTTCCTCTCCGCGCTCGACCTGTGCGCCCGGCCCCGGCTGGTCACCACCGACGCCGAGTTCGACTCCGCCCGTCGCCAGCTCGACCGGCTCGCCGACGCCGGGCTCGAGGTGGTGCGGGTGCCGGCCACGCCGGTCGACTCGCTGGCCGAGCGCGTCGCGGCAGCGGTGGACGACCGGACCGCGGCCGTGGTGGTGTCGTCCGTGCTGTACGAGACCTCCCTGGTCGTGCCGGGGCTCGCGGCCGTGGCCGCTGCCTGCGAGCGGACCGGGACCGAGCTCCTCGTCGACGCCTACCACCAGCTCGGCGTGCTCCCGCTGGACGTGGGGACCGATGGGCTGGACGAGGCCTGGATCCTCGGCGGCGGCTACAAGTACCTCCAGCTCGGCGAGGGCAACTGCTTCCTGCGCATCCCCCCGCACGCCAGCGGCCTGCAGCCGGTGGTCACCGGCTGGTTCGCCCACGACGGAGACCGGTTCGCCGGGTCGACGTACGACCCGACCAGCCACTACCGCGCCGCCCGTGTGCTCGACTTCTTCGACGAGCAGGGCCTGGCTCCCCCGGTCCTCCGGGCCGTCTCGCAACGCCAGCGCGGGCTGCTCACCGCTGCCTTCGACGCCCTCGACCTGCCCGACGACCTCGTCACCCGGGACCGGGCGACCCCGGCCGAGGGCTTCGGCGGCTTCCTCGCGTTGCGCTCGCCTCGCGCGGCCGAGCTGCGGGCGGCACTCGCCGGGCGCGGCGTGCAGGCCGACCACCGGGGACAGCACCTCAGGCTCGGCCCGGCGCCGTACCTCTCCGACGAGCAGCTGGCCGAGGCGATGG
Organism: Nocardioides sp. SRI_004; assembly: GCF_057586415.1. Classification (NCBI taxonomy): domain Bacteria; kingdom Bacillati; phylum Actinomycetota; class Actinomycetes; order Propionibacteriales; family Nocardioidaceae; genus Nocardioides; species Nocardioides sp. SRI_004. The sequence goes on from NZ_JBYCZV010000005.1 coordinate 211,712, forward strand.
CGCTGCTCGGCGAGGTCGCCGCCGGCCTCAGGTGAAGATGCCGTAGTGCAGCAGCAGCCAGATCGGGGCGATCGTGGCGAGCAGCGAGTCCAGGCGGTCCATCAGGCCGCCGTGGCCCGGGATCACCTGGCTCATGTCCTTGATGCCGAGGTCGCGCTTGATGACCGATTCGCAGAGGTCGCCGAGCGTGGCCATGACGACCGCGATCAGGCCCAGCGCGACGCCGATCCACCAGTCGCCCTCGAGCAGGTAGACGACCAGCGCGACACCGGCGCCGACCGTCGCGAGCGTGGAGCCGGCGAAGCCCTCCCACGACTTCTTCGGCGAGATGACCGGAGCCATCGGGTGCTTGCCGAACAGGACGCCGGCGATGTAGCCGCCGATGTCGGAGGCGATCGTCACCAGGATGAAGGTGATGATGCCCTGCACGCCCTTGTCGTCGAGGCCGCCGCCGGTGCGGCCGCCCTCGGCCAGCATCAGCGCCACGAAGGAGCCCAGGAAGGGCAGGTAGACCAGCGCGAAGACCGACGCGGTGGCATTCTTGACGTAGCCGTCGACGCCGCGACGCAGCAGCCACAGCATGATCACCAGCGCGCTGACCGCGGTCGCGGTCACCAGCGCCGCCGAACCCCACACGTAGGCCACGACGACCATCACGACGCCGCCGATCATGAGCGGCTGCTCGGGCAGGTCGATGTCCTTGGCGAGCAGGCCCTTGCGCAGCTCCCAGACGGCGACCACCACGGCGACCGCGACGATCACCATGAAGGCCGGCTTCCAGAAGACCAGCGAAGCGGCGATCGCGCTCAGCAGCACGACCGCGGACCCGACCGCGGCCTTGAGGTCGCGGCCGGCGCGGCCGTGGTCCTTCTTCGGGGTCGCCTCGGACGTGGAGGACTCAGACGACGGCGGTGTCGACATCAGGAATGGGAGCGGCTCGAGGATCAGACCTCGAGCAGCTCGGCTTCCTTGCTCTTGAGCAGCTCGTCGATGGCGTCGGTGTGCTTCTTGGTGAGGCCGTCGAGACGCTTCTCGGCACCGGTGACGTCGTCCTTGCCGACCTCGCCGTCCTTCTCGAGCTTCTCCAGGCTCTGCTTGGCCTTCTGGCGCACCTGGCGCACGGCGATCTTGCCGCCCTCGGCCTTCTCCTTGGCGAGCTTGATGAACTCCTTGCGGCGCTCCTCGGTGAGCTCGGGGAAGACGCAGCGCAGCACCTGGCCGTCGTCGGACGGGTTGATGCCGAGGTCGGAGTCGCGGATGGCCTTCTCGATGTTGGCCTTCGCGCCGACGTCGAACGGCGACACCAGGATCACCCGCGGCTCGGGCGCGCTGAACGACGCGAGCTGCTGGATCGGGGTCGGCGAGCCGTAGTAGTCGACGAGGATCTTGCTGAACATGCTCGGGTGCGCCCGTCCCGCCCGGATCGCGGCGAACTCCTCACGGGTCGCGTCGACCGACTTCCCCATCTTCTGGTCGGCCTCGTTGAGGGTGTCGTTGATCACCGGTTCTCCATTCTTGGCTGGTTCGGGCGGAGCAGGGCAGGACTCAGCCTGCGCTGACCCGCGTCCCGATCTTCTCACCCCGGACCACCCGAAGGATGTTGCCCTCCGGCTCCATGCCGAAGACGATCATCGGGAGCTTGTTCTCCCCGCAGAGCGCGAACGCGGTCTGGTCCATGATCCGCAGGCCCTTCGAGATGGCCTCGTCGTAGCTGAGCTCGTCGTACTTGGTGGCCGTCGGGTCGACCTTGGGGTCGGCGGTGTAGACGCCGTCGACGCCGCTCTTCGCCACGAGGACGACATCGCACTTGCTCTCGAGCGCGCGCTGGACGGCGACGGTGTCGGTCGAGAAGTAGGGCATGCCCATGCCGGCGCCGAAGATCACGACGCGGCCCTTCTCCATGTGCCGGATCGCGCGGCGCGGGATGTAGGGCTCGGCGACCTGGCCCATCGTGATGGCGGTCTGCACGCGGGTCTCGACGCCCAGCTTCTCCAGGAAGTCCTGGAGCGCCAGGCAGTTCATGACGATGCCGAGCATGCCCATGTAGTCGGCACGGACGCGGTCCATGCCCCGCTGCTGGAGCTCGGCACCGCGGAAGAAGTTGCCGCCGCCCGTCACCACGGCGATCTGGACGCCCGCGTCCACGACCGCCTTGATCTCGCGGGCGATCGCCTGCACGACGTCGGGATCGACGCCGACCTTGCCTCCGCCGAAGACCTCACCCGAGAGCTTCAGCAGGACTCGCTTGTAACCGGGCACCAGGGTCCTTCCAGTCGTGTGCGGTGAGCGGTCCGAGGTTATCAGTGACCCTCGCCGGCAGCGCGTTCGATGATCGCGTCGTACCAGCGCACGTAGCGGCGCCACGATCCCCGGTCGGGCGCGATCTCGAGCGCCAGCTCGTCGCGCGGCAGGGAGTCCGACCCGAAGTTGTCGCTGCCGGTGATGACCCGGCGGTGCCGGGCACCGTCGGCCGCGGTCCACTCGAGCAGGCTGAGCTTGCTGTGGACGTCGTTGCCGTTGCGGAACCGCGCGCTGTGCACCTCCACGCCGGCCGCCCGCAGGCTGGCCACGATCTCCTTGCCGATGTTCAGCGAGATGACCTGCACCCGGGCTCCGCCGCGGGCCTTGTCCGCCACGATCTCCGCCAGCCGGCGGCCGCGCTCGCTGTGCCAGGCGTACATCGCGAAGCGCAGCACCGTGCCGCGGGCCGGCAGGTCGCGGAGCAACGCCTGGACGGGGTCGGTCTCCTCGTCCCAGCCGGGGAAGAACCACGCCCGGTCCCTGCCGAGCACCGGCGCGTAGCCGGGGCCCCGGGGCTTTTCGATCCCGACCTGGTCGCGGAAGTCGCGGTCGAAGGCCCGCCACACGTCGGTCCGGTCGACGAAGACGTACATGTCGCTGTACTGCTGGGTGGAGTAGTAGGACAGGTTCGCGGAGCCGACCATCACGACGTGGCGCGAGTCGCCGACCCGGCTGAAGGTCCAGGTCTTCTGGTGCGTGCCGGTCCGCGGGCCCCGCCGCGAGCCGCTCGACAGGTAGATGAAGGAGTCCTTGCGCCGGTCGGTGCCGACCTCGTCCCTCATCTTCGCGACCGCGCGGAAGCTCTTCGACGCGAACCGGTTGGCGATGATCTGCACCGAGACGCCCCGCTGGTGGGCGTCGACCAGCGCGTCCGCGACGGGGTGCAGCGAGAACGACCGGGTGATGATCCGGATCCGCTCCCCCTTCGGGGTGTGGGCGATCAGCTCCAGGAGCCGGGCGACCACCGGGTGCTCGGCCGCCTGGGTCTCCGTGTCGTCCACCGGCGTCCCGAGTACGACGCCCGGCCGGACGTCGTACGGACCGGGGACGAGGCCCGCGGGCTGGTCTCCGCGGGGCTCGTCGGAACGGGCATCGGTGCAGGCCGTGACGAGGAGCAGGGCTGCCAGCAGGGGCCCGAGAAGCCGGCAGACGCGCTCACGCGCGCTCATTGGACCCGCTGGACCCGCTCGCGGTAGTCGTCGCTGTTGTCACCGTCGATGTCGGGGTCCGTGGTCTTCGAGATGTGGTCGACCTTCTCCTCGCCGCCCTGCACCGGCTGGGCCTCGATGATCGTGTCGCGCTCGTAGGCGTGGGACTTGTCGGTGTTGCGGTAGTAGCGGTAGATCAGCCAGTACGTGCCGGCCGCGCCGGCCGGCCCTGCCGCGAGCAGCCAGACCAGTCCGTCGTCACTGGCCATCGCGATCAGCTGGGCGATCATGCGGACGCCACCAGGATCGAGCCGGCGATGCCCTCGAGGAAGGTGCCGACCGTGAACGCCGCGAGCAGCAGCTTGGGCTGTGAGACCGGGATGCTGCCCATCGTCTCCCCCGTCCGCGCGTTGACCGCGATGTAGTGCAGGAGGCCGTTGCTCTCCTGCTGGTAGGAGTAGAGCCACACCGGGAGGTACATCGACACCCAGCGCGATCCGCCGACGTCGACCTTCTCCTGCTCCCACCGCACGCCGCGGTCGAACCGGCCGAGCGAGGCGTGCACCTGCGAGCGGCCGATCGAGAGGAGCTGGTCCTCGAGGACCGGCTTGACCGCCTCGACGTTGAGGTCGCGCTTCTCGCTGGTGAAGCCGACGAGGTAGCTGGCGTTCCACTTCACGGCGTTCTTCGTGTCGAACGGCAGGATCGAGTTGACGATGTTGTTGGTGTTCGCGGTGCCGAACTGCGCGCGCTCCGAGGAGCCCTCGACGGTGAGGTCGTCGACGGTGAAGCTGACCTGGCGCGTGACCTGGTAGATGTCGGCGGCGTAGTAGGTCGTCGTGCGCTTGTTGTCCCCGCTGCCCGTCGTCTCGGTCCAGCGTCGGGTCTGGACCTCGCCCTTGCCCCAGTACTGCGACTCGGCGCGGGCGTCGATGACCAGGTAGGGCAGGTAGACACCCAGGACGTTCTCCGGCACGAACTCCTTCTTGAACCGGCGGTGCGCGAACAGCCGACGGCTGCCCGCGAAGGCGCGGATCTTCTCGACCGCCTCCTCCTTGGTGAGCCGGAACGGCAGGACCGCGTCGGGTACGGCGCCGTTGGGGATCTGCTGGTTGACGTTCAGCGTGTGCCGGCACCAGTGGCAGCGGGCGTTGAGCGCGTGCGCGGTGTCGACGACGACCTCGGCCCCGCAGGCCTCGCACTTGAAGGTGAGCACGTCGCTGGCGTCGGCCCGGATGTCCTCCGCGCCGCTGGCGATGACCGTGCCCTCGAGCTCGTCGATGCCCTCACCGAGGCCGAACTCCTCCTCGACCCGCGCCTCGTGCCACTCGTTGCGGCAGAACAGGCACACCAGCATCCCGGTCGACGCGCGCAGCTGGACGTCGGTCGAACCGCACTTCGGGCACCTGTTGAGGCCGTCCTTGAGCGACTCGTTGACGGTCTCGATGCTGGGCCCCGCCTCTGGCTCGGCCTTGGCCGCGGCCAGCTCCTCCTCGAGCGACAGCGGCGGACCGTCGAAGGTCGGCTGCTGCGGCTCCACCGGCTCCTGCGTCACAGACCGAGCGCCTTCGCCTTCGCCGCGTCGTAGTCCTCCTGCGTGATGAGGCCGGCGTCGAGCATCTCCTTGGCGCGCTTGAGGACCGCCATCGGGTCCTCGGCGGCCGGGGCCGCCGGAGCTGCCGGAGCCGCCGGGGCGGCCGGGGCGGGAGCCGGGGCGGCGGGGGCCGGCGTGGCCGGCTGCTGGAGGCCACCGAGGCCCATCCCGCCCGTCGCCATGCCCATCCCGATCAGGCCGCCGGGACCGGCGTTCTCGCCCGCGGCCTCGATGCCCGCGGCGACCGACGCCTGCAGGTTGGAGTTGCCGCGCGAGCCGGACAGGGCGTCGGCACGCTGGACGTTCTTGAGCAGCTCGCGGGTGTTGGCGTCGTACTCGATGGAGACGAGGGCGACCTTGACGATCTCGAGGCCACGGTCGGTGCGCCACTGGTAGTTCTGCTCGACGGCGGCGGAGAGCGACTGGGCGAACCCGATCGAGTCCTGCTGGAGCCGGGTGATCCGGTTGCCCTTGGCAGGGTCGTTGGTGTACATCGAGAACGCCGGGGCCAGCGAGCCCACGACCTCGTTGAAGAGCTGCTCGCCCGCCGGGTTGTCGATGTCGGTGAAGTCGAACTGCTGGCGCCCGCCGATGACGTCGGCCGGGACGAAGTTGCGGATGAAGGTCAGCGGGTCGGTGATCTTCAGCGTGTAGGTGCCGCGGGTGATCGCGCCGACCTGGGTGTTGAGGAAGGCGTCGTCCCAGTAGATCTCCGACTGGGTGCCGAACTTGTTGTTGGGCAGCTCCTTGAGCGTCACGAAGATCGCGGACTGCTGGGCGGACGGGCGACCGCCGAACTTGAAGCGCTCCCAGCTCTGCTTGATGATCGAGTCGACCAGCCCGCCGCCGGTGAAGACCGACTGCGAGGCCGGGTCGTCGGAGTTCCAGATGTAGGCGCCCGGCTCGGCGGCGAAGCCCGTGAAGGCGCCGTCCTCGAGCAGCACCAGCCCGTAGCCCTCCGGCACGATGATCTTGGAGCCGTTCGTGATCACGCCCTCGGAGCCCTGCGTGTTGCTGCCGCGGCCGGCGTTCTGGCCCTTCGCGACCGCGGGGAAGACCGCAACCGTCGAGCCGACGCCGTCCGGGACGCCGTAGAAGTCGACCCACTGGTCGGCGAGCGTGCCGCCGATCGCGCCGACAGCAGCCTGGATGAGTCCCACGTGACGATCTCCTTTGCAGACGCGTGCGTCCGCGTGTGGGCGCACGTCACGGACACATGTCCGAAGCCGGGATCCACAAACCTACCCCGTGCGCCGCGACGGCACAGGCAAAAAGCCGACGGCCGGTGATCACCCCAGGGTGACCACCGGCCGTCGGTGCGATCAGTGCGCGATCAGGCGCCGACCTCGAAGCGCGCGAAGCGCTTGACCGTCGTGCCGGCCTCGTCGAGGACGGCCTTGACCGTCTTCTTCGACTCCGAGACCGACTCCTGCTCGAGGAGCACGAGCTCCTTGAAGAAGCCGCCCAGGCGACCCTCGACGATCTTGGCGACGGCAGCCTCGGGCTTGCCCTCCTCGATCGTCTTCTTGGTCAGGACGTCCTTCTCGGCCGCGACGATGTCCGCGGGGACCTCGTCGCGGGTGAGGTACTGCGCCTTGAGCGCGGCGACCTGCATCGCGGCGCCACGGGCAGCGGCCTCGTCGCCGTCGTACTCGACGAGCACGCCGACGGCGGGCGGCAGGTCGGCCGCACGCTTGTGCAGGTAGACCGCGACCGGGCCGTCGAAGTACGCGACGCCGCCGAGCTCGATCTTCTCGCCGATGGTGATGGCGAGGTTCTCGACCACCTGGCCGACGGTGCTGTCGCCCAGCGGCAGCGCCTTGGCGGCCTCGGTGTCGGTGGCCTTGCCCGCGTCGACCGCCTCGGCGATCTGCTGGGCGGCCTTGATGAACTCCTCGTTCTTCGCGACGAAGTCGGTCTCCGACTTCAGCTCGATGAGCGCGCCGCCGGCGTTGGCCACGAGACCGGCCGAGGTCTCGCGCTCGGCGCCGCGGGCGGCCGCCTTGGCGGCGCCCTTGACGCGGAGCAGCTCGACGGCCTTGTCGAAGTCGCCGTCGGTCTCGTCGAGCGCCTTCTTGCAGTCCATCATTCCGGCGCCGGTCAGCTCGCGGAGCTTCTTGACGTCAGCAGCAGTGAATGCCATGAATCCTCAATCGCTTTCTGGATCGGGTGGGGGTGTCGCTCAGGCCTCGGCCGGGGCGTCGGCCGGGGTCTCCTCGGCGGCGGGCGCCTCGGCGGCGGGCGCCTCGGCAGCCTCGCTGGACGCACCGGTCGACTCGGACGCGGGGGTGTCCTCGGTGGGCTCGCCGCCGGTCGCCTCCACGGCAGCCTTCTCGGCGTCACCCTCGAGCAGCTCGCGCTCCCACTCGGCCAGCGGCTCCTCGGCGGTGGCGCTCGACGCACCCGCGCCGGAGCGGGCCATGAGGCCCTCGGCGGCGGCGTCGGCGATCACGCGGGTGAGCAGGCCGACCGCGCGGATCGCGTCGTCGTTGCCCGGGATCGGGAAGTCGACGTCGTCCGGGTCGCAGTTGGAGTCGAGGATGGCGATGATCGGGATGCGCAGCTTGCGCGCCTCCTCGACGGCCAGGTGCTCCTTGTTGGTGTCGACGATCCACACCGCGGAGGGGGTGCGGGTCATGTCGCGGATACCACCGAGCGACTTGTTCAGCTTGTCGCGCTCGCGGCGCATCTGCAGCAGCTCCTTCTTGGTGCGGCTGCTGCCCGCGACGTCGTCGAAGTCGATCTCGTCGAGCTCCTTGAGGCGGTTGATCCGCTGGTGCACGGTCGAGAAGTTGGTGAGCATGCCGCCCAGCCAGCGCTGGTTGACGTAGGGCATGCCGACGCGGGTCGCCTGCTCGGCGATCGCCTCCTGGGCCTGCTTCTTGGTGCCGACGAACATGATCGTCCCGCCCTTGGCCACGGTCTCCTTGACGAAGGCGTAGCTGCGGTCGATGAAGGCCAGCGACTGCTGCAGGTCGATGATGTAGATGCCGTTGCGGTCCGTGAGGATGAAGCGCTTCATCTTCGGGTTCCAGCGACGGGTCTGGTGTCCGAAGTGGACGCCGCTCTCGAGGAGCTGGCGCATGGTCACGACAGCCATGATTTCTCCTGTACTTGTTTCAGTTGGTCCTGTCGTCTGCACGCGATCCGACCGCCGATCCGGTGATCGGCGGACTGAGGATCGACGCCCACGGGCGACCGGGGCCACTGTTCTCAAGGAGAGGGACCCCGTCGTGGTCTGCGGACGAGCGAATTCCGGTCCAGGGCGGACCGGTGCCTCCCAGCGTACGGCGCGAGGTGCTCCCCGGACCAATTGCGGCCACCGACCATCCACAGCGCACGTCCGGCACGTCCTCCTCCACAGGAGCGCGAGCGCCCGGGCTGCTTCCCCGGGCCACGAGCGCAGGCTCGTCCCATGCGCCCGTCCTGGCTCGTGGTGGCCCTCACCAGCATCGCCCTGACCCTCTCGTCCACCGGCCCCGTCCCCGCCGATGCGGCCGAGGCCGACGACCCCGTCGGGGTGTGGCCGCTGCAGCCCGAGCCCGAGGTCGTCGCGCGCTTCGACCCACCCGACCAGCCGTGGGGCGAGGGCCACCGCGGGGTCGACCTCGCCGGCCGGGTCGGTCAGGTCGTCCGCTCGGCGCTGCCGGGGCGCGTGGTGTTCGCCGGCCGCATCGCGGGGCGCGGGGTGGTCGCGGTCGGCCACGGGAGCACCCGGACGACGTACGAACCGGTGGCAGCGACGGTCCGGGTCGGTGACGAGGTGTCCGCGGGCGGGTCGATCGGCACGCTCGAGCTGGCCGGCTCCCACTGCTTCCCCCGCGCCTGCCTCCACTGGGGCTGGCTGCGTGGCGAGGACTACCTCGACCCGCTGCGCCTGGTCGGGGCCGGTCCGGTGCGCCTGCTGCCGCTGTGGCGGGCGCTGCCGGCGCTCGCGGTGCTCGGTGCTAGGCCCGTGGATGTGCTTGCTGGTAGGCCCGGCGCAGCCGGTCGGTGGTGACGTGGGTGTAGCGCTGGGTCGTGGCCAGCGACGCGTGGCCGAGCAGCTCCTGGACGGACCTGAGGTCGGCACCGCCCTCGAGGAGGTGGGTCGCCGCGGTGTGGCGCAGTCCGTGGGGTCCCAAGTCGGGCGCTCCGGGGACGTCGGCCAGTCGCCGGTGCACCAGCGTGCGCACCGCGCGCTGGTCGATCCGTCCGCCCCGGGCGCCGAGGAAGAGCGCCGGCCCCGAGCCGGGACGCGCGAGCCGGGGGCGCCCCGCCGCCACCCACCGGTCGAGAGCAGCAGCGGCGGGATGCCCGAACGGGATCGTCCGCTCCTTGCGGCCCTTGCCGAAGACGCGGACGACGTTGCGGTCGCGGTCCACGTCGTCGACGTCGAGGGCGCACAGCTCCCCCACCCGCATGCCGGTGGCGTAGAGCAGCTCGAGCATCGCCACGTCACGGGCGCCGACCGGGCTGCCGTCGTCGGCGAGCTCGGCGGCAGCGGCGATCAGCTCGCGGGCCTCGTCGACCCGCAGCACGTCGGGCAGCGTGCGGTGCGGCTTGGGCGACCCCAGGGCGGACCCGACGTCCGACGCCGCCCTGCCGGTCCGCGCCAGCCAGCCCGTGAAGACCCGTGCAGCGGTCGCGCGGCGGGCCAGCGTGGTCCGCGACAGCCCGGACGCCTGCTGGCGCGCGAGCCAGCTGCGCAGCGTGCGCAGGTCGAGCTCGTCGGGTCCCTCGAGCCCCAGCCGGGCGGCATGGTCGAGCAGGTTGCCGATGTCGCCGAGGTAGGCCGTCACCGTGTGCGGGGCCAGGTCCCGCTCGGCGACCAGGTGCCGCTCGTACGACGCCAGCACGCCCGCCGCCCACTCGGGCAGCACGTCCTCGGTGTCCGCGGCGCTCACTCGTTCATCGTAGGGACGCCAGGTGTCGTCACCGCCTCCCCCGCTCGGTGAGTCGCCACCCGGTCGGCAGCAGCTCCACCAGGCCGTCGGCCTCGAGCCCGCTGAGGATGCGGTCGACCTCCGTGACACCGAGACCGGCCACGAGTGCGACGGACTCCGACGGAGCCGGTGCCGCGACCGGGACCGCGTCGACCACCTGCCGCGCCCGCACGCTGAGCCGGTCGCGAGGCTGCTCGGGCGCCCGGGCGTCGGCGACCAGCTGCTCCCCCGCCGAGCCCACCAGCTCGAGCACGTCTGCTCCACCGGTGACGAGGGCGGCGCCACCGCGGCGGATGAGCTGGTGGACGCCCTCGGAGGCGACGCTCGTCAGCGGGCCGGGCGTCCCCATCACGACGCGGTTGAGCCGTTCGGCCCAGTTGGCGGTGTTGAGCGCACCGCTGCGCAGGGCGGCCTCGACCACGACCGTGCCGCGCGAGAGCGCTGCGATCAACCGGTTGCGGGCCAGGAACCGGATCCGGAACGGCGACGCTCCGGGCGGCGCCTCGGAGACGACGAGGTGGTGCTCGGCGAGGTGCTCGAGCATCGCCCGGTGCGCCGCCGGGTAGGCCCGGTCGACGCCGCAGGCCAGCACCGCCACCGTGCTCGCCCCCGCCGCCACGGCTCCTCGATGGGCCGCGTAGTCGACGCCGAACGCGCCTCCGCTGACCACCGGGCGGCCGGCGGCCCCGACCACGGCCGCGAGGTCGCCGGCGACCTCGTCGCCATAGGTCGTCGACGACCGCGACCCCACGACCGCGACCGCGTCCGCGAGCTCGTCCAGGCGCTGCGGCCCCCTGACCCACAGGCCGGCGGGGACGCCGCCGCGCTCCTGCAGCGCCCCGGCGGCGTCGAGGTCGTCGAGCTGGCGCGGCCACTCGGCGTCGCCCGGGACCACGAACCGGATCCCCCGGCTCGCGGCGCTCGCGAGCACCCGCTCCGGCTGGACCGTCGCCAGGCGCCCCGCGGCCGCGGTGAAGGTGTCGCGGAGGTCGGCGTGGTCGCGGAGCACCTCGAGAAAGCCTGCCGGCCCGAACTGGCGGCTCAGCCCGAGGACGCGCAGGTCGCCCGGCTCGGCGACCAGGCTGATGGTCGCCCTCGCCACCCGCTCCTCCTCGCTCACGCTCATGCCGCACCCTCCGCGCCGCGGACCGTGCGGGCGTCGAGCGCCCGGCCCATCCGCAGCCGCAGGGCGACCTCGACCTCGCCCGGACCCGGCGGGACGTCGCGACCCGAGCGGACCGCCCGCAGGTCGGCGACCGTCCACGCGAGGCGCTGCACACGGACGGCGCCCCGTGCGCCCAGGCGTCCGGCGTAGGTCTCGTTGTCGATCAGCCGCCGGGCCTCGTCGGCGAGGGGCCACGTGTCCTTGAGCCGGGGGCTCGGGATCTGCGCGTTGAGGCGCCACCCGTGACCCGCGAACCGGAGGCGCTGGCGCTCGCGCGCGGCCGCGACGCGCTCCCGCACCGTCGCGGACGACTCGGCCGGCTGGAACGGGTCGTGGCTCGCCGGCGAGGCGGGGCGCACGTGACGGAGGATGTCGATCCGGTCGGCGATCGGTCCCGACAGGCGGCCCTGGTAGCGCCGCCGCACGGGCTCGGGACAGGTGCAGTGGTTGGTGCGGTTGTTGGCGGTGTAGTTGCCACAGGGACACGGGTTGCTCGCCACCACGAGCATCCCGCCGGCGGGCAGGGTGATCGACTCGTCGCGTCGCGCGATCGTGATGTCACCGCTCTCCAGGGGCTGGCGCAGCGCCTCGATGACGTCGGAGCGGAAGAGGGGGAACTCGTCGAGGAAGAGGACCCCGCAGTGCGCCCGGGAGATCTCGCCGGGATGGATGCGGCCGTGGCCGCCACCGATGATGCTCACCTTGCTGGCGTCGTGGTGCGGCGCAGCGAAGGGTGGGCGGGTGAGCATCCCGGCGGCGGGGTCGAGCGCACCGGCCAGCGAGTGCAGCGCGGTGAGCTCGAGGGACTCCTCGGTCGTCAGGTCGGGCAGGATGGTCGGCAGCCGCTCGGCGAGGCTGGTCTTGCCGCACCCCTTGGCGCCCGAGAGCATCAGCGCGTGGCCGCCCGCCGCAGCAACCTCGGCGGCGTACTTCTCGTCCAGCATCCCGCGGAGGTCGGCGAGGTCGAGGTCGTCGAGGCGGTCGGAGCCGCGCCACTGCACGAGGTGGATGCCCGAGGCCGACGCCACCGGCGGTGCGTCCGGCGGCAGGTCCCCGACCAGGACGGCGACGACCTGCGCCAGGGACCGCACCCCGATCACCACCACGTCGGGCACCATCCGCGCCTCCTCGACCTGCGGCTCCGGTACGACGACCCGCCGCACGCCCCGGCTCACCGCAGCCATGACCATCGGCAGGACCCCGACCGCCGGCCGCAGCCCGCCGGCGAGGGTCAGCTCGCCGATGAACGCCGTCCCCGCGACCTGGGGATGCTCCACCTGTCCCGTCGCGGCCAGCACGCTGACCGCCATCGCGAGGTCGAAGTGGGTGCCACCCTTCGGCAGGTCCGCGGGCGAGAGCAGGATGGTGGTGCGGAACGCGGCCGGCCACTTCAGGTCGCTGTTGACGATCGCCATCCGGACCCGGTCGAGCCCCTCGCGCAGCGCGGCACCGGCACGCCCGACGACGACCACTCCGGCCTGCCCGTTCGACACGTCGGCCTGGACGTCGATCAGGTGGCCACGGGCGCCGTCGAGCGCGACGCAGTGCGTGGTGGCGAACGCCATCAGAGGAGCCCTACCACGTGCTCGACGGACGGGGCGCCGCGCCGCGGGACGAGGACCGCGACGAGGTCGATCCGGATGCCGTCGGGGCGGATGCCGCGCTCGCCGGCCCACCGCTCCCCCAGCCGCTTGAGCCGGGCGAGCTTGTCGTCGGTGATCGCCTCCTGCGGGCTGCCGGCCACCAGGCTGGTGCGCGTCTTGACCTCGCACACGACGAGGGTCGCGCCCTCGCGCAGCACGATGTCGATCTCGCCCTCGTCGCACCGCCAGTTGCGCTCGAGCACGATCATCCCGAGATCGGCGAGGTGCCGGGCGGCCCGTCCCTCGCCGTACGCCCCGATCGCCCGCCGGGCCTGCGCTGTCGTCGTCATGCCCGCCAGCGTGGCGGTCAAGGCCGGCGGCGCCGGGCCGGGCAGCGGCGCCCTGTGGACGACCACCCGTCGTCCACAGGAGGACCGCGCACACCTGGACGGTCAGGCCACGCGCGGGACGCATGGGGTCACCCGACGAGCCGTACTCCGTTGCAGACCGGCGTCGGCACCGCGAAGACGTCGGCGCCGCCGAGCTGCAGGCCGAGCAACTTCGACAGCGGCGTGATCAGCGCGGACTGGAGGGCCGTCACCAGCGGGTTCAACGAGGAGGCGACGCCCGACAGGATGGGGTTGAGCACGGTGCTGTAGAGCGGGTCCGCGTTGAGGACCGCCTTGGTCTGGGTGCCGAACAGCCCGTAGACCACCGTCATCTTCGTGGTTCCCGACGTCGTGGCCGTCGTCGGGCCGAGGATGATCCCGCTCCCGCTCCCGACCGGAGTCGTGTAGCCACCCGGCAGGGGGACGGTGACGATCTTGTCGAAGGTGCTCACACCGGACGAGCTGGCCGTGAGGGTCAGCCCCGTGTCGAGCTTGATCTCGGGTGGGTTCAGCAGGCTGCCGAGGCCGAGCAGGCTGAGGATCTGGTTCAGCAGCCCGCCGCTGCCCAGCAGCGGCACGGTCACGTTGAGGTGGGCGCCCAGCGACGCGGTCACGTTGATGCCGCCGACGACGGCTGAGGCGAGGTCGACCTTGATCGAGTCCGGTCCCGAGGCGTTGCAGGTCACGGCCATGAGCTGCGCCACCGCCTTGCCGAGGTCGATGTCGACGCTGACCTGCGTCTGGTCCAGCGCGACGCCGACGTTCGCGAGGCCGAGGATGGAGACGTTGAGGTTCTTGGCCGGGATCGTCCCGGTCAGCTTGAGCCGGACCTGGGCCGTCTCGTTCGTGGTGCCCTTGCGCCCGCACTTCGTCCGCGGCGACTCGATGACGGTGAGCGTGGTGGTCGTGCTGACGAGCCCGGGCAGCGTGATCCCGAGGTTGGGGATGTTGATCGCGTGACCCTCGTTGGCCACCAGGGCCGCGCCCGTGACCAGGTCCAGGACGTTGACCTGCGCGTCGAGGGCGGCCGCGTCGGTCGGCGCGGCGTCGAGGATGTCGCCGATGCTGATGTGGGGTGTGCTGGCACCGATGGGGATGGCGCGCAGGAGGTTGGCCTCCACCAGCTTGCCCTGGGAGTCGAGCACCTTCGCCGCGGCGATGAAGAGCGCTCCGACCGAGACGTTGTCGAGCTCCAGGAGCTCATCGACGGTGCCCACTCCCAGGCCGCCGACCTCGACGAGGTCGAGGAGTGACACATTGGCGGCGGCCAGGCCCTTGTAGCTGACCAGGCTGAGGTTGAGGCTGCTGCTGAGGAGCCCCCCGAGCAGCGGGTTCAGCAGGGTCCCCTGGCTGCTGTCGAGGGAGGCGATGAACGACCCCAGACGGAAGCAGGCCGACTCGACCGACTCCGCCACTGCCCGGCGCCCCGCGTCACCGCTGGCGACGCCGGTGACCCCACCGAAGGCGAAGTCGACGCTCGTGTCCGCGGTCACCTCGACCGCCGTGGGTACGTCGCCGGCGGCGCCGGACACGAACGCGCCGTCCTGCATCGTGCCGAGGTCCCAGTCGAGGTCGGGGAGGTCGCCGATGGTGTCCCGGTTGCGTGCGAGGCTCTTCGCCATCGCCGCATCCATCGTCGCCCCGAGTGCGGACTTGGTCCGCCCGTCCAGGTTGCGGGCGAGGTCGAGGGCGACCACGTCGGCGAGGGCCTGCATGTCGCGCCGGGCCGTGCGCTGCATCCCGATGTCGACCGCGAAGGCCGCGATCAGCACGAGCACCAGGGTCAGACCGACCCCCATGATCACCGCTGCTGCGCCGCGCTCCCCGCTCTCGCGGCGGCGGCTCGGCATCAGCTGACCCTCGCGACGGCGGAGTAGCCCAGGTTGTCGGGAAGCACGATCCCCACGCCCGGGACGGGCAGGAGCGGATGGTCGTCGTACGCGTAGTCGAGGCTCACGGTGGCGCACTGGACGCTGGCGTCGTTGGCGCAGGCGGCGATCGTGATCGAGCAGGTCCCGACGTTCTCGTCGTTGCGCCGCAGGTTGCCGGCGACGCCGGAGCAGGTCACGCCGTAGCTGTCGAGGGCCTCGTTGACCGCGTCGAGGGCGTTGCCGTCCCGATCCGCCGCGACCTGGGCCACGGCGGCGGCCCGGGCGCCCTCGGCGGCCGCCTGGCTGATCGCCTGACGGAAGCTCAGCATGTAGCCGTAGCTGATGATGCCGAAGACGAGGAGCAGCAGGATCGGCATGATCAGCGCGAACTCGACAGCGGCTGCCCCGCGCTCGGACCGACGCTCACCCGAACGTTCTCGAGCGCGCCCCCACAGCACACAACGCCCCATCGACCGGCCTCCCCGCCCTCGCTCCCATGACGCCCTCCCGAGTGGCGATTTCCGCACCCTAGTGCTGGCGTGCACGACGAGGGAACGCTTCCCGGGCGATTCTGCCCGTCCGAGCGACCGGGTCTAGTCCGTTGTGACTAGCCCCGTCATGACCTCGGTGACCCCGCCGTGGCGTCACCGCGAGAGCCGGGGTCGAGCGCACGTGGCGTGCACGCCATAGACGTCGGCGCCCGCGAGCCGGAGGCCGATCATCCGCGCGACCGGGCCGATGAAGTCCTGGTTGATGTTCGCGACGAGCGGGGTGAGCGACTTCTCGAAGAATCCCTTGCCCGAGGTGACGAGGGCATTCGTGATCAGCGACGTGAGTGCGGTGACGGCCGAGAGGTTGGCCGCCTTGCCGCCGAGCTTCACCGACAGGACCGTCGGCACGACCGTGGCCGGGTCGAGGACCATCGGCGAGCCCGTCGAGATCGGGGTCGTGTCGTTCGGGGGGAGCTTCAGGTCCGCGTGACCGGTCCCGCCCGCGCTCGCGGTCCCGATGCTGAGCCGGACGTCCACCTCGATCGCCACCTTCGTGTTCAGCCCGAGCAGGCCGAGCAGGTTCGTGACCAGCGGGCCGAGACCGAGGTCCTGCAACGCCTTGAACTGGACGTCGCCGCCCACGGTCACGTTCGTCTCCAGCCGGTACGACGCCAGGCCGGTCGAGACGTCGACGCGGAAGGTCGTCGGGTCGGCCGCCGTGTTCTTGCCGCAGTGCACGGCCGGCGGGCTGACGACCTGGCCCTTGCCGGAGCCCGCGACGACCTGCAGGGATCCCGTGCCCTTCGCGGTCTGGAGGGTTCCGAGGCCGGAGATGTTGAGGCTGGGCATGTTGGTGAACGTGATGCCGATGGTGCCGTCGAGCTGGGAGGTGTCCGCCACGGCCTGGGCGGAGTTGGGGGCGCCGCAGGCCAGCTCCGCGGCCGAGATGAGGTAGAGGGCCCCGGTGAACTGGAAGCCGACGCCGGGCACGTGGGCCTGGATGTTCGGGACCCCGAGGAAGTACTTGCCGTTGGCGAGGCGAGCCGAACCGACGAGGTCGAGCACGTCGAGGTCGACCGCGAGGGCCGCGGCGTCGGTCGGCGCGACGTGCAGCACGTCGCTCAGGGCGATGGCACCGACCGTGGCCGTGGTGTTCGAGGCGAGGATCTTGGTGAGCGCCTGGACGGCGACGGTGTTGCCGCCCGGCTCCTTGCTGAGCGCCTCGATGGTCGCCGCGAGCACGTCGGAGTACTGGACCTGCCCGGACAGCAGCTCCTCCGGCGTACCGAAGACCGAGGAGGCGGCCAGCTGGGCCAGCCGCACGTCGGCACCCGCCAGGGCCTTGTAGGAGACCAGGTCGAGCTTGACGCCCAGCAGCGCGTTCAACGGGGCGAGGACGGTGCTGTCGTCGGCGCGCACCGCCGCCACGAAGGAACCGAGCCGGAAGCACGTCGTCGAGGAGCTCTCCGCGACCGCGCTGCGCGCCGCGGCGCCGGACTCCGTCCCGGTGAAGGCGGCGAAGGCGAAGGCGACCTCGGTGCTCGCACCGACGCGGACCGCCGTGGGAACGCCGCTGCCGACCTCGTCGAACTCGCCCTGCCACATCCGGCCCAGGCTGTAGTCGAGGTCGGCGTCCTCGCCGACGGAGTCGGCGTTGCGGGCCAGGCTCCGGGCGAGCGCCGCGTCCATCACCGGCTGGAGCTGGCTGACCGTGCGGCCGTCCAGCTCCCGGGCGAGGTCCAGCGCGACGAGGTCGGCCACCGCCTGCATGTCGGACCGGGCGACGCGCTGGAGACCGAGGTCGACGACGAAGGCCGACCCGATCATCATCACGGCCAGCACGAAGACGACGACGAGCGTGACCGCTCCCCGCTCGTCCGTCCGGGTGCCCCGGAGCCGTCGCCACATGGCGCCCTCCCCGATGCCGTGTCGCAGACAGGACGACCCCATGCCGTCCCTGACACCATGAGGTCGGCAGGTGGGCCGACGACGCAAGGCATCGGCCGGAAATCAGGACGAAGTCCCGCTCCGGTCAGGACTTCGGGAGCTCCAGGTCCGAGGTGGCCAGCTCCTCCACGTTGACGTCCTTGAAGGTCAGGACCTTGACGTTCTTCGCGAACCGGGCCGGGCGGTACATGTCCCACACCCAGGCGTCCGCGATCGTGACCTCGAAGAACACGTCCGTGCCCTCCGAGCGGGCCTTCACGTCGACCGAGTTGCAGAGGTAGAACCGGCGGTCGGTCTCGACGACGTACTTGAAGATGCCGACGACGTCGCGGTACTCCCGGTAGAGGTTCAGCTCCTGCTCGGTCTCGTACTTCTCGAGGTCCTCGGCGCTCACGAGCCCGACTCTAGCCGCCGCTCGTCCACTTCCTCCGGCAACGGCTCGAGTCCGGCCGCGCGTCGTACGTTCACGAAGCGCATCCGGTGGATCGGCGAGGGTCCGTGCTCCTCGAGCGCAGCGGTGTGGGTGGCCGTGATGTAGCCCTTGTGGGTCTTGAAGTCGTACGCCGGCCACTGCTCGTCGAGGTCGAGCATGATCCGGTCGCGGGTGACCTTCGCCAGCACCGACGCGGCTGCGACGCAGGCCGCGACCCGGTCGCCCTTCCACACCGCGAGCCCGGGCACGCCCAGCCCGTCGACCGGGAACCCGTCCGTCAGCACGTACGACGGCGGGACGGCCAGCTTCGCGACGGCCCGCCGCAGCGCCTCCACGTTGGCGACGTGCATCCCCAGCCGGTCGCACTCCTCCTGGGAGACCACGACGACCGACCAGGCCAGGGCGCGTCGGACGACCTGCTCGTAGCAGCGCTCCCGCGCCGCGGCGGTCAGCAGCTTGGAGTCGGCGAGCCCGGGGACGATGCCGGCCTTGCCCGGCGGCAGGATCGCCGCGCCGGCGACGAGCGGCCCGGCGCAGGCGCCGCGGCCGGCCTCGTCGACGCCGGCGACCGGCTCGAGGCCGTGGCGGCGCAGGGCGCGCTCGTAGCCGTAGATCCCGGCGTCGCGTCGTACGGTCGAGCCGCGGGGCAGTGTGGTCATGCCGGCACCTCAGTCGCCCGTCTCAGCCGACCTGGGCGACGCCGACCTTCTCGGCCTTCTCGACCAGGTCGTCGGACGGCGACCCGGGGACGTCGTCGAAGACCTCCGGGCGGCTGATCCAGCGCCAGCGGTCACGGGGCCAGATCAGCGTGAAGACCTTGCCGACCACGAGGTCGCGGTCGACCCACGGGCTCTGCGTGCAGGGGTCCTCGTCGGGGCTGCAGAGGTGGGCGCGGGAGTCGGCGGAGTGCTCGCGGTTGTCGCCCATCACGAAGAGCTTGCCCTTGGGCACCGGCCCGATGGTCCACGAGCACGGGCGCACCTTGGAGGAGTCGGGCTCGACGACCCACTCGATGTAGCCGTCGCAGCCGCGCGAGTCGTGGCGGACGTAGTCCTCCTCGTCGATGGCCTTGCCGTTGACCTCGATCCGGCCCTGCTCGTCGCAGCACACGATGACGTCGCCCTCGGTGCCGATGACGCGCTTCACGAGGTGGCCGCCGGTCGGGTAGAGGCCCACCTTCGACAGGAGGTTGGCGAAGCCGGTCGGGCCCTGGGAGTCGGCGGTGGCGAGCCAGGAGCCGGGGTCCTCGAAGACGACGACGTCGCCGCGCGACGGGTTGCCGCCGAACCAGTAGGAGACCTTCTGGACCAGGATCCGGTCGTTCTTGACCAGGCCCGGCTCCATCGACTCCGACGGGATGTAGAAGGCCTGCACGAACAGTGCCTTGATCAGCACGGCGAGGCCCAGGGCCACGGCGAGCAGCAGGATGCTCTCCTGCCAGACCGGCAGGTGCTTGCGGGGCGCGGCGTGGCCGTGCCGCCCCCGGGCGCCGTCGGTGGCCGGGGCGTCGGTCTCGTCGCTCGTCACGATGGTCGAGTCTATGCACGTCCCGGTCGGGAAAGCACGAAGGCCCGACCATGACGGTCGGGCCTTCGGGACGAAGCGGGGATCAGACCTCGCGACGCTCCTTGATCTTGGCCTTCTTGCCGGTGAGGTTGCGCAGGTAGTAGAGCTTCGCGCGGCGCACGTCACCGTAGGTGACGACCTCGATCTGCTCGAAGATCGGCGAGTGGAGCGGGAAGGTGCGCTCGACACCGACGCCGAAGGAGACCTTGCGGACCGTGAAGGTGCGGCCGACGCCCGAACCGTGGATGCGGATGACGACACCCTGGAAGACCTGGACGCGGGACCGGTTGCCCTCGACGACCTTGACGTGGACCTTGACGGTGTCACCGGCGCGGAAGGCGGGGACGTCGTCACGCTTCGCGGCGTTGCCGAGCTCGGTGACGACGGCGGGGCTGGGGTTGCTCATGATTCTCCTCGCGAGTGCCACAGGTCAGCCGCGGTAGTAGTGGTTCGATCGAAGCGGCGGCACGGTCGACGATTCCCCTGTGGCAGAAGCGTCCGCGACACCGACGAAGAATCTTCGCACAGCCGTCACCGCGACCGGAAATCCCGGCTGGAAGGATGCTCCCATGACCGGACCCGCGGAGGAGGCGCCGCCTCCCGACGCCTCGCGCGACTGGCAGCCCCACGCGCGCGAGGTCCGGCCCTGGCGCCAGCGCGCACCCCGGGGGCCCGCCGCCGACCGCCGCCTGGACCGGATCACGGTCGCCCTGCCGCCGTACGTCGCCGGGCTGGACCTGCCGATGGACCGCTCGCTGGCGGCGATGACGACGGCCAGCGCGGGCGACCTGAGCCACCTCGACCTCGTCCACGGGCGCACCCTGAGCGCCCTCAACCACCTCCTGCTGCGGACCGAGGCGGTGGACTCGTCGAAGATCGAGAACGTCGACGCCAGCCTCGCCGACTACGGGCGGGCGCTCCTCGGCGTCGGCGCCAACGCCTCGGCGGTGTCCATGGCGTCGGCGACGGCGGCACTGACGCGCATGATCCGCGACGCCGACACCTCGCGCGCGATCCGCCCGGAGGCGATCCTGCAGGCCCACCACGACCTGTTCCGTCGTACCCCGTCCGAGGCCCACCGTGCCGGCACCTTCCGTACGACGCAGAACTGGGTCGGCGGCAGCGACTGGTCCCCGCTCGGCGCCCTCCACGTGCCGCCACCACCGGAGACCGTGGCCGGCTACCTCGACGACCTGTTCACCTACGCCAACCGCGACGACGTGCCGCCCGTCGTGCAGGCCGCGGTCGTGCACGCCCAGTTCGAGTCGATCCACCCGTTCATCGACGGCAACGGCCGGATCGGGCGCGCACTGATCCACGCCGTGCTCCGACGTCGCCGCGCCACCCGTCACCTCACCGTGCCGATCGCGTCGGCGCTGGTGTCCCACCGTGAGCGCTACTTCGCTGCCCTCGGCGACTACCGCGACGGCACCGCACGGACGATGGTGGCGATGCTGGCCTCGGCCGTCCGGATCGCGACCGCGGAGTCGTGGGTGACGGCCACCCGGCTCAACGAGGTCCGCGGGGCCTGGGGTGCGGCCGTCGGCGGCTCGCGGCCGGGCACTCCCCTGCACCGCACGCTGGACCTGCTGACCGAGCAGCCGATCGTGAACGCCGCGCTGGTGGCCGAGCGGGTCGACGTACCGGAGGACGAGGCGGCGGCGGTGATCGATGCGCTGACGAGGGCAGGGGTGCTGCGCCGGGCCCCCCGCTCCCGCCGTGCGCCGGTCTGGCTGGCCGGCGCGGTGCTCGACGAGGTCACCGACCTGAGCGACCGGATCCAGGCCTCGAGCCGCCGCATGCGCGAGGCCCGCCCCGGCTGAGCCGGAGCGGGCCTCGTGCGGAGCTGGGTGGATCAGTCGATCGCGTAGCCCTCGCCGTGCAGGACCAGGTCGATTCCGGCGATCTCGTCCTCCTCCTTGGCGCGGAAGCCGATCGTCTTCTCGATGACCGTGCCGATGACGAACGCCATCACGAAGGAGTACGCCGCCACGCCCAGCGAGGTCACCACCTGGGTGCCGAGCTGGTCGAGGTTGCCGCCGCCGGTGAACAGGCCGGTGTCGGTGGCGAAGAAGCCGAGGAACCAGCAGCCGATGAAGCCGCCGACCATGTGGATGCCGACCACGTCGAGCGTGTCGTCGAAGCCGAGCTTGAACTTCAGGTCGATCGCGAAGGCGCAGACGGCGCCCGCGATGAGGCCGAGGAGCAGCGACCAGGCCGGGGTGAGGAACGCACAGGCCGGGGTGATCGCGACCAGGCCGGCGACGGCACCGGAGGCGGCGCCGACCGCGGTGGCCTTGCCCTCCTTGAACTGCTCCACGACGATCCAGCCGATCATCGCGGCCGCCGGGGCACCGACGGTGTTGAGGAAGATCAGGCCCGCGCCGGCCTCGCCGGTGTTGAGGCCGGTGTTGAAGCCGAACCAGCCGAACCACAGGATCGCGGCACCGATGAGCACCAGCGGGACGTTGTGCGGCTGCGCCTCCTCCTTGGAGAAGCCGACCTTGCGCTTGCCGAGGACCAGCGCGAGGGCGAGCGCCGCGGCGCCGGCGTTGATGTGGACCGCCGTACCACCGGCCCAGTCCATCGTGGCGGTGTCACCGAAGCCGAACTTGCCGACCCAGCCGGTCATGCCGTTGTCGTCGAACGCCCAGACCCACCCCTGGACGAGGAAGTACACGGTGGTGGCCCACACGCCGGCGAAGAGCATCCACGGCCAGAAGCGCGCACGGTCGGCGATGGCTCCCGAGATGAGCGCGACCGTGATGATGGCGAACGAGGCACCGAAGGCCACGCCGGCGAGCGGGGAGCCGTCGGTCACCTTGGACAGGTCCTCGAGGGCGAAGTCGGAGAACGGGTTGGCGACGAAGTTGCCGATGCCCTCGCCGTCCAGCAGGCCCATGTTGAACCCGTAGAGGATCCACAGGACGCTGACGAGGCCCATCGAGCCGAAGCTCAGCATCATCATGGAGACGACGCTCTTGGACTTGACCAGGCCGCCGTAGAAGAAGGCGACGCCTGGCGTCATGAAGATGACGAGTGCGGTGCTGAGCAGCAACCACGCGGTCGAGTCGGTCATTGGTACCTCTCGGGTCTCTCGGGAACCTGCGGGAGCAGCGGTGCTCCTCGCGTCTGCCCCGACTCTGACCCCGCGTGGTTTCACCCAGAGGAGACGATCGTTTCCCGCTTGTTACAGGTTTCACCAGCGTGTGTCGCCCCGGTGAACACGGGCCCGGCCGAACCGCCGCTCAGCGGCGCTTGGTGAGCACGACCGCGTTCGGCGGCGCGGGCAGGTCCGGCCGCAGCCGGAAGCCCGCCTTCCGGTACATCCGCTGGTTGCGCACGCTCCCCGCCCCCGTGAAGAGGACGTACGACGTCGCCTCGGCCGGCGCGACCGCCTGGATGTGCTCGAGGAGCACCCGTCCGAGACCGGAGCCCTGCAGGTCCGGGGCGACCATGATCCGCCCGATGTCCCAGCGCTCACCGCCCTCGAGCCGCCCGCGGACCGCGCCGACGAGGCGCCCGGCCCGCCGCACGACCCAGGTGTCCCACTCCCCCAGCCAGGCCCGCACGTCGTCGAGCGACTCGTGCAATGCGGGGATGTCGAGGGTGTCGTTGGCCTGGGCCTCCTGCAGCCAGCAGGCGCGCTGGAGGGTGAGGATCTCCCCGGCGTCGCCGGGCCGGGCGCGCACGATCGGCGTGCCGTCGTCGAGGACCGAGGGGTGCAGCAGGTCCGGCCGGCGCTGCGCCGTACGACGGCGGGCCTCCTCGCGGCGCCACGCCGCGACCTTGCCGTGGTCGCCGCTGAGCAGGACGTCGGGTACGTCGCGGCCACGCCACGTGCGCGGCTTGGTGTAGACGGGGTACTCCAGCAGCCCGGACGCCCCGTGCGACTCCTCGACGAGCGACTCGGCGTTGCCCATGAAGCCCGGCAGCAGCCGGACGACCGCCTCGGTGACGGCCAGCGCGGCCACCTCACCGCCGTTGAGGACGTAGTCGCCGAGGCTGATCTCGCGGACCTCGGCGATCTCGCGGGCGTGGTCGATCACGCGCTGGTCGATGCCCTCGTAGCGGCCGCACGCGAAGACGATCCGCCCGCGGGTGGCGAGGTCCTCGGCGACCCGCTGGTCGAACGGCTCCCCCGAGGGCGTGGTGAAGACGACTGTCGTGTCCGCGTCGACGCCGATCGCGTCGAAGGCCTCGCCCCACGGCTCGGGCTTCATCACCATGCCGGCGCCGCCGCCGTAGGGGGTGTCGTCGACCGTGCGGTGCCGGTCGTGCGCCCACTGCCGCAGGTCGTGCACGTGGAACTCGAGGAGGCCGCTCGCGGCGGCCTTGCCGGGGAGCGAGAGCTCCAGCGGCGCGAAGAAGTCCGGGAAGATCGTGAGGTAGTCGAGCCTCACTCCCCGCCCTCCTCGTCGCTGTCCTCGGGGAACGGGCTCACCAGCCCCGGCCGGTCGGCGATCACGACCCGGCCACCGGCCACGTCGACCTCGGGCACCAGCGCGCTGACGAAGGGCACCAGCGCCTCGCGACGGTCGAGGGTCTTGATGCGGAGCAGGTCCTGGGCGCCGTGGACGAGGCCGACCAGCTCGCCGAGGTGGGTGCCGTCGACGTCGTACGCCGCCAGGCCGACCAGCTGGTGGTCGTAGAACTCCTCCGGGTCCTCCGGCGCCTCGTCGGCCGCGACGACGGCCCGGAGCACCACGCCGCGGGCCGACTCGGCCGCGTTGCGGTCGGGCAGCTCGCTGAACGCGACGAGGAGGACGCCCTGGTGCCAGCGGGTGCGCTCGACGGTGAGGGTGCGGGCGGCGAACGCGGAGCCACGGGGCGCCTCGGCCTGCAGGACCGCGCCCGCGACGTAGCGCCGGTCGGGCTCGTCGGTGCGGACGTCGACCGTCACCTCGCCCCGGATGCCGTGCGGCTTGCCGATCCGGCCGACGACGACCTCGATGCTCTCCACGGGTCCGAGGTTAGGGCCAGCCGGCCGGGAACGACGAACGGGCGCCTCCCCCGGAGGGGAGGCGCCCGTTCGGCTGCTTCGAACCTGCGTCAGGTCAGCGGCGGTCGGTGTCGACGAAGTCGATCCGGGTGTTGCCGTTGCCCGCGATGGCGCCGATGACCGTGCGGAACGCGGTGGCCGTGCGGCCGCCCCGTCCGATCACCTTGCCGAGGTCGTCGGGGTGCACCCGGACCTCGAGCACCGAGCCACGACGCAGCTGCTTGTCGCGCACGACCACGTCATCGGGGTGGTCCACCACTCCGCGGACGAGGTGCTCCAGCGCGTCGGCCAACATCGACTCAGGCCTCGGTGCTCTCGGCGGCGGGAGCCTCGGCCTCGGCGGCCGGCTCCTCGGCCGGGGTCTCCTCGGCGGCGGCCTCGGCCGGCGCCTCCTCGACCTTGTCGGCCTTCTTCTTCTCGGCCTTCTTGGTCACCGCGGCGCCCTTGGGCTCGTTGGCGGCGTCCTTGAGGGCCTCGTTGAAGACCTCGAGCTTGTCGCGCTTGGGCTCCTTGACCTTGAGGGTGCCCTCGGCGCCCTCGATGCCCTTGAACTTCTGCCAGTCGCCGGTGACCTTGAGGATGGCCTCGACGGCCTCGGACGGCTGCGCGCCGACACCGAGCCAGTACTGCGCCCGCTCGGAGACGACGTCGATGTACGACGGGTCCTCCTTGGGGTGGTACTTGCCGATCTCCTCGATCACGGCGCCGTCGCGCTTCTTGCGCGAGTCGACGATCACGATGCGGTACTGCGGGACCCGGACCTTGCCCAGGCGCTTCAGACGGATCTTGACGGCCACGTTTGTGGTGTCTCCTTGAGAACTAGTGTGGGTGAGGCGCGGGCGACCAGGTGGGGAACACCGGGACCCGGACTCGATGGGCGCTGCACCCACCGGTTGAGAGGGTCCGGAAGGCGCAGAACTCAGCCGCCAAGTCTGCCAGACGACCCGCCGCTCAAGAAATCCTGTCCGCCCCCTCTCCGCGACCGGGACCCGGGGCCCGGTCCGGTGGTCCCTTCCGGCCACCGTGGACCGGCCGCGCGGGGGTGGGGAGGACCTGTCCCCGCGACGGACGATCGTCGGGAACTGCTGCCCGTGGAAGGACCACCATGCACCCGATCCGTCGTACTGCCGCCGCCGTCATCGCCGCGGCTGCCCTCGCCACCGCTCCCCTCGCCCACGCCGAGGCCGCCGCCCACGCGAAGCCGCACGGCGTCCACGCCTCCCACGGGGACAAGGCGGGCGGGAAGTCCGGGAAGTCCGGGAAGGCCGCGGCCCGGGTCCGCGCGGCGCTGAAGCAGGTCGCCGTCAAGGACCGCGCGCTGGCTCGGGTCGCCAGGTCGAAGGGCCTGACCGCCCTGCCCGCGGAGCAGTCGAGCGTGCTCGTCGCCTCCGTCGCCGCGGACCGCGCCGCGCTCGCCGAGCTGCGTGCCGCCGTCACGGCCGGTACGACGACCCCCCGGGGCGCTCGCGCTGCGCTGAAGGCCTACCGCGTGGAGAGCTACCTCCAGGCCGTCGCGATCCTGCGCGACGCCGCCGAGCTGGCCGACCTCGCCGTCGACCTGCCCGAGGTCCTCGACCTCGTCGAGGGCGTCGTCGACGGTGTGCTCGGCGTGACCTCGACCGGCGGCCGGACGCTCGTGCGCACGGCCCACGCCGACCTCGAGGACGCCTGGGCGCTGTACGAGGAGCTGAGCGCCGAGCCCGAGGAGTGCACGGTCGACGAGACCGAGGACTGCACGGACGACGGCGGGGACGACGGGACCGAGGACGGTGACGACAGCGGCACCGACGGCGGCACCGACGGCGGCACCGACGGCGGGGACGACGGCGGCACCGACGGCGGCACCGACGGCGGCGGGGACACGCCCGAGGTGGAGCCGGTCGGCTGACCGCCCGACGGGCGGCCCGTTTCGCCGGGCCGCCCGTCCGGGCAGGCTGTGCCCATGACGTCGTACCCTCCCCCGCTCCGGAAGGCCCCCCGCACCGGCATCTGGATCGGCGTCGGCCTGATGGTCGCGGCCGTCGCGGTCGCGGTCGTCGCCGGCGTCCTGGTGTGGCGCCTGCTCGCGGGTGAGGTCGAGGTGATCGACGCCGACGGCACGCCGCACGAGGTGACGCTGCCGGCCGACGAGACCTACGGCACCTGGGTCGAACCGGCCCGGCCCGCGACCTGCCGGGTCGTCGACGCCGATGGCGGCGAGGTCACGCTCGAGCGACCGGACGGCAGCTACGAGGTCAACCAGTGGGACGCCGACCGGTCCTTCGAGACGGGGAGCGGCACGCTGACGGTCACCTGCACGCCCGGCGCCGACGCCGCCGGCACCGAGGTGCGGCTCGGCCCGCTGCCGAGCATCCCCGGGCTGGTCGGCCTGGTGTTCGGCGGCGTGTGCCTCGGGATGCTGCTCGGCACCGCGGGGCTGGTGGTGATCGTCGTGACCGTCGTCCGACGGAGCCGGCCGTCGCCGGCCTGAGCCCTCAGGCGACGACCTTGCCCCGCAGCACCACGCGTGCCGGCTCGGCCAGCACCGAGAGGTCCTCCAGCGGGTTGCGCGGGTAGACGACGAAGTCGGCGGCGTCGCCCTCGTCCAGGCCGGGGTTCCAGCCGAGCCACGCGCGCCCCCGCCAGGAGGCGGCGCCGAGGACGGTCTCGGCGGACAGGCCCAGCTCCACCATCGCGAGGATCTCCTCGTGGAGGACGCCGTGCCGTGAGGAGCCGCCGCCGTCGCTGCCGACGTAGAGCGCGACACCCGCGTCGTGGGCGTTCATCAGCACCTCGCGGCGGCGGGCGTACAGCCGCTCCATGGTCGCGGAGTACGCCGGGAACTTCTCCCGGCCGTCCGCCGCGAAGCCCGGGAACTTCGAGGTCTGCAGCACCGTCGGCACCAGCGCGACGCCACCGGCGACCATCCGGTCGAGGTGGGCCTCGGTGAGGCCGGTGCCGTGCTCGATGCAGTCGATGCCGGCGTCCAGCAGCGGCGCGAGCGACTCCTCGCCGAAGCAGTGGGCCGTCACCTTGGCGCCGTGCGCGTGGGCGACCTCGATCGCCGCCGCGACCGCGTCGGCGGGGAAGGACGGCGCGAGGTCGCCCTCCTCGCGTGAGATCCAGTCACCGACGAGCTTCACCCAGCCGTCGCCCGCCTGCGCCTGCTCGGCGACCGCGTCGACCAGGCCGTCGGGCTCGACCTCCTGGCCGTAGTTGCGGATGTAGCGGCGGGTGCGCGCCACGTGGCGTCCGCAGCGGATCAGCCGCGGCAGGTCCTCCCGCTCGTGGACCCAGCGGGTGTCGGCGGGCGAACCGCAGTCGCGGGTCAGCAGCACCCCGTTGTCGCGGTCGGCGATCGCGGTCCGCTCGATCTCCTCGTCGGAGACCGCTCCCCCGTCCTCGAGGCCGAGGTGATTGTGGGCGTCGACCAGGCCGGGCACGATCCAGCCCTCCGCGGCCGTCTCGGCACCCGCCGGCCGCTCATAGGTGACGTGGCCGTCGACGACGAAGAGCTCGCGCACCTCGCCGTCGGGCAGGACCGGACCGGAGAACCGCAGCGCACTCACGCGAGCGAACCTACCAACGTCGTACGACGCCGCGGCGTCCTCCTTCGAGGAGGATCCTCAGAGGTGGGACAGCAGCCAGGTCGGGCTGAGCGTGGTCGCCCCGACGCCGTGCACCCGCGCGTCGAGGGCCCGGTCGGCCGTGACCACGACCGTCCGGTGGCCCTTCTCGACGGCCTTCGCCGCCTCGGCCAGGATCGTCGCGTCGCCGTCCTTCGGCGCGTGCACGGTGCGCACGTGGGCGTCCCGACCGGCGCGGACCCCGCCCTTGGCCTGCCCCTCGAGCACGAGCACCACGACGTCGTACGGGACGTCGGCGACGAGGAGCTGCTCGTGGAGCCGCTGCGCGGCACCGGCGCGGTCCTTCCACCAGCCGTCGGGGCGGGCACCGACGACATTGGCGCCGTCCACGATGAGCGTGGAGGTCATCTCGGCTCCTGGCCTACCGGGTCCCGACGCGCCGGTCGGTCACTTCAGGAACTTCGAGAAGTCCTTCGGCAGCTGCAGGTTCTCCGCCGCGGCCTCGTAGTCGATGTCCTGGCCGATGCCGAACGGGTTCGGCTTCGCCTCGGCGGCCTTCGCCTTCGCGGCGGCGGCCTCCTGCGCGGCCTTGGCCGGGTTGCCCGACTTGCGCGCGCCCTTGCCCTTGCCCTGCTTGGCCTTCTGCTTGGCGCTGACCCGCTTGCCGCCACCGGGACCGCCCAGGCCGGGCATGCCCGGCATTCCGGGCATCCCGCCGCCGCGGGCCATCTGCATCATCATCTTCCGCGCCTCGAAGAAGCGGTCGACGAGGCCGTTGACGTCGGACACCGTGCGGCCGGAGCCCTTGGCGATGCGGGAGCGGCGCGAGCCGTCGATGATCTTCGGGTTGGCGCGCTCGGCCGGGGTCATCGAGCGGATGATCGCCTCGACCCGGTCGATCTCGCGCTCGTCGAAGTTCTCGATCTGGTCGCGGATCTGGCCCATGCCCGGGAGCATCTTGAGGATGCTGGTCATCGAGCCCAGCTTCTTCAGCTGCTGCATCTGGGCCAGGAAGTCGTCGAGCGTGAAGTCGCCGCCGGTCAGCTTCTCCGCCGCGCGGAGCGCCTCCTCCTGGTCGAACGCCTTCTCGGCCTGCTCGATCAGGGTGAGCACGTCGCCCATGTCGAGGATGCGCGAGGCCATCCGGTCGGGGTGGAAGACGTCGAAGTCGGTGAGCTTCTCGCCGGTGGAGGCGAACATGACCGGTCGACCGGTGACCTGGCGGATCGACAGGGCGGCACCACCGCGGGCGTCACCGTCGAGCTTGGTGAGCACCACGCCGTCGTACCCGACGCCGTCGAGGAAGGCCTGCGCCGTGGTGAGGGCGTCCTGGCCGATCATGGCGTCAACGACGAAGAGGACCTCGTCGGGCTGCACGGCGTCGCGGATGCCCGCGGCCTGCGCCATCATCTCGGCGTCGACGCCGAGGCGGCCGGCGGTGTCGACGATGACGACGTCGTGGAGCTTGCGCTTGGCCTCCTCGATCGACGCCTTGGCGACCGACACCGGGTCGCCCGTGCCGTTGCCCGGCTCCGGGGCGAAGACGGGGACGCCGACCTTCTCGCCGTTGACCTGGAGCTGCTGGACCGCGTTGGGACGCTGCAGGTCACAGGCCACCAGCAGGGGCGCCTTGCCCTGGTCCTTGAGCCACAGCGCGAGCTTGGCCGCGAGCGTGGTCTTGCCGGCACCCTGGAGGCCGGCGAGCATGATGACCGTCGGGCCGGTCTTGGCGTAGCGCAGCCGGCGGGTCTCGCCGCCGAGGATCTCGATGAGCTCCTCGTTGACGATCTTGACGACCTGCTGGGCGGGGTTCAGCGCCTGGCTGACCTCCTCGCCGCGGGCGCGCTCCTTGACCGCGGCCACGAAGTCCTTGACAACGGGCAGCGCGACGTCGGCCTCGAGCAGGGCGATCCGGATCTCGCGCGCGGTCGCGTCGATGTCGGCCTCGGAGAGCCGGCCCTTGCCGCGGAGGTTCTTGAAGGTCGCGGACAGGCGGTCGGACAGTGTGGCGAACAAGAGCGTTGCGTCCTCGTCGGAATCGTCGGTAGAAGTGAGGTCTTCGAACACCGATCGTAGCCGCCACGGCCCACGGGCCTGACGTCTGCGGTGGACGTTCGAGGGTACTGCGCTGGCGCTCGGGGCCTGCGCGGTGGTCGGGAGTGCCATCGGGGGCACCCCGCCGGGGTCAAGGAGGATCCTCATGCCCACCACGACACCTGTACGACGCCAGGACGGCCGGCGGCGCCGGCTCACACCCGCCGGCATCGCGATCTGGGGCGGCATCGCCCTCGTCGGCGCGGTCTGCTGGACGGTGCTCGCCCTCTCCCGCGGGGAGGAGGTGTCGGCCCTGTGGATCCTGTTCGCGGCGCTGGCGTCGTACGCGATCGCCTACCGGTTCTACGCCCGCTTCATCGCGGACCGGGTGCTCGAGGTCGACGACACCCGCGCGACCCCGGCGGAGCGGCTGGAGAACGGTCAGGACTTCGACGTCACGGACCGCCGGGTGCTCTTCGGGCACCACTTCGCCGCGATCGCCGGCGCCGGACCGCTCGTCGGCCCCGTGCTGGCGGCGCAGATGGGCTACCTGCCCGGGACGATCTGGATCATCGTCGGCGTCATCCTCGCCGGCGCCGTCCAGGACATGATGGTGCTCTTCTTCTCGATGCGCCGCGACGGCAAGAGCCTGGGCCAGATGGTGCGCGAGGAGATCGGCGTGGTCGGCGGCACGGCCGCGCTCGTCGCGGTCTTCGCGATCATGATCATCATCCTCGCCGTGCTCGCGCTGGTCGTGGTCAACGCGCTCGCGGAGTCGCCGTGGGGCGTCTTCTCGATCGGGCTGACGATCCCGATCGCCCTGTTCATGGGCTTCTACCTGCGCTACCTGCGCCCGGGCCGGGTCAGCGAGACGACCGCGATCGGCGTCGCCCTGCTCCTGCTGGCGATCATCGTCGGCGGCTGGATCGACGACACCGGCCTGGGTGACACGCTCACCCTGTCGCACGAGACGTTGACGATCTGCCTCATCGTCTACGGCTTCATCGCCTCGGTGCTGCCGGTGTGGATGCTGCTGACGCCGCGCGACTACCTGTCGACGTTCATGAAGGTCGGCGTGATCCTGCTCCTGGCCGTCGGGCTGGTGCTGGCGCGTCCGGTCCTCGCCAACGAGGACGTGACGTCCTTCGCGCTCGACGGCGACGGCCCGGTCTTCGCGGGCAAGCTCTTCCCGTTCGTCTTCATCACGATCGCCTGCGGCGCCCTTTCGGGCTTCCACGCGCTGATCTCCTCCGGCACGACGCCGAAGATGATCGCCAAGGAGAGCCAGGTCCGGATGATCGGCTACGGCGGGATGCTGATGGAGTCCTTCGTCGCGATCAGCGCCCTCATCGCCGCGTGCGTCATCGACCAGGGCCTCTACTTCGCGATGAACAGCCCCGCGGGCGCGACCGGCGGCACGGCCGCGAGCGCGGCGGAGTTCGTCGGCACGCTGGGCTTCACCGTCTCCCCCGACGTCCTCACCCAGGCCGCCGCAGCCGTGCAGGAGCCGACGCTCGTCTCCCGCACGGGCGGCGCGCCGACCCTCGCCGTCGGCATCTCGTCGATCTTCACCGACGCGTTCGGCGGCGGGCTGGCGGCGTTCTGGTACCACTTCGCGATCATGTTCGAGGCGCTCTTCATCCTCACGGCCGTCGACGCGGGCACCCGCGTGGGCCGCTTCATGCTGCAGGACACGATCGGCAACTTCTGGCCGCGCTTCGGCGACACGTCGTGGAAGCCGGCGGCGTGGGGCGCGAGCGCACTGGTCGTCGCGGCCTGGGGCTACATGCTCTACGTCGGCGTGACCGACCCGCTGGGCGGCATCAACCAGCTGTTCCCGCTGTTCGGCATCAGCAACCAGCTGCTCGCGGCGATCGCGCTGTGCGTGTGCGTGACGCTGATGCTCAAGCACGGCAAGGCACGGTGGGTGTGGGTGCCGCTGGTCCCGCTCGCGTGGGACCTGGTCACGACGATGACCGCGAGCTGGCAGAAGGTGTTCTCGGACAACCCTGCGATCGGCTACTTCGCGCAGGCGGACCGCTACCGCGACGCCCGCGACGCGGGCCAGGTGCTCGCACCGGCGAAGGACGTGGGCCAGATGGACCAGGTCATCCAGAACTCCACCACCAACGGCGTCCTCCAGCTCACCTTCGCCATCCTGACCCTGGTCGTGGTCGCCAACGCGGCCGTCGTCTGGGTGCGGGCCCTCCGGGCCGGTGGCCTGCCCACGACGGAGGTGCCGGCCACGCCGTCGCGGATCGTCGCGCCCTCGGACTTCTTCGCCACGGCCGACGAGAAGGCGGCCGTGCGGGAGTGGGAGGAGTCGCGGCTGACGGGGAGCCGGCAGTGAGCGTCGTACGCCACTGGTGGGCGGGCCTGCGCTGGTTCGTCCGGGAGTCGACGGGCGAGGCCCGCTGGGACGAGTACGTCGCCCGGTGCGCCGCGTCCGGCACCGTGCCGATGACGCGGCGGGCCTGGGAGCGGCACCGCGCCGACCAGCGGGAGCACAGCCCGCAGTCGCGCTGCTGCTGATCCCGCTGCCCCGCTCCCGGCACCGGCCTACGCTGGGACGATGGTGACGGTGGCGGTGTTCGTGGGGGCGGGGCTGCTCCTGCTGGTGCTCGTCGTCGTCGCCGGCAACCGGGTGCTCCGCTCGGACAACCCCGTCTCGAGCGGGATGGCCGACGGCCTGGGCAGCTTCATCGACGTCTTCGACCCCGCCCGGGCGCGCGCCGACCGCGACCTCAAGTCGCACGACAACCAGGGCGTCGTCACGCCCAACCCGGACGACGACGACGACCGGCCGGTCCGCGTCGACCTGGACCGCCGGGTGGCGAAGGTGCGCAAGCCCCGCTGAGCCACCCCGCCCGGACGTGACGCAGGTCTCACTGACCGGGACCGGCGCCCTGGGCCGGACTGCTCCTCCCGATGCTCGGGCCTCCGCGCACACCGAACCCGGAGGACAACCGATGAAGCGCCGTACCCGACTCTCCGCCCTCGCTGCGACGATCGCCGTCCTGGCCACGACGCCCGCCGTCGTGGGCCTCCAGGCCGACGCCGACCCGAAGCCCAAGCAGGTCTCCCCCGGCTACGACCTGCTCTTCGTCCGCCACGCCAAGTCCGTCTACCCGGTGCCGGAGGAGGAGCTCAACGCCGTGGGCATCCAGCAGGCCGCCAGGCTGGTCGAGTTCCTGCACGACGAGCCGATCGCCTCGGTCGACTCCTCGATCATGGTCCGGACCTACCAGACCGCCGACGGTGTCGCCGCCGACCACGACGTCCCCGTCCTCGCCGACGAGGACCTCCGCGAGGTCGAGCTCCCCTCCAAGGACGAGCGCATCGCCGGCGGCATCATGTACCAGTGGGTCAACGACCCGTCGACGCGCGGCAACGCGTTCGGCGGGGCCGAGGACTACTACGACGTCCAGGAGCGCTGGGAGCGCTGGTGGACGCAGTACGCCCGCGAGCACCGCAACGACCGCGGCACCGGTGTCGTCGTCGCCCACGGCGGCATCTACGGGCTGATGCTGCCGGAGACCTGCGCCAACAAGCCGCAGCTGCCGTTCTCGGAGCGCTTCCCGGGCAACACCGAGTTCATCAAGGCCCACCTCAACCCCAACGGCACCCTGGTCTGCACCGCGTTCGGCGTCAGCCCCGACCCTGCCGCCATGCCCAACGCGGACGGCTCGCCGCACTACTACTACGAGGTGGACCCGGTCACCGGTGCCTCGACGAAGGTGGTCTCCCCGACCCCCTGATCGGGCGAATCGTCACTCCGGGCTGATCGCGGCCCGGACCGTGTGGGCGGCCTCGGCTGCGCGCGTCTCCGAGAGCGCGCCGGCCGAGGCCTCCTGCACGTAGAAGACGTCGACGGCCTGGGGGCCGAGCGTCGAGACGTGGGCCGAGCGCACCGTCATGTCGAGGCCGGCGAGCGCGGCACTGACCTGGTAGACCACGCCGATCCGGTCGGCCGCCCGGACCTCGATGACCGTCGCGTGGTCGCTCGCCTCGGGCCGTACGACGACCGTCGGCGCGAGCTCGCCCTCGGCGGCCGGGCGCGGGGCCAGCCGCTGGGCCGGGTCCACCCGGCGGGCGGCGATGCCGTCCAGCTGGTTGCGCAGGGCACCGGCGTCGAGGAACTCGTCGGCGACGTCCCACACGGAGACGCCGTAGTCGCCCTGGGACCAGACCCGGGCGGCCCGGACCGGGACCCGGCGCAGCGCGAACATGGCGGCGACGTCGGCCAGCAGGCCGACCCGGTCGGGAGCGACCGTGGTGACCCGGGCGCCGTCGTCGACGGGCGCGACCTCGATGGAGACGCCACCCGCGAGGGCGGCCGGCGGGACCTCGATCTCCTCGACCCGGAAGGCGGGCGGGACGCTGCCCTGCTGGAGCGCGGCGCGGGCCCGGCGGGACAGGTCGAGGACCAGCCCGGCCCGCCACGACGACCAGGCCTTGGCGGAGGCGGCCTTGGCGTCGGCCTCCGTGAGCGCGGTCAGCAGGGCGAGCGCCTCCGGCGTACGGATGTGCTCGGTCAGCGCGTCGATGGTCGCGGGGTCGTCGGGGTCGCGGGTGGTCGCGATGTCGGCGAGCAGCAGGTGCCAGCGCACGAGCTGCGCGACCAGCTCGACCTCGTCGGCCGCGAAGCCCATCCGCTCGGCGATCTCGCGGGCGATCGGCGCCCCGGCGACGCTGTGCTCGGTCAGCCCGCCCTTGCCGATGTCGTGGAGCAGCGCGGCGACGACCAGCACGTCGGGGCGGGACACGTCGCGGATCAGCGCGGCCGCCTCGACGCACGTCTCGACGACGTGGCGGTCGACGGTGAAGCGGTGGATGACCGAGGCGTGCGGCAGCAGCCGGATCCGCTCCCACTCGGGCAGGATCCGGGCCAGCGCCCCCGTCTCCTCGAGCGTCTCCCACACGCCGAGCAGGCCGCGTCCGGCGGCGAGCAGGCGGACCATCTGCTGGCGCGCCTCGTCGGGCCACGGCACCGGCAGCGGAGGGCACTCGCGCACGAGCCGCGCGGCGGTAGGCGGGGCGAGCACGGCGTCGCGGGTGGCGGCCTCGGCGGCCGCCCGCAGCAGGAGCACCGGGTCCTGGGCCGGGCGTGCGCCCTTGTCGAGCACGACCTCGCCCTTGGACAGGGCCACCCCGGCCGCGATCCGCTCGAGCTCGGGCCGCCGTGGCCGCGCCGCGGGAGTACGCCGCACCGCGTCGTCGGCCCGCCGCCAGGCGAGCCGTGACAGGTGGGTCAGCCGGCGACCGAGCTCACGCACGTGGCGCTGCGCCGCGCGCTCGTCCGGGAGGTCGAGCCCCTCCGCGAGGGGCGTCCAGAACTCGGGGGCGATCCGGTCGGTGGCCCGGCCCGCCGCCTCGTGCAGCACGTCGCGCACGTCGAGCAGGTGTACCCGGCAGCGCTCGAGGTCGGCCGCCGGCACGTCGACCAGCCAGGTCGCGGTGAGGCTCTTCAGGACGGTCGCGTCGCGGAGCCCGCCCTCGGCCTCCTTGAGGTCGGGCATCGACAGGTGCGCCAGCTCGCCGATCAGCCGGTGCCGGTTGCGCACCATCTCGTGCAGCTCGGGCAACCGCTCGCGGGCCTGGCGTCGCCACTGGGCGAGGATCGTGGTCCGCAGCCGCAGGGTGAGGTTGGGGTCGCCCGCGACGTGGCGCACGTCGAGCAGGCCGGAGGCGACCCGCACGTCCGCCCCCGCGGCGGTGAGCATCTCCGGCAGTGAGCGCACCGAGTGGTCGAGCTTCATCCCGGTGTCCCAGAGCGGGTACCAGACCTGGCCGGCGAACTCCGCCCACCACTCCCCCCGCTCCTCGGCCACGCCCTCGTCGGAGACGAGGACCAGGTCGAGGTCGGAGTAGGGCGCCATGTCGCCGCGTCCGTAGCCGCCGACCGCGACCAGCGCCACGCCCGTGTCGGGGCCGCCCGCGTCGTCGTACGCCTTGGCGCAGAGGGCGTCGGCGGCGGCGGTCCGGGCGACGCGGTCGGCGGCGGTCATCGGGCGGTGGCGGCGTCCGGCGTCAGACGGCCGACGGGCCGGTGTCGCCGGTGCGCACCCGGACGACGGACTCGACCGGTGTCACCCAGATCTTGCCGTCGCCGACCTTGCCGGTCTGGGCCGCCTTCGTGATGGTCTCGACGATCTGCTCGACGTCGTGGTCGTCGGCGACGATCTCGATGCGCACCTTCGGCACCATCGCGATGTCGTACTCGGCGCCGCGGTAGACCTCCGTGTGGCCCTTCTGGCGGCCGTAGCCGCTGACCTCGCTGACGGTCATCCCGTTGACGCCGACGGCCTCGAGCGCCTGCCGGACGTCCTCCCACTTGTGCGGCTTCACGACCGCGCTGATCAGCTTCATGAGTGCATGCTTCCAGTACCGGGGCCGAAATGGGGGCGGGCACCGCCGGTGATGTGCAGGTCGTACGCCGTCTCGGCGTGGATCACGAGGTCGACACCGGCCACCTCGTGCTCGGGGTCGACCCGGAAGCCCATCGTCTTCTCGAGCACCCACACGAGGAGCGCGGTCATCGTGAACGAGAACGCGAGGGTCGCGCCGGCCGCCACCAGCTGCTTGCCGAGCTGGTCGGCCCCACCGCCGTAGAGCAGGCCGTCCACGCTGGTCACGTCCGAGGAGGCCAGCAGGCCGATGATGATCGTGCCGACCAGGCCGCCGACGAGGTGGACGCCGACGACGTCGAGCGAGTCGTCGTACTTGAAGGTGTACTTGAGGCCGACCGCGAGCGCACAGATCGCACCGGCCGCGACGCCGACGAGCATCGCGCCGATCGGGGTGACCGCGCCGCACGAGGGCGTGATCGCCACCAGGCCCGCGACGACACCGGAGGCGGCGCCGAAGGACGTCGCGTGGCCGTCGCGGAAGCGCTCGACCGCGAGCCAGGCCAGCAGGCCGGTGCAGCCCGCGAGCAGCGTGTTGACGAAGACGATGGCGGCGGTGTTGTTGGCGGCGAGCGCCGAGCCGGCGTTGAAGCCGAACCAGCCGAACCACAGCAGGCCCGCGCCGACCATGACCAGGGTCAGGTTGTGCGGCTTCATCGGGTCGCGGCCGAAGCCGACCCGGCGGCCCAGCACGAGGGCGGCGGCGAGGCCGGCCGCGCCGGAGTTGATCTCGACCGCCGTACCACCGGCGAAGTCGAGGGCGCCGAGCCGGTTGGCCATCCAGCCACCGACGTGGTCGCCGGCGCTGAAGTCGAAGATCCAGTGCGCGACCGGCGCGTAGACGAGGACGGTCCATAGCCCGGCGAAGACCAGCCAGGTGCCGAAGCGCGTGCGGTCCGCGATCGCGCCGGCGATCAGGCCGACCGTGATCACCGCGAAGAGGCCCTGGAAGGCCGCGAACAGCGTGATCGGGTACGACGCCTCCGGGTCCGCCTCGAGCATCCCCTTGAACCCGGCGAACTGGGTCGGGTCGCCGACGAGGCCGCCACCGAGGTCGTCGCCGAACGCGAGCG
The DNA here is from genome assembly GCF_057586415.1 of Nocardioides sp. SRI_004. Classification (NCBI taxonomy): domain Bacteria; kingdom Bacillati; phylum Actinomycetota; class Actinomycetes; order Propionibacteriales; family Nocardioidaceae; genus Nocardioides; species Nocardioides sp. SRI_004. Next base: position 249,207 of record NZ_JBYCZV010000005.1, read on the forward strand.
AGTAGCCGACGAGCACCCAGACGACCATCACGACGGCGAGCGCGCCGAAGACCATCATCATCATGTTGAGGACGCTCTTGGACCGGACCATGCCGCCGTAGAAGAAGGCGAGGCCCGGGGCCATCAGCAGGACCAAGGCGGCTGCGGCGAGGAGCCAGGCGGTGTCACCGGCGGCCGTGTCGGCCGCGGCCACCGCGAGCTGGGGCTGGAGCAGTTCAGGCATCCGAAAACTGTGGAGGCGCATTGTTACCGCCGTGTAACGCGTCTCCCGGTACGCGTTACACGGCGGTGAATGGCTCGGCTGGAGCCCGCTGCGCTCAGATCGCCGCGTTGTCCTTGTCGCCGGTCCGGACCCGGACCACCGTCTCGACGGGGCTCACCCAGACCTTGCCGTCACCGATCCGGCCGGTGTGGGCCGTCTTGGTGATGATGCCGACGATGTCCTCGGTGTCCGCGTCGTCCACGACGATCTCGATCCGGATCTTGGGCACCAGCGCGATGTCGTACTCCGCGCCGCGGTAGACCTCGGTGTGGCCCTTCTGGCGGCCGTAGCCGCTGACCTCGCTCACCGTCATCCCGGTGACCCCGAAGGTCTCGAGGGCCTCGCGGACGTCCTCCCACTTGTGCGGCTTGATGACTGCCGTGACCAGCTTCATTGGGCTCTACCTCTCGCTTCAGGGGGTGAGGACCGAGGCACGACGGGCGCCACCGCCGGTACCGAGGTCGTAGGCGGACTCGCCGTGCTCGACGAAGTCGATGCCCTCGACCTCGTCGTCGGCCTCGAGCCGGAGCCCGATCGTGAACTTGATGGCGAGCCCCACGACCAGCGTGGCGAGCGCCGACCAGACGACCGCGTAGAGCGCGACCACCAGCTGCACGACGAGCTGCTTGGGACCGCCGCCGGTGAGCAGGCCGCCGTCGTTGGAGGCGAGGAAGCCGACGCCGATGGTGCCGATGAGGCCGCCGACGAGGTGGACGCCCACGACGTCCAGCGAGTCGTCGTACCCGAGCTTGTACTTGAGGCCGACGGCCAGGGCGCAGACGCCACCGGCCACCGCGCCCAGCACGATCGAGCTCCACGGCACGAGGTTGCCGCAGGCCGGGGTGATCGCGACCAGGCCGGCGACGACGCCGGACGCGGCGCCGAGGGAGGTGGCGTGGCCGTCACGCAGCTTCTCGACGAGCAGCCAGCCCAGCATCGCGGCGCAGGTGGCGAGCGTGGTGTTGAGCCAGACCAGGCCGGTCTCGGTCGTGTAGGCGTCGAGGTTGACGATCGAGCCGACGTTGAAGCCGAACCAGCCGAACCACAGCAGGCCGGCACCGATCATCGTGAGGGTCAGGTTGTGCGGCTTGAAGGGCTCCTTGCCGAAGCCGATCCGCTTGCCGACCAGCAGCGCGAGGACCAGGCCCGCGACACCGGCGTTGATGTGGACGACCGTGCCGCCGGCGTAGTCGATCGGCGCGACCTCCGCGCCCTCCGGGCCGGAGAACAGCCAGTCGGCGAGGCCGCCCTCGACACCGCTGAGGAATCCGCCGCCCCACACCTGGTGGGCGAGCGGGAAGTAGGAGAGGGTCACCCAGATCGGCAGGAACACCAGCCACGCCGAGAACTTCAGCCGGTCGGCGACCGCACCGCTGATCAGGGCGGCCGTGATCACCGCGAAGGTGAGCTGGAAGGCCACGAACACGTAGTTGTCGGGGAGCGTCTTCTCGAGCCCGAACTGGTTGAACGGGTCGGAGAACAGCTTCGCGATCTCCTTGCCCGAGCCGCCGTCGGTGTCGCCGAATGTCGTGCTGTACGACATCGACCAGCCCCAGAGGGCGTAGACGATGCCGACGACGCCGAGGGCGCTGAACGACATCATCAGCATGTTGAGGACCGACTTGGTCCGGCTCATGCCGCCGTAGAAGAGCGCCAGGCCAGGGGCGGTCATCAAGAGGACGAGCGAGGCCGACACCAGCATCCAGGTGTAGTAGCCGTTTTCCATGCCCCGAACGTTCCTCGCGGTTGGTTTCGGCCGCAGAGGGGTCGTGTTTCGGGCAGGTAACGAGTTCCCCGGATCCGTTACGGGGTCATGACGGCCGGACGCCGTCCCGGAGGCCTCAGCTCAGCAGCGCGTCGACGAACGCCGCCGGGTCGAACGGCGCCAGGTCGTCGGGGCCCTCGCCGAGGCCGACGAGCTTGACCGGGACGCCGAGCTGGCGCTGGACGGCGACGACGATGCCACCCTTGGCGGAGCCGTCGAGCTTGGTGAGCGCGATGCCGGTGACGTCGACGACCTCGGAGAAGACCTTCGCCTGGATCAGGCCGTTCTGGCCCGTCGTGGCGTCGAGGACGAGCAGGACCTCGGTGACCGGGGTCTGCTTCTCGATGACCCGCTTGACCTTGCCGAGCTCGTCCATCAGGCCCTGCTTGTTCTGCAGGCGGCCGGCGGTGTCGACGACGACGGTGTCGACACCGCGGTCGATGCCCTCCTTGACGGCGTCGAACGCGACGCTGGCGGGGTCGCCGCCCTCGGGGCCACGGACGACCTCGACGCCGACCCGCTCGCCCCAGGTGGACAGCTGGTCGGCGGCCGCGGCGCGGAAGGTGTCGGCGGCGGCGAGCAGCGTGGTGCGTTCGTCGGCGACGAGGATGCGGGCGATCTTGCCGACGGTGGTGGTCTTGCCGGTCCCGTTCACCCCGACCACGAGCACGACGCCGGGAGCATCGCCCTCGCCGCTGACCTTCAGCGCGCGGTCCATGGTCGGGTCGACCAGGTTGATCAGCTCCTCGCGCAGCACGGCGCGGGCGTCGGCGGCCTGGCCGCCCTCGACCCGGAGCCGGGTGCGGAGGTTCTCGACCAGCTCCTGGGTGGGGGCGACGCCGATGTCGGCGCCGATGAGGAGGTCCTCGATGGCCTCCCAGGTGTCCTCGTCGAGCTGGTCACGGCTGAGCAGGCCGAGCAGGCCTCGGCCCAGCGCGTTGGAGCCGGCGAGGCGCTGGCGCAGGCGGACCAGGCGGGAGGCAGGCTTCTCCGGCGTCTCGAGGGTCGGGGCCGCCGGCTCGGCCGGAGCCTCGGGGGTCTCGACCTCGACGGTCGGTGGTGCCGTCGGCGCCTCGACCGTGGTGGACGGCGCCGGGGTGATGACGTCGGTGCTTGCCTTCTCGGGGAGGCCGCCCGGGCGTCGTACCCGCGTGGTGACGAAGCCGGCGATCGCGAGCACGCCGACGACGGCGATGCCGATGACCAGGTAGATCCACTCCTGCATGGACCCATCCCATCACGCCGTCGGCACAGTCCGGCAATCGCGTCCGGGGGTCTCGTGACGGTCGCTGCGCGACCTCCTCGACCGCCGGAGGGACTACTGCATGCGCAGCAGGTCGCGCTCCTCGTCCTCGATCACCGGAGCGGCGTCGACGGCCTTCGCCATCGCGTCGCCGAGCCACGGGACGCCGGGGACCTGCTCGCCGCGGTGCGGGTAGGCCACGTAGAGGACCACGACGCCGGACACGGCGAGGCTGAGCAGGATGGCCAGCAGGACGAAAAGCACGGTCGACTCCTCCGAGCAGGGATCGGTCTGTCCTCTCCATCCTGCCTCGCGGACCGCACCGATCGTGAACCGGCGTGGCCCGATCCGGTCACGGAGCGACCGACGTCACAACCGGAGTCACACCACGAGCGGCGCGACGGCCGCGCGGATCACGTCCGGGATCGGGGTGACCGGCCGCGCGGGGTCGGTGTTGTCGACGTACACGTGCACGAACCGGCCCTCCGCACAGGCCTCGTCGCCGTCACCCTGGAACAGGCCGACGCGGTAGACGACCGACGAGGTGCCGAGCCGCTCGACCGCCAGACCCATCTCGATCGGGCGGGGGTAGCCCATCTCGGCGAAGTAGCGGCAGGACACCTCGGCCACCACTCCGATCGCCGGCAGGACGCGGATGTCGGTGCCGGTCTCCTCGTGGAGGTGGACGTTGACCGCGGTGTCGATCAGGTCGAAGTAGCGGGCGTTGTTGAGGTGGCCGTAGACGTCGTCGTCGGACCACCGCGTGGTCGCCGTGCGCCATGCCTTGTACGACGACCGGGTCGGCCGGCTCCGGTCCGCCTCGGTCTTCACGCCGTCGGTCACGCGGTCTCCTTGCGGAGCCGCTGGCTGATCACGGCCGAGACGCCGTCGCCGCGCATGGTGACGCCGTAGAGCGCGTCGCCGACCTCCATGGTGCGCTTCTGGTGGGTGATCACGAGGAGCTGGGAGTTCTCGCGCAGCTCCTCGTAGATCTCCAGCAGGCGGCCGAGGTTGGTGTCGTCCAGGGCGGCCTCGACCTCGTCGAGGATGTAGAACGGCGAGGGCCGGGCCTTGAAGAGCGCCACCAGGAAGGCGACGGCGACCAGGGACCGCTCGCCGCCGGAGAGCAGCGAGAGGCGCTTGACCTTCTTGCCCGGCGGGCGGGCCTCGACCTCGACGCCGGTGGTGAGCATGTCGGACGGGTCGGTCAGGACGAGGCGTCCCTCGCCCCCCGGGAAGAGGCGCGCGAAGGTCTGGTCGAACGCCTTGGTCACGTCGGCGTAGGCCTCGGTGAAGACCGCCTCGACGCGGGCGTCGACGTCCTTGACGATGTCGAGGAGGTCCTTGCGGGTCTGGCGCAGGTCCTCGAGCTGCTCGGACAGGAACTGGTGGCGCTCCTCCATCGCGGAGAACTCCTCCAGCGCGAGCGGGTTGACCTTGCCGAGCATCGACAGCGCCTTCTCGGCGGTCCTCAGGCGCTTGACCTGCTCCTCGCGGACGTAGGGCACCGTGCGCGGCTCGGGCTCGGCGCCGTCCGCGGCCTCCGCCTCGGCGTCCGCGGCCGCGTCGCCGTCGGCGGGCGGCTCCAGCACGGGGACCGGCTGGTCGGGGCCGTAGTCGGCGACGAGGCCGTCGGGCTCCAGGCCGAGCTCCTCGAGCGCCTTCGTCTCGATCTGCTCGATCCGCATCCGCTGCTGGGCGCGGGCCATCTCGTCGCGGTGGACCGAGCTGACCAGCTCCTCGAGCTCCTTGCCGAGGTCGCGCAGCGCCTGCCGCACACCCATCAGCTCCTGCTCACGGCCGCGGCGCGAGTCCTCGACGGCCTGCCGGCGCTCGGCCGCCTGCGCGACGGAGGCCTCCAGCCGCGTCAGGGCGTACGCCGCCGCCGTGGCGACCGCCTGACCGGCCCGGCCCTCGGCGATCAACCGGGCGCGACGCTCGGCGGCGCGGGCGCGGGCGACCCGCTCGGCCTCGGCGGCCTTGCGCATCTGGTCGACGCGGCCGTGCAGTGCGCGAGCCCGCTCCTCCGAGGTGCGCAGCGCCAGGCGCGCCTCCATCTCGGTCTGACGGGCGGCGCGGGTGGCCTCGACGAGGCGCTCCTGCTCGGTGGTGTCGGGCTCCTCCTCGCCACCGTCCTCCTCGGCGGCGGCGAGCCGCTGCTCGAGCTCGGCGAGTCCGACGAGCGCCTGCTCGCGGGCGGTCTCGGCCTGGCTGATGGCGGCGGTGAGGCGGTCGGCCTCGGCCCGGGCGGCGCGGGCCAGCGAGCCGTGCTGGCCGAGCTCCTCGGCGACCGCGGCCAGGGTGGCGTCGGACTCGTGGAGCTTGGCGAGCGCGACGTCGACGCGCTGCTGCGCCTCGGCGCGCTCGTTCTCGAGCCGGGAGAGGTCGAAGGACAGCCGCTCGGAGGCGGCCACGGCCTCGGCGAGCTGCTCGGTCGCCTCGTCGACGGCGGCCTGGACCTCGATCAGGCTCTGGGTGGCGTGGGACCCGCCAGAGGCGAAGTGGGCGCCGAGCAGGTCGCCGTCGCGGGTGACCGCGACCAGGTCGGGCAGGTCGGCGACGAGGGCGCGGGCACCCGGCAGGTCGTCGACGACCGCGACCTTGCGCAGCAGCCGGTTGAGCGCCGGGCGGACCTGGGCGGGGCAGTCGACGACGTCGGCGGCGTACGACGTCCCGGGCGGAAGCGCGGGCCACGACGAGACGGCCTCGGCCTCTCCCCCGCCGAGCAGCAGGCCGGCGCGGCCCAGGTCGTCGGCCTTGAGGTGGTCGATGGCGGCGACGGCGGAGTCGGCGTCGGTGACGGCGACCGCGTCGGCGGCGGCGCCGAGGGCGGCGGCGACCGCGCCCTCGTAGCCGGAGCGGACCGTCACGAGCGCGGCGACGGAGCCGAGCAGGCCGGAGACGGTGTCGCTGGCCGCGAGCAGCGCGCCGGCGCCGTCCTTGCGGGACAGGCCCAGCTCGAGGGCCTCCTTGCGCGCGGTCAGTCCGGCCTTGTCGCGGTCGGCCTGCTGGGCCTCCTCGCGGACCTTGGCCAGGCGCTCCTCGATGTCGTCGAGCGCGGCGACGGCACCCTCGTGCTCGGCGTCGAGGCCCTCCTCGCCGGCGTCGAGGCCGGCGACCCGGGTCTCGAGCGCGGTGAAGTCACGCTGGGACTTCTCGGCGCGGGCGACCGCGTCGGTGCGGGCGGCCTCCAGCCGGCCGATCTCCTCCTCCGAGGAGGTGGCGCGGGAGCGCAGTGTGTTGACCTGGCCGTGCAGCCGGGCGAGGCCCTCGCGGCGGTCGGCGGCGGCGCGGAGCAGCCCCGCGACGCGCCGCTCCTCGGTGGCCGCGGCGTCCTCCGCCGTACGACGGTCCTGGACCGCCTTCTCGAGCGCGCCCTGCTGCTCGGCGACCTGGGCGGCGATCTCCGCCTCCTGGGCGGCGAGCCGGGCGGCCTCGGCCTCGAGCTCCTCGGGGTCGCGCCCCTGCTCGACCTCGGCCTCGGTGACGCCGGCGGCGTTGCGCACCCGCTCGGCGGCGAGGCTCTGGGTGCCGCGGAAGCGCTCGCGCAGCGCGTTGAGGGACGACAGGGTCTCCTGGGCAGCGGACAGCGCGGGCAGGTCCTCCCGCAGCGCGGCCTCGAGCCGGGCCTCCTGCTCGCGCGCCCGGGCGACGGCCGCCTCGACCTCCTGGCGGCGGGCGAGCAGCACGCTCTCGTCGGCGAGCTCCTGCTCCAGCGAGGTCCGCGCGGTCACCAGGTCGTCGGCGAGCAGGCGGGCGCGGGCGTCGCGGACGTCGGCCTGCACGGTCGCCGCCCGACGGGCCACCTCGGCCTGGCGGCCGAGCGGCTTGAGCTGGCGACGGATCTCGCTCAGCAGGTCGTTGAGGCGGTTGAGGTTGCCGTCGGTGGAGTCGAGCTTCCGCAGCGCCTTCTCCTTGCGCTTGCGGTGCTTGAGGACGCCGGCGGCCTCCTCGATGAAGCCGCGGCGGTCCTCGGGGGTCGCGTGCAGGATCTGGTCGAGCTGGCCCTGGCCGACGATGACGTGCATCTCGCGCCCGATGCCGGAGTCGCTGAGCAGCTCCTGGACGTCGAGCAGCCGGCAGGTGGTGCCGTTGATGGCGTACTCCGAGCCGCCGGTGCGGAACATCGTCCGGCTGATCGTGACCTCGGAGTAGTCGATCGGCAGGGCACCGTCGCTGTTGTCGATCGTCAGCACGACCTCGGCCCGCCCGAGCGGCGGACGCCCCGACGTACCGGCGAAGATGACGTCGTCCATCTTGCCGCCGCGCAGGCTCTTGGCGCTGGCCTCGCCCATCACCCAGGCGAGGGCGTCGACGACATTGGACTTGCCCGAGCCGTTGGGCCCGACGATGCAGGTGATGCCCGGCTCGAGCTGGAGGGTCGTGGCGGACGCGAAGGACTTGAACCCCTTGAGGGTCAGGCTCTTCAGATACACGCAGGCTCCCTTCAGGGGTCCGTCAGGTCCGGTCCGACGCAGGGGGAAGCTCGGCGGTCTCAGGCTACCCCGCCATCGGGTCCGAGTCCTGCACCCGTGTGTCGCCACCGTGCCCGTCGTGGTGGGCCTCGTCGACGTGTGCGATGTGGCCCAGCTGCCGCCACACCAGGAGGAGCGTGATCCCGGAGCCGACGAAGGCGAACCAGAAGGGCGCCGTGATGCCGCCGTGCTGGGCGATCTGACCACCGAGCGCGCTGCCGACGACGATGCCGCCGAAGATCGCGACGCTGTAGACCGAGCCGACCCGGCCCTGGAACTCCGTCGGGACGGCCCGCTGCCGCACCGCCTGCGACAGGGTGCCCCAGACGAAGGCGTAGACGCCGAAGCCGAACATGATCAGCACCGCGACCCACGCCACCTTCGTGACCGCGAAGCCGAGGTGCATGACGACCTCCAGCGCGAGGCAGGTGCGCATCAGCGTCGCCAGCGGGACGTGCCGCTCGAGCCAGCCGAAGGCGAAGGTGCCGACCAGTCCCCCGGCCGCCGACGCGGTGGTCAGCAGGCCGTAGCCGACCGCGCCCATGTGCAGCACGTCGAGCGAGTAGAGGACGAGGATCGACCAGGCCGCCGCCCAGGTGACGTTGAAGGTGACGATGACGAGCGCCAGCGTCCGCACCGGCGGGTGTCCCATCAGCCACCGCAGGCCGTCACCGATGTCGCGCAGGACGTGCGTGTCGACGTCTCCGCGCACCGGTCCCGGCGGCAGCGCGATCCGGGACACGAGGACGACGGCCAGCAGCCCGCACGCGATCTGGACGCCGAAGGGCACCGCCATCCCGACCGCGAACAGCGCCGCGCCGACCGGCGCCCCGGCGAACTGGTTGAGCGTGATGAAGCCCGCCTGCAGGCGCGCGTTCGCGATGCCCAGGTCCGGCTTGGCGACCAGCATCGGCAGGAAGGTGCGGTAGGCGGTGTCCGCGAACACCTCGGCCGTCCCGAGCAGCAACATCGCGACGAGGACGACCGCGATGCTGACCACGTCGGTGAGGATCGAGGCGACCAGGGCGCCCAGCACGACCATCCGCAGCGAGTTCGCGAGGACGACCATCCGCTTGCGGTCGACCCGGTCGGCGACCGCGCCGGCCAGCAGGCCGAACAGCAGCCACGGCAGCCCCACGAGCAGCATCGCCATCGACACCAGCGCCGGCGAGCGGGTCTGCGAGGCGACCAGCAGCGGGCCGGCCGCGAGGGCGATCCCGTCGCCCAGGTTGCTCACCCAGGTCGAGGCCATCAGTCGCCGGAAGTCCGGTCCGAGGCGGGCCGGTGCGACTGCTTCGACGATCCGGCTCACGAGGACGAGACGTTAGGCGTCGTACGGGGCCCGGCGCCACCGGATTTCCGCACGAGAAAAGCGGACGAACCACGCTCGCCCGTCGGGGCGACGTGGTTCGTGTCGTGGTGGTGGTTCACCTGGTGACGGCGGCCGGGCCGCCGTCGGGAGTCAGTGACTCAGGCGGGCTGCATCTCCGCAGCGTCGCCCGTGAGGATCTCGGCAGCACGGGCCGACATCAGCTTGTCGTTCTCCTCCGACAGACGGAGGACGAGGGACTCCAGCTCAGCGACCCGGTTGCGGAGTCGAGCGTTCTCGACCGCGAGACGGGGGTCGCGGAGGTCGCTGTTCAGGTGACCGATCAGCGCCTTGGCCATGAAGTTGAGCCTTCCGGTTCGTGAGGTCTGGCCCGGGGGTGGGGGCCGTCTCCAAGAGTCCCACTTCACACGCCCCCGGTCAAACGCGCGGAGGCCTGTCCGGACACCTGTTCAGCGGCGCCGACTCAGTGGCGCAGGCTCAGTGGCGCAGGCTCAGTGGCGCCGTCGCGGCGCCGGCTGGCACTTCGGGCAGAAGTACGACGACCGGTTCATGAAGGCCACGCGGCGGATCGGCGTCCCGCACCGGTCGCACGGCTGGTTCTCACGGCCGTAGGCGTGCAGGGAGCGGTCGAAGTAGCCGGACTCGCCGTTGACGTTGACGTAGAGCGCGTCGAAGGACGTGCCGCCCTGGCCGAGCGCCTCGGTCATCACGTCGCGGGCGTGGCCCAGCAGGGCCACGGCCTGGGCGCGGGTCAGCCGGTCCCCCGGCCGCTCGCCGTGGAGCCCCGTGCGCCACAGCGCCTCGTCGGCGTAGATGTTGCCGACGCCGGAGACCAGGCCCTGGTCGAGCAGCAGCCGCTTCACGCCCGAGGTGCGCTTGCGCAGCCGCGCGATGAAGGCCGCGTCGTCGAACTCCGGGTCGAGCGGGTCACGGGCGATGTGTGCGATCTCGTGCGGCAGCTCGGCGCCGCCCGCGGAGACCGACAGGCCGCCGAACATCCGCTGGTCGACGAAACGCAGCTCACGACCGTGGTCGGTGCCGGCGAGCGCGAAGCGGACGCGCAGGTGCCGCTCGGCCGGGGCGTCGACCGGCTGGACGAGCATCTGGCCGCTCATGCCGAGGTGGCCCAGGATCGCGTCGCCGTTGTCCAAGGGGAGCCAGAGGTACTTCCCGCGGCGGCGGGCGCCCTCGATCCGGCGGCCGGTCAGGGCCGCGGCGAAGCCGGATGCGCCGCCCGGGTGGCGGCGCACGGGACGGTCGTGGAGGACGTCGACGAGCGTGATCGTGGCGCCGGTGACGTGGCGCTCGAGGCCGGCCCGGACGACCTCGACCTCGGGGAGCTCGGGCAAGGGCTCAGCTGCCCGCGGCGAGCGGGCGGCCGTTGGCGTCGAGGCCGAGCGCTGCGGCGATCTCGCCGTAGGCGGTCTCGGCGGCGCCCTGCTCGGCTTCCTTCTTGGAGCGGCCGTGGCCGTTGCCGTAGAGCTTGTCGCCGACGCGCACCTGGGCGACGAAGGTCTTCATGTGGTCGGGGCCGTCGTCCTCGATGACGTACTCCGGCACGCCGAGGCTCTGGTCGGCCGCGAGCTCCTGGAGGGAGGTCTTCCAGTCCAGGCCGGCGCCGAGCGCCGAGGCTGCCTCGATGAGCGGGTCGAAGAGCCGGTGGACGACGACCGAGGAGACCTCGATGCCGCCGCTGAGGTGGATCGCGCCGATCACGGCCTCGACCGTGTCGGACAGGATCGACGCCTTGTCGCGGCCACCGGTGGCCTCCTCGCCGCGCCCCAGCTTGATGTGGGCGCCGAGGCCGATCTCGCGGGCCACGCCGGCGAGCGCACGGGCGTTGACCACGGCCGCGCGCAGCTTGGCCAGCCGACCCTCGGAGAGGTCGGGGTGGACCCGGTACAGCGTCTCGGTGACCACGACGCCGAGCACCGAGTCGCCGAGGAACTCCAGCCTCTCGTTGGTCGGAAGACCACCGTTCTCGTAGGCGTAGGAGCGGTGCGTCAGGGCGCGGTCGAGCAGCTCGGGGTCCAGCGTGGGATCCCCGAGCGCTCGTCGCAGCTCGTCGTAGGCAGTGATGCCGTCGGCCTGACGCAGGTGGGTCAGGTCAGAGGACCTGGCGGCGGTCGGCGCGCGCGCCGTACTGGCCGCAGGTGCCGCAGGCACGGTGCGGCAGGTGCTTGGCGCCGCAGGCCGGATTGGCGCAGGTCACCAGCGACGGGGCGACAGCCTTCCACTGCGAACGACGGTGACGCGTGTTGCTGCGCGACATCTTCCGCTTCGGAACAGCCACTGTCTTCTCCTTGGTTCGGGTGCGCTCGGGGTCGAGCGCTCGTCAGTCTGTGGGGTCTTGCTCGAGCTTGGTCAGTGCCGCCCACCGCGGGTCGATCGGCGCCTCGTGCGCGTGGTCCGGCTCGTCGATGAGTCGCACCCCGCACTCGGGGCACAACCCGGGACAGTCGTCCTGGCACAAGGGCTGGAACGGCAGTGCGAGCACCACCGCATCCCGCAGCAGCGGCTCCAGGTCGACCAGGTCGTCCTGCAGCATGCTGACCTCGTCGTCCTCCTCCGCCTCCGCGGAGTCCCGGATGTCGTCGTAGACGAACAGCTCCTGGAACGTCACCTCGAGCTCGTCGTGGATCGGCTCCAGGCACCGTGCGCACTCACCCTCCAGCACGGCCGAGGCCGTCCCGGTGACGAGCACGCCTTCCATGACCGCCTCCAGGCGCAGGTCGAGCTCGACCGGCGCGCCCTCGGGAACGGAGAGGACTTCGATGCCCAGATCTGCTGGAGCCGGCACTGTCCGCGACACCTCACGCTGGGACCCCGGGCGGCGGCCGAGCTCGCGAGTATCGAGCACGAGCGGCGCTCTCGGGTCCAGGCCGTTCAGATGATCACTTCCAGGTCCGGGCACAACAGATCGGAGCAACTGTAGTGGGGCGTGTGGGACGGCTCCAAATCACTCACCCCGTCCCGTCGTGCGAGAGGCCAGCTTCGCGGTCAGCCGGGCCTGCACCGCGGGGGGCACGAGGCCGGAGATGTCACCCCCGAGGGAGGCCACCTCCTTGACCAGGCTGGAGGAGACGTAGCCGAGGCTGGCCGTGGTCGGCACGAACACCGTCTCCACCCCGGTGAGGTGGGCGTTCATCTGCGCCATCGGCAGCTCGTACTCGTAGTCGTTGCCGCCGCGCAGGCCCTTCACGATCGCCTGGGCGTCGATCTCGCGGCAGAAGTCGACGATCAGCCCGGTGAAGCCCATCACGGTCACGTTGGGCAGGTCGGCGCACGCCTCACGGAGCATCTCGAGGCGCTCCTCGGGGTCGAAGAGCCGCGACTTGGAGATGTTGGTGCCGGTCGCGACGACCAGCTCGTCGAAGAGGGCAGCCGTCCGCCGGAAGATGTCGACGTGGCCGTTGGTGACCGGGTCGAAGGAGCCGGGACACACCGCGCGGGTCATGGGGCGAGGCTATCGGTCGGGTCCGAGGCGGCCTCCGCCAGCCACAGCGTGGTCTCGCCGTACTTCTTCTGGCGTCGCTTGCCGGCCAGCGGCTCCAGGCCCCGAGGCCACGTCGGCTCCGGGCTGCGGCGGGAGCGCTCCACGACCACCAGCGCCCCGTCCGACAGCCAGCCCTGGGCCGCGAGGAGCGCGAGGTCGGTGGCGACCGCCTCGTCGCTGAGCGGGTACGGCGGGTCCGCGAAGACGATGTCGTACGACGACCGCGCGGCCTCGCCGAGCACGGCGGCCACGGAGCGGGCCACCACCTCGGCCACGTCGCACCCGACGCTGCGGGCATTGGCCCGGATCAGGTCGGCGGTGCGCCGGTCGGACTCCACGAGGGTCACGGCCGCCGCGCCGCGGGACCAGGCCTCGAGCCCGATCGCCCCGGACCCGGCGTACAGGTCGAGGAAGCGCAGGTCGTGCAGCGAGCCCGACCAGGACTCGATCGCGGAGAACAGCGCCTCGCGGACGCGGTCGCTCGTGGGTCGGGTCTGGTCGCCCTTGGGCGTCTGCAGGCGGCGGCCGCCGGCGCGGCCGGCGATGATGCGGGTCACGACTTGTCCACGAACTCGGCCTGCTGCGACAGCTCCAGGTCGCGCACGGCGGCGGCGAGACCGGGAGCCTGGCCCAGGCCGGTGTCGACGTCGAGCAGGCCCTCGGCGGCCTCCCGGGCGGCGAGGATCGTGTCCTCGTCGCGCAGCACCCGCAGGTTGACCAGGCTGGAGCGGCGCCCGGCCTGCGAGGCGCCGAGGACGTCGCCCTCGCGGCGCATCTCCAGGTCGACCCGGCTGAGCGCGAAGCCGTCGGTGGTCGCGGCGACGGCGTCGAGCCGCTCGCGGGCGGGCGACTCGGCGTCGGCGTGGGTGACCAGCAGGCACAGGCCGGGCAGGCCGCCACGACCGACCCGGCCACGCAGCTGGTGGAGCTGCGAGACCCCGAACCGGTCGGCGTCGAGGATGACCATCGCGGTGGCGTTGGCGACGTCGACACCGACCTCGATGACGGTCGTCGACACGAGGACGTCGATGTCGCCCGCGGCGAAGGCCCGCATGGTGGCGTCCTTCTCGTCGGCGGGCAGGCGACCGTGCAGGCGGCCGATCCGCAGGCCCTCCAGCGCGCCGGACGACAACCGCTGGACGACGTCCTCGACGGCCGCGGCGGGCGGACGGGGCCGCACCTCCTCCCCCTCCCCCGCGTCGTCGTCGGGCAGGTCGACCACGTCCACCTGCCCGGCCTCGGCCTCGTCACCGGAGATGCGCGGGCACACGACGTAGACCTGGTGGCCCTTGCCGACCTCCTCCCGGACGCGCTCCCAGACCCGGGCGAGCCACGCGGGCTGCTCGGCGAGCGGGACCAGGTTGGTCTGGATCGGCGCCCGACCGGCGGGCAGCTCGGTGAGCGTCGAGGTCTCGAGGTCGCCGAAGACGGTCATCGCGACCGTGCGCGGGATGGGGGTCGCGGTCATCACCAGCAGGTGCGGCGGGCTGGCCGCCTTGTCGGTGAGCGCAGCGCGCTGCTCGACGCCGAAGCGGTGCTGCTCGTCGACGACCACCAGGCCGAGGTCGGCGAAGAAGACGTTGTCCTGCAGCAGCGCGTGGGTTCCGATCACGATGCCGGCCTCACCGCTGGCGATCCGCGAGAGCGGGCCCGTGCGCTGGGACTTGTTCATGGAGCCGGTCAGCAGCTCGACGCGCGTGCCGGCACCGGAGCCGAAGATGGTGCCGCCCTCGGCGAGCTCGCCGAGCATGGTGACGATCGAGCGGTAGTGCTGCTGGGCGAGCACCTCGGTCGGCGCGAGCAGCGCCGCCTGGCCGCCCGAGTCGACCACGCGCAGCATCGCCCGGAGCGCGACGAGCGTCTTGCCCGAGCCGACCTCGCCCTGGAGGAGCCGGTTCATCGGGTGCGGCTGGGCGAGGTCGTGGTCGATCTCCTTGCCGACCGATGCCTGCCCGGCGGTGAGCTCGAAGGGCATCCGCTCGTCGAAGGCCGCGAGGACCGCGCCGTCACCGCCGTCGCGGACCGTCGCGCCCTGCTCGCGGACCGCCCGGCGTCGACGGCCGAGCACGAGCTGGGTGACCAGCGCCTCCTCGAAGCGGAACCGGTGGTGGGCACGCGCGACCTGCTCGCGGTCCTCCGGCCGGTGCACCCACTCGTAGGCGTCGGCGATGCCTGCGACGTCGTACTCCTCGCGCACGGGGGCGGGCAGCACCTCGGGCACCTCGCCGACGACCTCGCGGGCGAACTTCACCGCGCGGGCGACGTCCCAGGTCTGCAGGCCCTTGGTGAGGGGGTAGATCGGGTAGAGCGCCCCGAACTCGAGGACCTCCTGCACGGCGCTGTCCTCGTCGCCGTCGTCGGTCATCCCGAAGATGCTCAGCTGCGGGTTGGTCAGCTGCCACTGGTCGCGGAAGCGCCCGGCCTTGCCGAGGAAGACACCGCGGTTGCCGATCGCGACGCGGCTGGCGTGCCACTCGGCCATGTGCGCGGTCTTCGCGAAGAAGGTCATCGTGAGGCTGGGGCCGCCCGTGCGGAGGGTGGCCTCGACCCGGTACGCCGGCCGGCCGGTACGACGATCGGTGTAGCGGTGGGTCGTGGACCCCGCGATCTCGCCCACCACGCACAGCAGCTGGCCGATGCGGAGGTCGGAGACCCGCGTCAGGGAGCCGGTCTCGAGGTAGCGCCGCGGGAAGTGGCGCAGCAGGTCGCCGACCGTGCGCAGCCCGAGTCCGTCCTCGAACTTCTTGCGCTGCGCCGGCTTGGCCGCCCCGAGGACGGCGGTCAGCGGTGAGTCGAAGGTGATCGCCACCGGGGTCCTTCCCTACTCGACGGACATCAGGAGCGGGTAGCGCTCCTGGCCACCGTCGTACACCACGACGTCGACATGGGGGTGGAACTCCTCCACCCACGCCGTGGCGCGCTCGGCGAGATCGCCGCAGTCGACGCCGCCCACGAGCGTCACCAGCTCGCCACCCGCGGCGAGCAGCCGGTCGAGGACCACGAGCGCGACGCCGCCGAGCTCGTCACCCACGACCGCGAAGTCACCGGCGATGACGCCGAGCGCGTCGCCGGGCTCGCACGGACCGGCCATGGTCATCGCCTGCCGCGCCGCGATGGTGACGGCGCCGTGCCGCACGTGGCGTGCGGTGGCGGTCATCTCGGTCACGTCCTGGTCGAACCCCCGGCCGGGCTCGTGCACGGCGAGCGCCGCCAGGCCCTGGACCTGCGCATGGGTCGGGATCACGGCGACCCGCAGCCCCCGGCCGCCGTGGTCGGCCTCGGCGGTGCTCGCTGCGGCGAGCGCCGCGCGCACCGTCGGCTCGTCGTTGGGCAGGACGACGACCTCGCGCGCCCCGCAGCCGGTGATCGCCTCGAGCAGCTCGCCGGTCGACGGGCGCCGTCCCGGCCCCCCGTGTACGACGACCGCCCCCGCCTCCTCGAAGAGCGCCGCCAGTCCCGGCCCGGCCGCGACCGCCACCACCTGGCGGCCGGCCAGCGCCGGCAGCGCCGGAGCCTCCTGCTGCGCCTCCTGGCGGGCGATCTGCTCCGCGAAGTGGGTCACCCGGATCCGGTGCGGCCGCCCGAGACCGAGCCCCGCCTCGATCGCGGCGCCGACGTCGTCGGTGTGGACGTGCACGTTCCACAGGCCGTCGCCCCCGACGACCACGACGGAGTCGCCGAGCTCGCCCAGCCTCGCGCGCAGCCCGGGTGCGACGTCGTCCGGGGTGTCGAGCAGGTACATCACCTCGTAGGCGGGGCCGTCCTCGCAGAGGTCCGCGCCCGCGCCCGCGGCGGCGACGTGCGGCACCGGGATCGCGTGGCTGCCCAGCGGAGCGGTGACCGGAATCGGCCGGCGGCCGGTCAGCACGGTCTCGGCGGCGTCGAGGATCACCGACAGTCCGCGCCCGCCGGCGTCGACCACCCCCGCCTGGGCGAGGACCTCCAGCTGCTCGGGCGTGTGGCCGAGCGCCTCGCGGGCGGCGGCGGCCGCCTCGGTCAGGACGTCGCTGCTGCGCGCGCCGGGCTTCGCGGCCTGGACCGCGGCGGCCTCGGCCGCGGCCCGCAGCACGGTCAGCATCGTCCCCTCGACCGGCTCCCCGACCGCGGTGTAGCTGGCCGCCGACGCCTGTCGCAGCGCGTCGGCGATCACCTCCGCGTTCACCTCCTGCGGGGTCGCGGCCGCGATGCGGCGTACGGACGCTCCGAGCATCTCGCTGAGGATCACGCCGGAGTTGCCGCGAGCGCCCAGCAGGGCGCCCCGGGCCAGCGCGGCGAGGACGGCGTCACGAGCGGCGCCGGGCTCCGCCTGGGCCTCCCGCACGGCGTCGCGGGCGGCGACGACCGTGAGGTACATGTTCGTGCCCGTGTCACCGTCGGGGACCGGGTAGACGTTGAGCGCGTCGATCTCCTCGCGCGCCTGGGCCAGGGCGTCGACGGCGATGTCGACGAAGCGGGCCACGGTGTCCAGCGCGATGCCGCCACCGGCGTCGCTGCCCGCACCGGCCACCCCGGCCGTCGTCCCGTCCTCCATCGGCCTCACATTAGTGGGCCGGGACGGGTGTCCGACGATTTCGGCCACGGGACGTTCCTCGGCTATTCTCTTCCGGTTGCCCGAAGCGCCGTCCGCGCGCGGGCCGACCAGCCTTCAAGACCAGTTTCACGAACTGACCGCGATCTCAGGAGTTACCCATGGCCGCCGTGTGCGACATCTGCGACAAGAAGCCGATCTTCGGCAACAACCGGCCGTGGTCCCGCAAGATCACGAAGCGCCGCTTCGACCCCAACATCCAGCGCGTGCGCGCCGTCGTCAACGGCACCCCGAAGCGCCTCAACGTCTGCACCGGCTGCATCAAGGCCGGCAAGGTCACCCGCTGACCCCAGCACGTCGTCGCTGACCCGTCACGCCCCGGCGTGACGGGTCAGCGCATTTTTCCGGCCTACGGGCGCTCCAGCAGCAGGACCAGGCCACACCCGGCCTCCGCGCGGACGTCGACCAGCTCCAGCGTCGGCGGCAGCTCGTCGCGCAGCCGCCGCGCCTCCTCGACCGAGCCCAGCTGGAGCAGCGCCGAGCCGTCGGCGTGCAGGTGCCGGTCGACGGCGGCCACGCACTCCCGCGCCACCCGGAGACCATCGACACCGCCGTCGATCGCCAGGACCGGGTCCGCCGGGAAGCAGCCGGTCTGGTCGGTGCGCACCCACGGCGGGTCGGCGACGATCAGCGGGTAGACCTCGTCCCGCGGCAGGCCGTCCAGCGCCACCTGACGGACCTCGACGAGGTCGCCCCTGCCGGCGGCCCGGGCATTCGCGGCCGCGTAGCCGCAGGCGACCGGGTCCACGTCGACGCACACCAGGCGCCGACCCGTCCCGTGGACGGCCAGCAGCCCGATCTGCCCCGCGCCGCTGCACAGCTCCAGCACCGGGCCGGGCGGCGCCTCCGCGAGGAGCTCGCGCGCCCACTCGGCCTGCAGGACGGTCCACGGCCGGGGCGTGAGCACCCGGGCGTCGTACGCGATGGTCAGGGGGCCGAAGGACACCGACCGGGGAGCGAGGTCGGGACGTGCGAGATCCATGGTGCGGAGATACCCGCGAGGACGTCGCGCAGTCGCCTGCTCCCGACCATGCAGTGTCGGCCTGCCGCCAAGCCAACGCTGGACCCACGCAGGACGACCGCGGCGCGGCAGCGCGGCGGGAGCGCAGCGACGGCAGCTTGCTGCCCCCGGCCGGAGCGAAGACGCGCTCGCGCGGTGAATCAGAAGTGCGACCAGCCCAGAGGGCCGTCGTACGACGCCCCGTCGACCGTGACGCGCGGCGCACCCTCGGCGGGCGCGGCGCCGACGGTGCCGATGCGCGTCCAGCCGTCCGGCAGCGCCACGTCGGCCGGGAAGGTGGCGAGCAGCGCGTGGTCGTCGCCGCCGGCGAGGATGAAGCGCAGCGGGTCGGCGCCGGTGGCCTGGCCGACGGCGAGGAGCGGCTCGGGGACCTCGAAGGACGCGGTGGCGACGTCGATCGACACCCCGGACGCCTCGGCGACGTGCCCGGCCTCCGCGAGCAGGCCGTCGGAGATGTCGACCATCGCGGTGGCCCCCGCCTCGGCGGCGACCACCCCGGCGTCGTACGGCGGCTCGGGGCGGCGGTAGGCCTCCACCAGCACCCGCGGCGAGCGGAAGCCGCGACCGAGCACCGCGAGACCGCCCGCGGCCCAGCCCTGGCGGCCGCAGATCGCGACGACGTCGCCGGGGGCCGCTCCCGAGCGCAGCACCGGCGAGACCGTGCACGCGCCGATGGCCGTCACCGAGACCACCACCTGGTCGGCCCGGCTGACGTCACCACCGACGAGCCCCGCGCCCACCTTGGCGCACTCCTCCGCGAAGCCGCGGGTGAAGTCGAGCGCCCACTGGGCGGGCAGGTCCGCCGGCGCCGCGAGACCGACGGTGAGCCACTGGGCGCGTCCGCCCATGGCGTTGATGTCGGAGAGGTTCTGCGCGGCCGCGCGGGCGCCCACGTCGGCGGCGTCGGCCCAGTCGCGCCGGAAGTGGCGGCCCTCGACCATCACGTCGGTCGAGACGACCACGTGACCCTTGCGCACGCGCAGGACCGCGGCGTCGTCACCCGGCCCGACGAGCACGTCCTCACCGGGGGCCGTGGCGGCGACGATCTCGCTGATCCTGTCGATCAGGCCGAACTCCCCCACGTCGGCGAGGCTCGCGTCACGGTCCGTCCCGGAAGTCATGGGTCCATCCCACCAGACCCGGGTCACGGGGCCGACAACCGGCACTTGCGCCGGTTATCGGCCTGCGGCGGATCGCGGTAGGTTGAGGCCGTTCCACAACCGACCAACCCCAACGAAGGAGGCGTGTCCCATGGTGGTTCAGGCCTACATCCTCATCCAGACCGACGTCGGCAAGGCCGCGGAGGTCGCACGCGAGGTCGGCAACATCAAGGGCGTCACGCTGGCCGAGGACGTCACCGGCCCCTACGACGTGATCGTCCGTGCGGAGGCCCGCAACGTCGACGAGCTCGGCAAGCTGGTCGTCTCGAAGGTGCAGAACCTCGAGGGCATCACCCGCACCCTGACCTGCCCGGTCGTCCACATCTGAGGATGCGCCGGACAGCGGCCCTGCTGCTGCTCGTCCCCGTCCTCGCCGCCTGCGGCGGACCGGTCGACGTCGACGTCCCGGAGATGTCCGACGCCGACCGCGCCACCTGCGACGCCTTCACCGCCGCGCTGCCCGCGACGCTCGCCGAGCAGGAGCGCGACGACGTCGACCCGAGCGACGCCCCCGCGGCGGCGTACGGCGACCCGGCGATCGTCGTGCGCTGCGGCGTCCCCGAGCCGAAGGGCTTCGACCTGGCCGCGTCGTGCGAGCAGGCCAACGGCGTGGGCTACTACATCCCCGACGAGCAGTACGACGACCAGGGGCTCGACCTGACCATCACGGCGGCCGGCTACCGCCCGCGCGTGGAGGTCACCGTGCCGGCGGAGTACCGCCCCAACGCGGGTCCCGCGGCGATGGCGGTCCTGGCGCCCCTCATCAAGGAGCACCTGACCCTCGTCGACGACTGCGACTAGCGCAGACCCGTGTCGCGGTTCAACGCCAGCGTCAGCAGCCGGTCGACCAGCTCGCCGTAGGGCACACCCGTCGCGGCCCACATCTGCGGGAACATCGACAGCGGCGTGAAGCCCGGCATGGTGTTGAGCTCGTTGACCACGAGCGAGCCGTCGGGCATGAGGAAGAAGTCGACGCGGGCCAGGCCCTCGCAGCCGACGGCGGTGAACGCCTGCGCGGCGAGCTCGCGCATCCGCTCCTGGACGCCGTCCGGCAGCAGTGCGGGGACGTCCAGCTCGGTGTGCTCCTCGGGGAGGTACTTCGCCTCGAAGTCGTAGAACTCGTGGTCGCCGGTGATCCGGATCTCGGCCGGGAGGCTGGTGTCGACGCCGCCGTCGAGCGCCTCGAGGACGCCGCACTCGACCTCGCGGGCGCCCTCGGCCGACACCTCGACGAGCACCTTGGGGTCGTGCGCCAGAGCACCCTCGATCGCCGCGTCGATCTCGTCGGCCGTGTGGGCCTTCGCGATGCCGATGCTGGAGCCGCCGCGGGCGGGCTTCACGAAGAGCGGGTAGCCGAGCGTCGCGACCCGCTCGCGGACCGACTGCGGGTCCTTCGCCCACTCGCGCGCGGTCACCGTCTCCGACGGCATGACCGGCAGGCCGGCGGCCTGGAGGGCGACCTTCATGAACGCCTTGTCCATGCACAGCGCCGACGCCAGCACCCCGGAGCCGACATAGCGCACGTCGGTCATCTCGAAGAGGCCCTGGATGGTGCCGTCCTCGCCCCACGGGCCGTGCAGCAGCGGGAAGACCACGTCGACGTCGCCCAGCGCGCGCGGCGGCGCGGACGCCTCGCTGACGACCAGCTCGGTGCCCTCGGCGGTGCGGGCGAGGGAGACGGACGCCCGCTCGCCGTCGACCGACGGCAGCTGCCCGGGACCGGTGATCCGGTGCCGCGACGGGTCGTCGGCCTCCAGCACCCAGCGACCGTCGGTCGCGATGCCGATCGGGACGACGTCGTACTTCTCGCGGTCGATGGCCTGCAGCACGCTGCCGGCCGTGACGCACGAGATGGCGTGCTCGCTGGAGCGGCCGCCGAAGACGACGGCGACGCGGATACGGCGGCCAGTGGGAGCGTTCATCGCGGATGACCCTACCTTTGGGGCATGCCAGGTCCCACGTTGCGCCCCGCCACCCTCGCCGTCACCGCCGGCCGGCCGCCGCACGAGGCGGACCAGCCGCTCAACGTGCCGATCACGATGACGTCGACGTACGTCGCGACCGGCGAGCTCGAGTACGGCCGGTTCGGCAACCCCACCTGGACGGCCTTCGAGGACGCCCTCGGCGCGCTCGAGGGCGGCCGCGCGCTGGCCTTCGCGTCGGGCATGGCCGCCGTGACGACGCTGCTGGACCTGGTCGGCCAGGGCAGCAGCGTGATCGCGCCGCAGCATGCCTACAACGGCACGGTCGCCGCCCTCGCCGACGCCGAGTCGCGCGGGCGCCTGCGGGCCAACCTCGTCGACATCACCGACACCGCCGGCGTGATCAAGGCGATGGAGGACGACGAGGACTGCGCCTTCCTCTGGATCGAGTCGCCGACCAACCCGGCGCTCGAGGTCGCCGACGTCCCCGCCCTCGCGGCCGCTGCGCGCGAGCTCGGCATCCGCGTCGTCGTCGACAACACCTTCGCCACTCCCCTGCTCCAGCAGCCGCTCGCCGACGGCGCGGACATCGTGCTGCACTCGGCGACGAAGTACATCGCGGGCCACAGCGACGTGCTGATGGGTGCGCTCGTCGTCCCGCCTGCCGGCACCGACGACGAGGTGTACGACGCCCTGAAGGCCCGCCGCGGGCTGGCGGGATCGACGCCGGGGCCGTTCGAGGTGTGGCTCGCCCTGCGCGGGCTGCGCACCCTGCACGTGCGCCTCGACCGGGCCCAGGCCAACGCCGCCGAGCTCGCCCGCCGGCTCGCGGAGCACCCTGCCGTCGAGGAGGTCCGCTACCCCGGCTTCGGCGCGATCGTCGCGCCGGTCCTGGCCGGTGGCGCGGACGCCGGCGACTTCCTGGTGCGGGCGACCTCGCTGTGGGTCCACGCGACGTCGCTCGGCGGGGTGGAGTCGACCTTCGAGCGCCGGCGCCGCTGGAAGCTCGAGGCCGCGACCATCCCCGAGGGACTCGTGCGGATGTCGGTCGGCATCGAGGACGTCGACGACCTCTGGGACGACCTCGTGCAGGCGCTGGACCGGATCAACGCCTGACGGTCAGCTCAGCTCGGCCTTCGTGTCGCGGTTGATGAACGCCTCCATCAGCTGCGCGGTCGTCAACCGGCCCTGCACGACCTCGTCGACGGCGTCGACGATCGGGGCGTCCACGCCGGTCGCGGCCGCCAGGGCGCGCAGCGACGAGCAGGACTTCGCGCCCTCGGCGACCTGGCGGGTCGAGGCGTAGATCTCCTCGACCGTCATGCCGTGGCCGAGCTTCTCGCCGAAGGTGCGGTTGCGCGAGAGCGGCGAGGAGCAGGTCGCCACGAGGTCGCCGAGCCCGGCGAGGCCCATCAGGGTCAGCGGGTTGGCGCCCTGGTTCATGGCCAGGCGCGCGGTCTCCGCGAGGCCTCGCGTGATCAGGGACGCGGTCGTGTTGTCGCCGAAGCCGAGGCCGACGGCCATGCCGACGCACAGCGCGACGACGTTCTTGTAGGCGCCGCCGAACTCGCAGCCGAGGACGTCGACGCTCGTGTAGGGCCGGAAGGCCGGCGAGTGGACGCGCTTCTGGAGCTGGGTCGCGACCGCCTCGTCGGCGCACGCCACGACGGATGCGGCCGGTTCGCGGCGGGCGATCTCGCGGGCGAGGTTGGGGCCGCTGACGACGGCGATGCGGCTCGCACCGACGTCTCCCACCTCGGCGATCACCTCCGACATCCGCTTGAGGGTGCCGAGCTCCACGCCCTTCATCAGAGAGACGAGCACGGCGTCCTGCTCGACGTACGGCAGGAAGGTGGGGAGGTTGTCGCGCAGCGACTGCGACGGGACCGCCAGGACCACGATGTCCGCACCCGCGAGCGCCTGCTCGGGGTCGTGGGTCGACGTGATCCGCCGCGGCAGCTCGATGCCCGAGAGGTAGTCGACGTTCTCGTGGCGCTCGTTGATCGACGCGGCGACCTCCTCGCGCCGAGCCCAGATCGACACGTCGTTGCCGGCGTCGGCGAGCACGATGGAGAAGGCCGTCCCCCACGAACCGGCCCCCAGGACCGCGATCTTGTCACCCATCAGCCCGCCGCCTTCTTCTTCTTCTTGAATCGATCCCCGTGCACGGCCATGTCGTAGCGCTCCGCCGGCGCCTGCTCGCCACGCACCAGCTCCAGCTGGTGCGTGATCGCCGCCATGATCCGCTCGGTCGCCTCGTTGACGACCGCGCCGGTGCGCTCCTTGGCGCGGAGGTCGTCGAGCTGCACCGGCGGACCGACGCGCATCACGATCTTCTTGCGCGGCACGGGGTGCGGGTTCTTCGTGTACGGCGCCAGCAGCTCCTGCGCGCCCCACTGGCCGACGGGGATGACCGGGCAGCCGGTCTCGAGCGCGATCCGGGCCGCACCGGACTTGCCCTTCATCGGCCACATCGCCGGGTCACGGGTGATCGTGGCCTCCGGGTAGATCACGACGCACTGGCCGTTGCGGACGGCGTCGACCGCGGCGGCGTACGCGCCGACGGCGTCATTGGTCTCCCGCTTCACGGGGATCTGGCCGGCCCCCCGCAGGAAGTAGCCGAGGACCTTGTTGTCGAAGAGGCCGGACTTGGCGAGATAGCGCGGCTTGTAGCCGTGGTCGTAGACGAGGTGCGCCGCCGTGAGCGGGTCGACGTGCGAGATGTGGTTGAGCGCGATGATGAACCCGCCGGACTCGGGGATGTTCTCGCCGCCGATCCACTCGCGCTTCGTGGTCGCCTTCAGCACGGGCTTGATGATCGGGACGGCGATGTTGAAGGCCCAGCCCCGTCTCTCCTGCAACTTGCGCACCGTCACGAGGATGCAGGTTACCGCTCGTCACGGGCGGCCGCCCTCCAGACGCGCATGGGCGGCTGGGAGGATGGAGGGATGGTCGTGCGCCCGGGCTCCTTCGCCGTGCTCCTGCCGGTGAAGTCTCCGGGGAGCGGCAAGTCCCGCCTGTCCGCGCTCCCCGACGCCGACCGGCGCCGACTGGCGGCGGCGTTCGCGACCGACGCCGTCTCGGTGTGTACGACGACACCGGGCGTCGCGCTCGTCGTGGTGGTCAGCGACGACGAGGCCTTCGCTGCCTCGCTGGCCGGCGACGGTGTGGCGACGTGCGCCGATCCGGGCGCGGGCCTCAATGCGGCCCTTCGCCATGGCGCCGCGTTCGCGCACGACCTGGCGCCGGGGTTGCAGCCGGTCGCCCTGCTCGCCGACGTGCCGGCCCTGACCGCGGCCGACCTGGCCGAGGCCCTCGACCACGCACGCGCTGCCGGGCGGCCCTGCTTCGTCGCGGACGCGGACGGCACCGGGACGACGCTCTACACGGCGTCGTACGACGCCTTCGATCCCCGCTTCGGCGCGGGTTCCGCCGACGCGCACCGCGCCTCCGGCGCCCTGCCCCTGACCGGTTCGCTGGTCTCCCTCCGCCGCGACGTCGACGACCTGGCGGCGCTGGCCGACGCGGTGACGCTCGGCGTGGGCGCGGCGACGGCCGCCGCGTTGCCCGCGACGCTGCGCGCCTGATTCCCCCGCCCGGGCGGGAAATGACGATCGGGCCGCCCTCCCGGAGGAGGACGGCCCGATCGGCGCTGTCGAGCGTCAGGCCTTCTTGGCCGGAGCCTTCTTCGCGGGCGCCTTCTTGGCCGGAGCCTTCTTGGCGGGCGCCTTCTTGGCAGCCGGGGCGGCCTTCTTGGCCGGGGCGGCCTTCTTGGCAGCCGGAGCCTTCTTGGCCGGGGCGGCCTTCTTGGCAGCCGGAGCCTTCTTCGCCGGAGCGGCCTTCTTGGCCGTGGTGGCGGCCTTCTTCGCCGGCGCAGCAGCCTTCTTGACCGCGGTGGTCGCGGCCTTCTTGGCCGGAGCAGCGGCCTTCTTCGCCGGGGCGGCAGCCTTCTTGGCGGCAGCGGCCGGAGCAGCGGCAGCCTTCTTGGCGGGCTTCGGCAGGGCCGGGAGCTTCTTCGCGCCGGAGACGACGTTCTTGAGATCGGCGCCGGCGCTGAACTTCGGAACGGCCTTCTTCTTCGTCTTCACGCGCTCGCCGGTCTGCGGGTTGCGGACCCAACGGGCGTTGCGGACGGCCTTCTCGAAGGAGCCGAAGCCGGTGATGGCGACCTTCTCGCCCTTGGCCACCTGGCGGGTGATGGTGTCGAGAACCGAGTCGAGTGCGTGAGCCGCGTCCTTGCGACTGCCCTCGAAGCGGTCAGCCAGCGCATCGATCAACTGAGACTTGTTCACTACCTGTCCTTTCGAAACGCTCCGAGGGGGCGTCCCTTGGGCTTGCGGCCGAGCCCTCGCCCAGCCGTCCTTCCAGCGAACGCTAGGCACTAGTGGGCACAGTCACAATCACCACGCCGTGCTTTCCGGACCTTTTTTCACGGAAACGGCGGTAATTGGGCGATTTCCGGCATTTCAGGACACCGCACCGGGCCACATCGCGTCGAGTGCGAAGCGTTGACCGATGGAGAAGTCGAACTGCACGAGCCGCATGTCGTCGAGCAATTGGCGCGTCGTCGCGTCGAGCTCGGTCTCCTTCACCGGCTCGCCCGACGCATCGAGCAGGCGTCCTTGCTGGATCGCGCTGACGTGCTGGTGGACCGCGTCGAGCATGGCGAGGTACGGCGGCACGGGCGCGTCGGCGACGTCGTACAGCAGGGGAAGGAAGAACGCCGGGCTCGTCGTCGGGATCGCCCGCGGCACGTTGTGGCCGGGCTGGTTGCTCCAGATGAAGAAAGGCGTGCGGTAGAGCGCGAGGCCCTTGTTGTCGTGCTTCACCGACGAGTCGTAGATGCCGGGCAGGTGGTCGCCGTAGAAGAGGACGATCGTCTTCTCCGGTCCCTTCTCCAGCTTGTCGAGGAAGTCGGCCACGGCCTCGTCGGTGTGCTCGAGGCCCCGTGCGTACTGGCCGATCCTCCTGCCCTCTCCCCCACCGGCGCCGCTGACCGGCACCGGGTCGGTGTAGTTGCCGTCGACGGGGATGTGGTTCTGCATCGTCACGAGGTTGACCATCAGTGGCTTCTCGTGGTCGTCGATCTGCGTCAGCACCTCGTCGAACGCCGCTTCGTCCGAGATGTAGGGGTTGTCGTCGATCGTGTCGGTCTCGTGGATCGTCGTGTCGTGGATGAAGTCGTCGAACCCGAAGCGCTGGTAGACCTGCTCGCGCTTGTACATCCCGACCCGGTAGGGGTGCACGGCGATCACGTCGTGGCCCTGGCCGTGGAACCAGCCGACCGCCGACGGGTAGTCGTCGTGCTCCGGCACGAGCATCTGGTACGGCGACAGCATCTGCGGCCGGAACAGGCCGAGCGACTGGCCGGTCAGCGTCTCGAACTCCATGTTGGCCGTGCCGCCGCCGTACATCTGGGCGAGCATGTGGCCCGACGCCGTGGACGCCATCCGGGCGCGGGTGCGCGGGATCGGGTCGCGGCCGAGCTCGAAGCCGTCGAGCTCGGTGGGGTCGGTGAACGACTCACTCAGCACCAGCACGACGTTGACGTCGTCGAGGCTGCCCTTGCGGTGCGCGTTGATCCGGTCGGCCAGCGCCGTGTAGCGGTGGGCGACGTCGGCCATCGCCGCTTCGTCGTACCCCTTCGGCTGCTTCATGGCGTCGACCGGCATGTTGAAGAGGAAGCCGCCGAGGAAGCCGTTGGAGCGGTAGTTGGTCTTCTGGTTCCAGTAGCGCCAGTCGTTGCCGCGCAGCTCGTAGAGGCCGCGCCACATGTTGCCCGGGTGGTTGAACTGCGCGGCCTGGACCAGCAGGACGCCCGTGAGGACACCGACACCGACGCGCAGGCCGAGCATCAGCAGCACGTGCTCGCGCGCCAGCGTCCGCAGTCGTGGGCGCGGATGGCGCCGCTCGATCCGGACGGCGAGGCGGACGGCAGCGACGAAGATGCCGACCACCAGCAGGGCCGCCACGACGAGCAGCACCGGCGAGACCAGCGAGGCCAGGAAGCCCGGCTCGGAGAGGAAGTCGCGATCGCTCGGGTAGACCGGCTCCTCGCGGTACTGCATCTTCACGAGGTTGGCGAGCGCGACCACGACCGATGTCGTCAGGACGACGGCGATGGACCACGCCAGCCGCCCGATCACCGCCCACAGGAAGCCGATCACCACCCACAGCACGAGGGTGTCGAGGTAGAAGGCGCCGCTGTCGAAGAAGAGGTCCTTGAACCAGCGCGGCAGGAACAGGCCGAGTGTGCCCGCCTCGAGCACGAGCGCGGAGGCCGCCGCCGCCTGCAGGCTGCCGAGCACGCCCCGACGCAGCACGGCTGCCAGGGGCGGGGACGCCGTCGCGGGCGCTGGCGCGTCGTCCGGGTCAGGCTCCTCCGTCACCCTGTCGTCGGGGCGAACGAAAGAGGACACGGGGTGAACTGTAGTTGTCCACCCCGTGTCCTCGCGTCAGGGTTTCCCCCGAGATCTCGCGTCGTTGAGCGGGATCAGGCGTGCTGCGTGACCGGCTTGAAGCTCGGGCGTCCGGCCTCGTACGCCGCGATGTCGGCCTCGTTGCCCAGCGTGATGCCGATGTCGTCGAGCCCGTTGAGCAGGCGGTAGCGCGTGTAGTCGTCGATCTGGAAGGGCGCGACCAGCTCGCCGCAGGTCACGGTGCGGGCCTCGAGGTCCACGGTGATCTGCGTCGTCGGGTCGGCCTCGATCGCGGCCCAGAGCTGCTCGATGACGTCCTGTTCGACGGGGACGGAGAGCAGGCCGGCCTTGCCCGAGTTGCCGCGGAAGATGTCGGCGAAGCGGCTCGAGAGCACCACCTTGAAGCCGTAGTCCATCAGTGCCCACACGGCGTGCTCGCGCGACGAGCCGGTGCCGAAGTCGGGGCCGGCGACGAGGATCGAGACGCCCTGGTACTCGGGCTTGTTGGCGACGAACTCCGGGTCGTTGCGCCATGCGGCGAACAGGCCGTCCTCGAAGCCCGTGCGGGTCACGCGCTTGAGGTAGACCGCCGGGATGATCTGGTCGGTGTCGACGTTGCTGCGGCGCAGCGGCAGCGCCGTACCGGTGTGCGAGGTGAACTTCTCCATGACTGGAAGACCTTTCGGTGTTTCAGACCAGGTCGGCGGGCGACGCGAGCGTGCCCTTGACGGCGGTGGCGGCGGCGACGGGGACGGACACCAGGTGCGTGCGGCCACCCTTGCCCTGACGACCCTCGAAGTTGCGGTTGGACGTCGACGCCGAGCGCTCCTGCGGCTGCAGCGTGTCGGGGTTCATGCCCAGACACATCGAGCAGCCCGCTCCGCGCCACTCGGCACCGGCCTCGATGAACACCTTGTCGAGGCCCTCCTCCATCGCCTGGAGGCGCACGCGCACGGAGCCGGGGACGACGAGCAGGCGGGTGCCCTCGGCGACCTTGTGGCCCTTGATGATGTCGGCCGCCAGGCGCAGGTCCTCGATCCGGCCGTTGGTGCAGGAGCCGACGAAGACGGTGTCGACCTTGACCGAGCGCAGCGGCTGGCCGGCCTCGAGGCCCATGTACTCCAGCGCCTTCTCGGCGGCGAGCTTGTCCGACGGGTCCTCGAAGTCGTCCGGCGACGGGACGTTCGCGCCGAGCGGCGCACCCTGGCCGGGGTTCGTGCCCCAGGTGACGAACGGCGTGACGTCGGCCGCGTCGATCACGATCTCCTTGTCGAAGGTCGCGTCGGCGTCGGTGACCAGGGTCCGCCAGTGCGCGACGGCGGCGTCCCACTCCGCGCCCTTGGGCGCCTCGGGCTTGCCCTCGATGTAGGCGAAGGTGGTCTCGTCGGGCGCGATCATGCCGGCCTTCGCGCCCCACTCGATCGACATGTTGCACACCGTCATGCGGCCCTCCATCGAGAGCGCCTCGATGGCCTCGCCGCGGTACTCGACGATGTAGCCCTGCCCACCGCCGGTGCCGGTCTGGGTGATCAGGTAGAGGATCAGGTCCTTCGCGGTGACGCCCTCGGCGAGCGTGCCGTTGACCGTGACGGCCATCGTCTTCGGCTTGGCCTGCGGCAGCGTCTGCGTCGCGAGCACGTGCTCGACCTCGGACGTGCCGATGCCGAACGCGATCGCGCCGAAGGCGCCGTGGGTGCTGGTGTGCGAGTCGCCGCACACGATCGTCATGCCGGGCTGGGTCAGGCCCAGCTGCGGGCCGACGACGTGCACGATGCCCTGCTCGACGTCACCGAGCGGGTGCAGCCGGACGCCGAACTCCGCGGCGTTCTTGCGCAGGGTGTCGACCTGGGTCTTGCTCACCGGGTCGGCGATCGGCTTGTCCCAGTCGATGGTGGGGACGTTGTGGTCCTCGGTCGCGAGGGTGAGGTCGGGGCGTCGTACCTTCCGGCCGGCCAGGCGCAGGCCGTCGAAGGCCTGCGGGCTGGTCACCTCGTGCAGGAGGTGGAGGTCGATGTAGAGGAGGTCCGGCTCTCCCGGGGTCGACCGGACGACATGCTCGTCCCACACCTTCTCCGCCAGGGTCCTGCCCATGACTCGCTCCTCCTCGTTCGGGTCGTTCGCGGCACCACTGCCGTGAACCAAGTTGAAGCCTACGCTTGCATCCCAAGATCCGAGACGGCAGTATTGCCATATGGACAACTCGAGCGGCGTCGGAGTTCTCGACAAGGCGGCCCTGGTGCTCACCGCACTGGAGTCCGGCCCGGCCACCCTGGCCGGACTGGTGGCGGGCACGGGCCTGGCCCGGCCCACGGCCCACCGCCTGGCGGTGGCCCTCGAGCACCACCGCCTCGTCGCGCGCGACATGCAGGGCCGCTTCGTGCTGGGCCCGCGCCTGGCCGAGCTGTCCGCCGCCGCCGGCGAGGACCGCCTGCTCGCCACGGCCGGTCCGGTCCTCGCGCGACTGCGCGACATCACCGGCGAGTCCGCGCAGCTGTGGCGCCGCCAGGGCGACCACCGTGTCTGCGTCGCCGCCGCCGAGCGTCCCTCCGGCCTGCGCGACACGATCCCCGTGGGCTCGCAGCTGACCATGCGGGCGGGCTCCGCCGCGCAGGTCCTGCTCGCCTGGGACGACCCGGAGCGGATCCACCGCGGCCTGCAGAACGCCGCCTTCTCGGCCGCCGAGCTGTCCGCGATCCGCCGCCGCGGCTGGGCGCAGTCGGTCGGCGAGCGCGAGCAGGGCGTGGCGTCGGTGTCGGCACCGGTCCGCTCCCCCGGCGGCAAGGTCATCGCGGCCGTGTCGGTCTCCGGCCCCCTCGAGCGGCTCTCCCGCCAGCCCGGCCGCATGCACGCACCTGCCGTGCTCGCCGCGGCCGAGCGGCTCTCGGAGTCGCTGCGCCGCGCTGCTGCCGAATAGCCCCCAGCCTCAGAACAGAGCAGGCTGCTCGAGTCCGAGCAGGAGCTGCTTGCGGTCCAGCCCGCCGGCGTACCCGGTGAGCGTGCCGTTGGCGCCGATCACCCGGTGGCACGGGATCACGATCGGGATCGGGTTGGCTCCGTTGGCCGTGCCGACGGCGCGGGAGGCGGCGTTGCTCTTGCCGAGCCGCGCCGCGATCTCGCCGTACGACGCGGTCTCGCCGTAGCCGATCTTCACCAGCTGGTCCCACACGTCGCGCTGCCAGCCGGTGCCGACGGGAGCCAGGGGCAGGTCGAACACGGTGCGCTCGCGGGCGAAGTACTCCCCCAGCTGGCGTGCGGTCTCGACGAGCAGCGGCGCGTCGTCCGCGCGTGGGCCGCGGGGACGGCCGTCGTGGTCGCGGAACGGTGAGAACTCGATCGCGGTGATCGCACCGTCCTGCTCGACGATGCGGAGCGGTCCGACGGGCGACTCGATGACGGTCCACATGGTGGGTTCATCCTTCCAGTGATGCGGACAACGAGGTCCACAGGTGCAGCAGGGCGTAGGAGCGCCAGGGCGCCCAGGTGGCGGGGTCGGCGGCGGCACCGGCCGGCAGCGCGGCCAGGCCGTTGCGGACGCCGACGTCGGTCGGCAGCCAGATGTCGGGGTGGCCGAGCGCACGCAGCGCGATGTAGTCGGCCGTCCAGGGGCCGATGCCGGGCAGCGCCAGCAGCCGCTCGCGGACCTCGCCCCGATCGGGCCCGCGGTCGAGGACGAGGTCGCCGTCGGCGAGGGCCGCGGCCAGGCCGATCAGTGCCCGGCCCCGGGCGCGCGGCATCCGGAAGTCGGTGGGGTCCATGGCGGCGACCGTGGCGGCGTCGGGGAACAGGTGGGTCAGGCCGTCGACGGTCGTCGTCACCGGCCTGCCGTGGGAGGCGACCAGCCGGGCTGCGGCGGTGCGCGCCGCGACGACGGTGACCTGCTGTCCGAGCACGGCCCGCACCGCGATCTCGCTGCCGGCGACATGTCCCGGCACGCGCAGCCCCGGCCTGGCCTCGACCAGCGGGGCGAGCGCGGGGTCGGCGCCGAGGTGCGCGTCGACCGCCACCGGGTCGGCATCGGCGTCCAGCAGCGCACGCATCCGCGCCACGGCCGCGGCGGTGTCGCGCAGGTCCTCCAGCGCCAGCCGCAGCGGGACGTACGACGTCCCGGCGCCCGCCACGTCCGCGAGCTCGACCCGGGCGGTCCCCGGTCCGTGCGGCAGGTCGAGCGTGCGGGCGTACCAGCCGGAGCCGTCCTCGTCGACCTCCGCGACCTCGATGCCGGGGATCGCCCGGTCGGCCAGGAAGCGCAGCAGCGCACTCCCGCGGAAGGGCGTGCGCACGGCGATCCGCAGCTGGATGCCGCCTGCCGACGCCCCGCTGGAGGCGCGGCGGCCGCGGAGCTCGCTCGGCGAGGCGGCGTACACCTCCTGCATGGTGTCGTTGAACTGCCGCACGCTGGAGAACCCGGCCGCGAACGCGACATCGGTCAGGGTGAGGTCGGTGCTCTCGACGAGCGCCCGGGCGGTCTGCGCGCGCTGCGTGCGCGCGAGGGCGAGCGGGCCGGCGCCGAGCTCGGCCGTCAGCAGCCGCGAGAGGTGGCGCGAGGTGTAGCCGAGCCGGGTCGCGAGCCCCTCCACGCCCTCACGGTCGACGACGCCGTCGCTGATCAGCCGCATCGCGCGACCGGCGACGGTGGCGGCGACGTTCCAGTCGGGGCTGCCGGGCGTGGCGTCGGGCAGGCAGCGCTTGCAGGCGCGGTAGCCGGCGCCCTGGGCAGCCGCGGCGGTGCGGTGGAAGGTCACATTGGCCGGGGCCGGCGTGCGGGCCGGGCACGAGGGCCGGCAGTAGATGCCCGTGGTGCGGACCGCGGTGTAGAAGACGCCGTCGAAGCGGCGGTCGCGCGACTGGACGGCCGTGTAGCAGCGGTCGAACTCCAGCTGCGCCGCCTCGTCGACCTGCGGGCTCGTCGTCTCCATGGCTCCATCCTGCCTTCCCCCACCGACATCGACTGGCGGAAATCGGACACGACGAGGTGCTCCCCGCGGCGCGCTGCTTCTGCCACGCTGTCGCCATGGCGGAGACACCGAGCACCAGCAACCTCGTCAACCCGCTCGACCTGCTGATCAAGTCCCAGCAGGTCGCGCTCAAGCTGACGACCGACGTCCTGCGGACGGTGCGCGACACGGCCGTCGACGCCGTCACCCAGCCCGACGAGCTGGCGAAGCAGGTCGGCGAGCTGGCCGGCGCCGTCGCCGGCATGGCGACCGCGGTCACCGGCATCGCCGGCGCGACCGCGAAGCCGCTGCAGGACTTCATCGTCCGCCAGCGCGAGCTCGCCGACACCGTCCACACCCTCGCCGAGGCGCAGGCCGAGCTCGCGGGCGTCGTCGCGAAGCTCGCCGAGCGGCACGCCGAGGCGGTGGCCGCACTGGAGAAGGTGACCGCACCGATCTTCACGATCGTCGGCACGGATCCGACGCCGCCGAAGACGCGGGCGTCGAAGAAGACCGCCGCCGCGCGGCAGGCGCCGCGCAAGGCGGCCGCGGGCGACTGACTCAGCCCTCGCCGCTGATCCGCCCGGGCAGCCGTACGACGAACGTCGCTCCGCGCCTGCCCCCGGTCCTGTCGAGCCGGAGGTCACCACCGGCCCCGCGCGCCAGGCGCCGGGCCAGGGCGAGCCCGAGGCCGGCGCCGCCCCCGTCCGTCACTCCCGGCTCGAAGAGCCGGTCCACGAGGTCGGCCGCGACGCCGGGGCCGTCGTCCGAGACCAGCAGGTCGACGCCGTGCCCGTCGGCGCGGGCCGTCACCGTCACGGTGGTGGCGAGCCGCGACCCGTTCTCGACCAGCGGCCCGAGGATCCGGGCCACGAGCTCCGTCGGCACCCTCAGCTCGAGTCCGTCCGGCAGGTCCAGCACGAGACGACCACCGGCGGCGGCAGCGTCGAGGGCTCCGGCGATGTCGTCGGCGCCGGTGAGCCCGCGCGCCTCACGTGCACTGCCGCGCGCCTCGTCGAGGAGGACCGTGATGGTTCCCGACATGGACGCGCAGGCCTTCTCGATGACGGCCAGGTCGTGGCGCAGGTCGTCGTCGAGGTCGGCCCGGGAGGCCAGCAGCTCCACCGTCGCCCGGACCGTCGTCAGCGGGCTCCGCAGCTCGTGCGCCATCTCCGCCGAGAGCCGCTGCTCGGCACGGATCGCGGCCGCGACGTCGTCGAGGAGCTCGTCGAGCACCTGCCCCAGCGCACGCAGCTCGTCGGACGGTGGCCCGAGGTCGAAGCGGCGGTCGAGGTCGTGCTCGCTCCATGCCCGCGCCGCAGCGGCCATCTGGCGCACCGGACGCAGCGCGCGGCGGCTGATCATCGCCGCGACGAGGCTCGCCAGCGCGACCATGACGACGCCGGCGCTCCCAGCGACGACGAGTCCCGTCCGCTCGTCGCGTTCGTAGGGCCTGAGCGACTCGGCGACGACCACCGCGCCCGGGACGTCTCCTCGTGCGACCGGGACCGCCAGGATCCGGTACTCCTCGCCGACCGACGCCGTACGCCGTCCCTCGGTCCGGGACAGGCGGTCGAAGGACTCCCGCAGCAAGGGCGGGGCGCTCCCCGCGACCAGCCGCCCGTCGAGGTAGACGGCAGTCCCGGGCCCGAGCACGGCCGCGGGCGGCGACCCGTCGGGACCCGTCTCGACGGCCTCGACCACCGCCGCGGCGCGATCGTCGAGGACACGCCCCACCACACTGCGCGTCGTCCGGTCGATGATGCTGTTCGTGACGGCGACCAGGACCACCGCCACGGCTGCGGAGACCAGGAAGGTCACCAGGACCAACCGCCTCCGGACGGTCCAGGGCTCCGCGCGCGCCCCGGTCACAGGCGGTCCTCGAGGGTGTAGCCGACGCCGCGCACGGTCCTGATCACCTGCGGGGAGTCGATCTCGTCGAGCTTGGCGCGGAGCCGGCGCAGGAACGAGTCGACGGTGTTGTCGCTGACGATCGCGCCGTCCGGCCAGGCAGCGGCGACGACCGCGCCGCGCCGGACCACCTCGCCCGGACGCGAGGTGATCGCGGCCAGCAGGCGGAACTCCGTCGGCGTCAGCACGGCGGACGAGTCCCCGCTCCGCACGGAGTGGGTCACCGGGTCGAGGACGAGTCCGGCCGCAGGGGCCGGGGCCGGGCGCGCCCGCCGGGCGAGCGCGGCGAGCCGTGCCAGCACTTCCTTCGTCTCGAACGGCTTGACGACGTAGTCGTCGGCACCTGCGGCGAACCCTGCCAGCACCTCGTGGGTGGCCCCCAACGCGGTCAGGAAGAGCACGGGCGCGTCCTGCCCCGCCGAGCGGAGCGCCTGGACCACGTCGCGGCCGTCGGCGTCCGGCAGGCCGACGTCCATGACGATCACGTCCAGCGCGCGCTCCGGGCCGAGCAGCTCGACGGCCTCACGGCCGTCGTGCGCCGCCGCGACCTCGTGACCCGCCGCACGCAGCGAACGGACCAGGATGCTCCTGATCGCGTCGTCGTCCTCGCACAAACCGATCGTCAGCACCGGCACATCATGGCGCGCTCGACGCGACCTGGTCGCCCCACGCCGCCTGGGCCCCGGAGTCGCCGACCCGGTACACCTGGACCCCGGCGGCCACGGCAGCGACCAGGGCCAGCGCCGCGACGGCGCGCAGGCCGGAGACCGACCCCTTCCCGGCGTCGCGCCGTCGGTCGAGCCAGACGAGGACCGCAGACGTCGCCAGCAGGGCCAGCGCGAACCAGATCAGCTGGTCCCCCAGCGCGGCGTGCCGGCCGGGATCCCCCACCCTGTGCTCCAGCTCCTCACCGCTGGACGTGGCGACCGGGACGAGCGCGGTCGCCACGGCGGCACAGGCCACGACGAGCGGGCCGTAGCGAGCCCTCCAGGCAGGGCGCACCACGATCGCGACCGTGCCCAGGACCGCCAACGGCAGCAGGACCACGACGGCGTGCACCACCAGCGGGTGGACGGGGATTCCGTTGACCAGGTCGAACATGCATCTTCTCCTCGCAGGACGCGGCCGCGGGTCCGGCCGTCGCAGCGAGCGTGGCCGACGTCGCCTGCAAGGAACCTGACTGCGTCAGCGCGCCCGCACGCCGACGGGCGGCCACCGGAGCCCGGTGACCGCCCGCCGTCAGGTGGTGCTGCCGACTAGCCGACGTTGATCGCGGTGTCGTCGACGACGAAGCTCGTCTGCAGCGACGAGTCCTCGTTCATCAGGAACTTCAGCGTGACCGTCTTCCCCTTGTACGCCGACAGGTCGAACGTCTTCTGGACGTAGCCGCTCGACTTGTTGAGGTTGGAGTACGTCGCCAGGGTGCTCGTCGTCGTACCGTCGACGATCTGCACCTTGGCCGTGTCGTAGGCGGTGCCGGTCGTGGTCTCCGCGGTGTCGATCGCGATCCAGAACGACAGCGAGGCCGTGGTCGCCGTCGCGGGGATCGCGACGGTCTGGCCCTCGTTCTCCGTGGACGTGCTGCCGTTGCCGCCGAGCCACATCTTCCAGCTGCCGGTGCGCGCCGCGCGGCCGGTGTTGTTGGTGATCGGCCCGCTCGTGCCGGTCCAGTCGACCGCACCGGACTCGAAGCCCGGGTTCTTCAGCAGGTTGCCGGACGGCGTGCCGCCGCCGGTGATCGTCCAGGTGAAGCTGGTCGAGCCGGACGCGTTGGTGGTGTCCTTCGCCGTGACCGTCACGTTGGAGGTCGCCGCCGTGGTCGGCGTGCCGGAGATCAGGCCGGTGGTGGCGTTGATCGACAGCCCGGCCGGCAGGCCGGTGGCGGACCAGGTCAGCGTCTGGCCGGCGCCCGAGGACGAGCCGGTCATCTGCAGCGACGTGGCGGTGCCGACCGTGCCCGACCGGTTGCCCGGGTTGGTGACGGTGACCGTGTTGCCGGCCGTGGTGCAGGTCGGGTCGGCGGTCTGCGCGGGCACGGAGACGGCGTTCCACGCGGCCTTGACCGCGTTGAACTCGGCGCAGGAGCCCGGGTAGAGGTTCTTCGCGGCGGTGAGCGTCCAGGTGCGGTACTTGAGATAGCTCGAGCTGGTGGTCTTCATCAGCATCGCGTTGTAGAAGATCTTGCCGGCCTTCTGGATGCCGATCCCGGTGAGCGTCCCGCCGTTGTTGCACGTGGTGCTGGTCGGACCGCCGGCCGGGTTGGTGCCCTCGGCGAGCAGGTAGAACCAGTGGTTGCCGGGGCCGGCCGCCGAGTGCACCTCGGCGTTGGGGATCGAGCTCGAGTAGCAGTTCGGGTCGCCCTTGGCCGACGGGTTGTACATGTTGCGGATCTCGCCGTCGCCGACGAGGTTGACCTCCTCGCCCACGAGGTAGTCCGGCTCGTCGTAGGTGCTGGACTCGTTGGCGTAGTGCTCGGTCAGCGCGCCGAAGACGTCACCGACGAACTCGCCGGTGTTGCCGTTCGAGTGGCCGCCCGGGGTGTTCTGGTCGATGCCGTGGCCGTACTCGTGGCCGACGACGTCGAGGTTGGTCAGCCACTCGTCGTTGGCCTGGTTGTGGCCGATCCGGACCCACTCCGTGCCGGTGCAGTAGCCCGGCTCGCTCAGGCCCGGCGGGCAGTAGAACGCGTTGACCTCGTCCTTGCCGACGCGGGCCTGCCAGCCGCCACCGCTGCCGTTGAAGCCGTCGCGACCGAGCCACGCGCTCAGCATCTTGTCCTGGGTCTGCAGGGCCCAGAGCGTGTCGACGCAGCCGGTCTCCTTGCTGGTGCCGGTGCCGTCGCCCCACGTGTTGTCCGGGCCGGAGAGGACCGGGACGCTGTTGGTGGTGTTGTTGTCGATGCGGCAGTCGACGCCGGGGTTGCCCGGGTCCGCCAGCGTGTACGACGTCGAGGAGGCCTGGGTCGTCTGGAGCGACAGTCCGGGGCCGTTGTGGTGGCCGTTGCCGGTGCCGGTGGCGAAGTGCACCAGCTCGTCGGACTCGATCATGCCACCGGTGCGCGCGTCGACGTACACGTCGCGCACGGAGCGGTCGCCGTCGCTCGTCAGGCCGCTGATCCGCACCTTCCACGCCAGGCGCGGCGTCGCGAGCGCGTGCACCGCGAGGCTGGGCTTGCCGCGCACGGCCGCCTTGCGCAGGGTCGCCCGCGCCTTCTTGGTCGCGGCCGCGGAGGTCACCTTCGGCTTCACCGAGAGGCCGCCGATCGCGCTGCGCTGCGCCACCGTCGTCGTGAGGATCTGGCCGTCCTCGTTGGTAACGACGACGAAGTCGCCGCCCCGCACCGGGAGGCCGTCGTGGGTCCGCGTGTACGACGCGAACTGCAGGCCCTTGCCGCCGCTGATCACCGGCCTCGCGGCGAACCGGTCACCGGCGCTCACCTTCAGCTGCGGCGCGGCGCTGTCGACCAGTGCCTTCGCCGAGCGACGCGCGAGCTTGTGCGGGTCGTCCTTCGGTGCCGCGACCGCGACACCCCGATCCGCATTCGCGGGCTGCGCCGCGACAGGGGCCACGGCAAAGGCCGAGGCGGCGACGAGGGTGGCGATGAAGCCACCCGTCAGGTTTCTTTTCACTACTGACCCACACTCCTCTTGAGAGTCGGGCTCGTCCCTCCCCAGGGTCCGGGGAGATCGCGAGCCGGCGGAAGGCCGGGCCGGCGAAGGTGGGGGTGCCGGGGCGGCCAGGGGTAAACCTCGTGCCCGGCGGTTTTCGCGGTCAAGGGAGGAGTTCCTGCGAGTTCGAGCAATGCAAGAAGTTGAGGCAGGCCGGGCCGGCGACCACGGGAGGACTTTCAGCGAAAACGCCGAAGGGCCTGGTCCGGAGACCAGGCCCTTCGTGTTGTACCCCCGACCGGATTTGAACCGGCGTTACCGCCGTGAGAGGGCGACGTCCTAGGCCGCTAGACGACGGGGGCACGCTGTCTTCGGCGCTTGGCCTCGACAACGATGAGAACTTTAGAGGATCCCGAACGCGGAGGCCAAATCGGGCCGACATCCGGGCGTCCGGGAGGGGAACGAGCCTCACGGACGAGTGCCGGGAAGGCCGGGAAAGACCCGCAAAAACGGCGGAAGCCGGGCTCGTGCCCGGCTTCTCCGTGATGCTGTGGCTGGTCTACTAGGACTCGAACCTAGACTAACTGGACCAGAACCAGTCGTGCTGCCAATTACACCATAGACCACTGCTCGCGGCCCCGGTCCTTGCGGACCTGAACCGCTGGGAAACACTACACGCGGGCTTGCCGCGCCTCCAAAATGGCCCCGCTCGTCCGCGTCTCGAGGCCTCCTCGCCGGGCCGCCCAGAGGGTCAGCGCGAGATAGGACAGCGACTGCACGAGGGTCACCGGGATCGACCACCAGGTGCCGTCGGATGGCTTCAGCGTCTCGGTCATGTCACCGAAGGCGATCGCCAGGCCGAAGGCGAGGAAGTTGTTGAGGACGTGCATCGCGATGCCCGCCTCGAGCCCGCCGGTGAGCAGCACCAGCACCCCCGCCACGAGCCCGAAGGCCAGGCGGTCGAAGAAGATCGGCACGTCCTGCCCGAGGCCGTGGGCGAGCGCGAACAGCACCGCCGGTACGACGACCGCCACCGTCGCACTGACCGCGGCCGGCCAGCGGGCGGTCAGCCCGCCGCACGCCTGCGCGAGGTAGCCCCGGAACACGAACTCCTCCCCCGCCGCCTGGAGCGGCGTCAGGAGCAGCACCACGAGCAGGAAGTCGCGGCTGGCGCTGGTCCACGGGTTGGCGCCGCCGCCGAGGTCGACGGTCCCGGCGCCCTGGTCGGGCAGCAGGGTGGAGACGCCCACGGTCAAGGCGAGCGCCACGACGGCCAGCCCGAAGCAGGTCAGCAGCCACCGCCAGCGGAGCACGCCGGCCACCGAGGCCACCCAGCCCGGGCGGAGCCGGTGCAGGGCGAAGGCGACGAGCAGCGCCGACGGGATCGCGGCCGCCCAGCCGACGTTGACCAGCGCGAGATAGGACGGCGTGGCCGTGTCGCCCGACAGCTTGTCGGCGATCTCCTCGGACGAGTCGCCGGCGACCGCCAGCCAGAGCGTGACGAGCACGCCCAGCACGAGCTGGCCGGCGACGAAGAGCACCACCAGCAGCCCGACGCCGACCGGCTGGCGCCAGGCACCGGTCGGTCCGAGCAGCTGCAGCCGCTCGTAGGTCAGCCCCTGCTCGGGCGCGGCCGGCTCAGCCGAGGGCACGCTGCAACCGCCCGAGGCTGCGGTCGCGGCCGAGCAGCTCGAGGGACTCGAACAGCGGCGGGGAGATCCGGCGACCGGTCACCGCCACCCGGACCGGGCCGAAGGCATTGCGCGGCTTGAGGCCGAGCCCGTCGACGAGGGCTGTCTGGAGAGCCGTCTGGATGGCCTCCGTCGACCACGTCGGCAGGGCCGCCAGGGCGTCGTACGACGCCTGCAGGACGGGGATCCCCGCCTCGCCGATCTGCTTCGCGGCGTCGTCGGGGTCGACCTCGAAGGCGTCCTCGTCGACGAACAGGAAGGCCAGCAGCGCGCTCGCCTCCGACAGCTTGTTGATCCGCTCGGCCACCAGCGGCATCGCCAGCTCGAGCAGCTGCGCGTCCGCGTCGTTGACCGGGTCGCTGATGACGCCGTCGGCCTTGAGGAACGGGATCACCCGGTGGGTGATGTCCTCGACGGACAGCAGGCGCATGTGCGCCGCGTTGATGGCGTCGCACTTCTTGAGGTCGAAGCGGGCCGGGTTGGCGACGACGTCGCCGATCTCGAACGCCTCGACCATCTCCTCCAGGCTGAACACGTCGCGGTCGGCCGCGATCGCCCAGCCCAGCAGGGCGAGGTAGTTGAGCAGGCCCTCGGGCAGGTAGCCCTGGTCGCGGTAGGCCAGCGCGTGCGCCTCGGGGTCGCGCTTCGAGAGCTTCTTGTTGCCCTCGCCCATGACATAGGGCAGGTGGCCGAACTCCGGGGTCGCCTTCGCGATGCCGACCTCCTTGAGCGCTTCGTAGAGGGCGATCTGGCGCGGCGTGCTCGACAGGAGGTCCTCGCCGCGGAGCACGTGGGTGATCTCCATCAGCGCGTCGTCCACCGGGTTGACCAGCGTGTACAGCGGGTCGCCGTTGGCGCGGCAGAGGGCGAAGTCGGGGACGAACTCGGTCTCGAAGGTGACGTCGCCGCGGACCAGGTCCTTCCACGTGATCGAGCCGTCGGGCATCCGGAAGCGGACGACCGGCTTGCGCCCCTCGGCGAGGAAGGCGTCGACCTGCTCCTGGCTGAGCTCGCGGCAGAAGCCGTCGTAGCCCTGCACCTTGGAGCCGGCGGCCTTGCGGCGCGCGGCGGCCTCCTCGTTGGTGCAGTAGCAGTCGTAGGTGAAGCTGCTCTCCTTCAGCCGGGCGAGCGCGTCGGCGTACTTGTCGCTGCGCTCGCTCTGGAAGTACGGCGCGTAGGGGCCGCCCACCTCGGGGCCCTCGTCCCAGTCGAGGCCGAGCCAGCGCATCAGGTCGAGGATCGAGCGGAGCGACTCCTCGGTGCTGCGCTCCTTGTCGGTGTCCTCGATGCGGAAGACGAAGGTGCCACCGTGGTGGCGCGCGAACGCCCAGTTGAACAGCGCCGTGCGGATCATGCCGACGTGCGGGCTGCCCGTCGGGGAGGGGGCCATCCGGACGCGGACCGGGGTGCTGGGGGTGCTCATGCGCGTGCTTCCACCTTGTTGATCAGGG
Source organism: Nocardioides sp. SRI_004 (assembly GCF_057586415.1). NCBI lineage: Bacteria > Bacillati > Actinomycetota > Actinomycetes > Propionibacteriales > Nocardioidaceae > Nocardioides > Nocardioides sp. SRI_004. The sequence goes on from NZ_JBYCZV010000005.1 coordinate 290,483, forward strand.
TTCCGAGGCCTTCGATCGAGACCTCGATCTCGTCGCCGACCTCCATCGGGCCGACACCCTCGGGGGTGCCGGTGAGGATGACGTCGCCGGGCAGCAGCGTCATCACGCTGGAGACGTGCGCGATGAGTGCGGGCACGTCGAAGACCATGTCGGCCGTCGTACCGTCCTGGACGACGTCGCCGTTGAGGAACGTCTGGACACGACGGCCCTCGATGAAGTCGTTCGGGTCGAGATCGGTCTCGATCCACGGCCCGAGCGGGCAGAAGGAGTCGAAACCCTTGGCCCGGGTGAACTGGCCGTCGGAGCGCTGCAGGTCGCGCGCGGTCACGTCGTTGGCGATCGTGTAGCCGTGGATCACGTCCGTCGCCTGCTCCGGGGGCACGTCGCGGCAGATCCGGCCGATGACGACGGCGAGCTCGCCCTCGTAGTGCACGTTGCTGCTCTGGCGGGGGTACTGGATCGCGTCGCCGGGGCCCACCACGCTGGTGTTCGGCTTGAGGAACATGAGCGGCTCGGACGGTACGTCGTTGCCGAGCTCGGCTGCGTGGGCGGCGTAGTTGCGGCCGATCCCGACGACCTTGCTCCGCGGCAGGACGGGCGCCAGCAGGCGCACCTCGTCGAGGCGGTACTCCTTCTCGAGGAGCTTGATGCCGACGTAGAGCGGGTCTCCGGCGAGGCCGACGATGACCGCGTCGTCGCCGGGCTGGCCGTACTCGTCGAGGTCGCCGGTCAGGACGCCGTAGGCGGGCTCTTCACCGGTCGTGAATCTGACGATGCGCACCCGCCGAGCCTATCGACCCGGCGGGCGCACAGCGCCATCGCAGTCGCTGCACTCAGACGAAGAGCATGCCGCCGTCGATGAGCACCGACTGGCCGGTCATGTAGTCGGAGTCCGGGCCGGTCAGGTAGGAGACCAGCCCAGCGACGTCCTCCCCCGTCGACACGCGCCCCAGCGCGATGCCCGCCGCCATCGCCTTCATCGACTCACCCTCCTCGACGTGGTTGATCTCGCCGAGGTCGTGGTCGATCTCCTCCCACATGGTCGTGTCGACGATGCCGGGGCAGTAGGCGTTGACGGTGATCCCGTGCTCCGCCCACTCCTGTGCCGCCGACTGGGTCAGCGAGCGCACGGCGAACTTCGAGGAGCAGTAGACCCCGAGCAGCGCGAAGCCCTTGTGCGCCGCGATCGAGGCGGCGCCGATGATCTTGCCGCCGGTGCCCTGGGCGATCATCTGGCGCGCTGCCTCGGTGTAGCAGAGGAAGACGCCACGGCCGTTCACGGCGTGGACCCGGTCGTACTCCTCGGGACTGACGTCGAGCAGGGCCTTGGTCTGCGCGATCCCGGCGTTGGCGACCATCACGTCCAGCGAGCCCAGCGCGGCGACCGTGTCCGCCACGAGTCGTCGTACCGACGGCGCATCGGACACGTCGCCGTGCAGCGCCACCGCCTTCACGCCGAGGTCCTCGATCTCCTGGCGGGTCGCGTCGAGCTCCCCCGCCATGCCCGGCAGGTCGGACACGGCGACGTCGTGGCCGTCCTTGGCGAGTCGCAGGGCGATCGCCTTTCCGATACCCCGGGCCGCTCCGGTGACGTGCGCTGTGCTCATGGCGATCTTCCTCTTCGACGTCGGTTCGTGGCCGAACCGTGGGCCGCCGACGCTGGCAGGGCGTCGCGTCGGGCACCACCGTTGCGGCGGTGTTGCAGACCGTCGCGGCCTAGGCTTGGCGGTCGTGAGGGTCAGGACGCCGGTCGAGCCGGGCGCTGCATGGCGGGAGCAGGCCATGGAGCACGCCGCGCGCATCGACCGCTACGTCGCGCCGCACCTCGCCCGCCGCGAGGCTCGCGTGAAGCACCCCGTGTTCGACTTCCTCTTCACCTACTACTCCCACCGGCCCAGCCAGCTGCGGCGTTGGCACCCGGGCTTCGGCGTCGTGCTGGAGGACGCCGCCGAGTACGCCGACCTCAAGGGCTACGGACCGGTCGGCTCCGACGTGACCGTCACACCGTCGTACGTCGCCTCACAGCTCCCCGTGATCACGGCGATCCACCGGCTGCTGACCGCGACGGCAGCCCGCGCGCCGCACTTCGGCTGCTTCGGCCTGCACGAGTGGGCGATGGTCTACCGGCTCACCGAGGACCAGACCCGGCACGCCGACTGGCCACTGCGCCTGGGCCCCACCGGCACCGACGAGGTCGTCGAGGGACACCGGATCGCCTGCTCCCACTTCGACGCGTTCCGCTTCTTCACTCCCCCGGCGCGTCCACTGAACACGCTCTCCCCCGGCCGCGACGACCGCCCCGCGTTCGAGCAGCCGGCCTGCCTGCACGCGGGGATGGACCTCTACAAGCACGCCTTCCGGCTCTCCCCGATGGTGTCCTCCGACCTGGTCGCCGACTGCTTCGAGCTCGCCTGGGACATCCGCACCCTCGACATGCGCGCGGCGCCGTACGACCTCGCCGACCTGGGCTTCGAGCCGGTCCGGATCGAGACGGCCGAGGGCAAGGCCGCGTACGCCGACGCGCAGCGCGCCTTCGCCGAGCGCGGCCGACCGCTGCGGGAGCGGCTCATCGAGGAGTGCGAGCGGCTGCTCGCCGTCAGTCGCTGACCTCGCCGAGGCAGCGCAGGCAGTTGCCCCGGCGGGTGCGCTTGCGCCCGTGCTGGGGTGGCTCGCAGATCATGTCCCGCATCTCGGCCACCATGAGGCGCTGCACCGCGCGGCGGGCCTCGGGTGCGATGTCGGTCCACATCGAGGTGAAGGCGCCCAGCACCCTGCCCTCCACGTCGCGCTGGCGCATCGCGATCCCGCTCGCCACGCGCCACTCGACGGAGTCGATGAGGTGGAGCAGTTCGGGCAGGATCTCGGGCGGCACGGCCTCCGGGGTACGACGGACCTCCTTCGGACGCGGGTCCTCGCCGCCACAGAACGCGACCAGTGCGAGGTCGAGGTCGGTCGGGCCCTGGGTGACGCGGTCCACCAAGGCGCGACCCTCCTCACCGAGGCCCTCCTGGTCACAACCCCGGAGGAACCCGTCGCGGCTCCAGCGGGTCCCGCCGAGCCAGTCCACGAGCTCCTCGTCGTCGGCGAGCAGGATCGTGTCGAGCGCCGCGGCGACCCGGCGCGGGTCGGGCAGCCGGCTCAGGTCGTCGTTCGACCGGTGACGACAACGCGTCACGAGCACAGCGGCCAGCAGCATGCGACGGACCCGGTCCTGCCCGAGGACCTCCAGGTGCTGCTCGGTCATCGGCCAGTCGAACTCGCCGACCCGGTCGGCGTCGGAGGCGTACTGGGCGAGGTGGAGTCGGAGGTCCCCTCCCGCGCGCGTGACGTACGGTCCCCAGCCGGGGAAGCGCCCCCCGAACACGACGTCGTCCACCCCGGGAGTATCGCGCAGGGACCGTCACCCACCGTTGGTTGAGGTGCGAGGCGCGCCAGCGCCGAGCCTCGAAACCTCTGGCTCTGGTGCACCTGCTGTGCCCTTCGGTTTGTCGGTGGTTGGGTTTTCAGGCGCAGCGACGAGAGCGGTGGGCGGGTGGCTGGGTTCCGGTTGTCGGGTGCGGTCGGGCAGCTCGGCGAGTCACTCCTTGCGCCACCTGTCGTCCACAAGGTCTGGTGGGAGCGCGGTTGTGCACAGGTGGGTTTCGGGCCGGCTGGTTGTGTCGGTGCCCCGTGATCCAATACACGTATGGCCACTCGAGACCGACACCACGCACTGGCGGACATGTCCGCCGACGCAGTGCTGTCGTTCGTCGAGCAGCGGCATGCTGCCCGGCTCGATGCCGAGCGCGACATCCTGGAAGCCGCCTACCAGTGGGCGGTCCTGCACTCACCCGACGCCCTGCCGGCGTCGGACCGTCGCGGACGTGAGCGGGCGAAGCCTGCTGGTGCGGTGGGTACGCCGCGGATCACGGAGTACGCCGCGGCGGCCTTCGGCGCCCGCATCCAGACGTCACCGTACGGCGCGAAGAGGCTCATTGCGGACGCGGTCGACCTCGTCCACCGCCTCCCCAAGCTCTGGGCCGGCGTCCAAGCCGGGAAAGTGCGGTCCACGCATGCGCGTCATGTCGCCGACGCGACACGTGAACTGTCGGCCGAGGAGGCCGCCTGGGTGGACGGGGAGGTCGTCGAGATCGCCGACGGCCGGCTCGCCTGGTCGCGGTTCGAAGCCATCGTGGAGGGCAAGGTCGCCGCCGCCTCCCCCGAGCTCGCCCGAGCCAAGGAAGAAGCCGCCGCCAAGGACAACTACGTCCGGGTCTCGCGGATCAACAAGCACGGCAAGGCCACCCTCACCTTTCACGCCGACGCGGCCCTCATCTTCGGTTCCAACGCAGGTGTCACGGCCGTGGCCAAGGCGCTGGAGGAGCAGATGCCCGACGCCACCAAGAACGAGCGCCGCGTCGCGGCCCTTGCCCTCCTGACCAATCCTCAGGCCCACGTCGACCTCACGGTGGGTCCGGTGAAGCCGAAGGTCGAGATCGTCCTGCACTGCACCCCCGACTCCGCGATCGCCCGGATGGAAGGCCACGGACCGCTCACGGTCGAGTACGTCCGCCACCTCGTCGACCATTACGCCAGCGGCGTGAAGGTCCAACCGGTCATCGACCTCAACCAGGGAGCCGCGGTCGACGCCTATGAGATCCCGGCCAAGCTGCGTGAGGCCGTGCACCTCATTCACCCCGGCGACACCTTCCCGTTCGCGGCGAACCTCTCCCGCAAGGTCGATCTGGACCACCAGGTCCCGTATTCCGAAGGTGGCACCACGTCAACTGACAACCTGGGGCCGTTGACGAGGACCCATCACCGCATCAAGACACACGCCGGCTGGGACGTACGACAACCCTTCCCCGGGATCGTCATCTGGCGAGACCCACACGGGGCCCACTACCTGGTCGACCAGACCGGAACACGCAAAGTCACCGCCGCCTGACCAGCATGGAGACGTCAGTCTCGTGCGCGCTTCCCGGGCTTCTGAGGTCCCCTGACCCACCGCACGACCAGGTCGCCGACAGCGACGACCATGAGGACCGCGCCCACGACGATCACGCTTCCCAGCGCCTCGCTCAGGCTGTCAGGCCCACGCGTCGGGCCACTCCTCTCGTTCCTGATGTCCTCCGGAACGAGCAGGAAGAGCGCCAATGCGATGCCACACAGCACCAACCCCACGACGAACATCACCGCGATCTTCGTGGATCGACGCCGGTCGACGGCACGTTGACGGGGATCCACCCACCCACCCTACGAAGGAGCTGCGCCCCTCCGCCGGGAAGGGGCGAAGGGGCGCAGCGGCGGGCGTCTCAGGACCAGGCGGTCACTCCGCCGAGACCGGAGCGAGCTGGCCCGAGAGGTTCGGGTCGTCGTTCTCCGCGAGGTAGGGCTGGACGCGCTCGTCGAAGAAGACCTTCTTGAGCTTCTCGACCTGGGGGTCGTCGAGGTAGGCGGTGCCGACGACGAGCTGGCCGGCGAACTCCTTGGGGGCGTCGGGCTCGAAGATCCGGTACTTCTCGGGGGTGCCGGCGTCGACGAAGGACATGTTGTAGTCGATGACGGCGTCGACGGAGTCGAGGGTGCGGGGACCGGCGCCGTACTCCATGTAGGTGAACTTGTAGCCGCCGATGTTGTCGGCGATGTCCTGCTCGGTGGCGGCCCACGGGTCGACGCCGTCCTTGAAGGTGAGCTTGCCGGCGCGCTCGAGGATCCACAGCGCCTGCGCGGTGTTCGCGGGGTCGTTGAGGAGGGCGATCGTGGCGCCCTTCGGCAGGTCGTCGAGCGAGGCGTGCTTGGTCGAGTAGACCGAGTACGACCACTGGAAGACCTCGCCCAGCGCGGTGAGCTCCATGCCCGTGGAGTCGGTGACCTGCTTCAGCCAGTGCTTGTGCTGGTAGATGTTGGCGATGTACTTGCCGTCGGCGGTCGCCTGGTCGAGCTGGTTGCCGTCCTCGATGCCGACGCCCTCGATGGTCACGCCGTAGTCCGGCGCGATCTCCTTGTTGAGGTAGTCGAGGAACGCCTTCTCGGAGGCGCTGCTGGCCTGGTAGGCGATCTGGAAGTCGTTGCCGAAGTGGCTGCCGGCGACGGTCTTGTCGTCGTCGCCGGTGAACTTGAGGACGAGGACCAGGGCGAGCGCGAGGACGACCACGGCACCGACGGCGGGCCAGAGCCACTTGCGGCGCGAGCCGCCGAGGTCGATGAGGTCCCTCTCCTCGTCCGCGGCTCGCTTGCCGGGCTGCTGGGTGGTGGACATGACGGTTCCTTTCAGTGGGTCAGCGCCCGGACGACCCGGTCACCGGAGAACTGGATGAGCTGGACGAGAGCGATCAGCAGCACGATGCAGGCGATCATGATGTTGTCGTCGAAGCGCCGGTAGCCGTAGTTGACGGCCAGGTAGCCGACGCCGCCGGAGCCGATGGCTCCCGCGATCGCGGAGTACTCGATCATCGCGATCACGTTGAGGGTCAGGCCGGCCGCGAGCCCGGGAAGCGCCTCGCGCAGCTGGATCGAGGTGACGATCTGCCGCTTGCTGCTGCCGCCGGCGAGGCCGACGTCGAGCAGCTCGCGCGGCACCTCGCGCACGGCGTTCTCGGTCAGCCGCGCGAAGAAGGCGATGCCGGCGATCGACATCGGGATCAGCGCGGCCTGGAAGCCGATGGTGGTGCCGAAGACCAGCTTGGTCACCGGGATCACGGCGGCCATCAGGACGAGGAAGGGCAGCGACCGCCCGAGGTTGGCCACCCAGCTGATCGACACGTGCACGGCGCGGTTGGGGAAGAGCCCGAGCGGCGAGGTGTTGAAGATCAGCAGGCCGAGCGGGCCGCCGACCAGCACCACGATCGCCATCACGAGGCCGACCATGCGGAAGGTCTCGCCCAGGGCGGGAAGCATCAGGTCCGGTACGTCGGACCAGGGCGTGCCGAGCAGCGCGATCATGCGGCACCCACTCCCGAGCCGGCCGGGACGGCACGCAGGACGGCGCCCTCGACGGGCTCGGCGACGACGCCGTGGCGGCCGAGGACCTCGACCACGCGCCGGTCGTCGAGCCGCGGGTCCAGCCCGAGGGTCAGCCGGCCGACCCGACTGTCGCCCGCCGCCTCCACGAGCGCGGCGAGCACCGCGATGTCGGTGTCGAGCTCGCGTCCCGCCTGGGCCAGCCAGACCGGCGAGACGGCAGCAGCCTCGTAGCGCACGCTCCACGCCCGAAGGTCGTCGTCGGCCGGGACCGGCGGCATCGGCAGGAGTGCCCGCGAGAGCGCCGAGTCCGATCGTCGTACGACGTCGGCGACGGTGCCCTGCTCGACGATCCTGCCGTGGTCCAGCTGGGCCACCAGGTCGGCGATCGAGCGCACGACGTCCATCTCGTGGGTGATCACGAGGATCGTGACGCCGAGGTCGTCGCGCAGCTCGGTGAGCAGGTCGAGGATCGCGCGGGTGCTCTCGGGGTCGAGGCCGGAGGTGGCCTCGTCGGACAGGAGCACGGCCGGCTGCAGGGCGAGGCCGCGCGCGATGCCGATCCGCTGGCGCTGCCCGCCGGACAACTGGGACGGGTAGTGGTTGGCGCGGTGGACCATGCCCACGCGCTCGAGCAGGTCACCGACCCGGCGTCGTACCTCCTGCTCGGGCAGGCCGGCGTGCCGCATCGGCAGCGCGACGTTCTGCGCGGCGGTGAGCCGGCGCAGGAGGTTGGCGGACTGGAAGACCGTGCCGATCTGGCGGCGCGCCTCGCGCAGGTCGCGGCGCGAGAGCCGGGTGAGGTCCTGCCCGTTGACGGCGATCGCGCCGCTGGTCGGCCGCTCGAGGAGGTTGATGCAGCGCGCCAGCGTGCTCTTGCCGGCCCCGCTCGGGCCGACCACGGCGGCGATCTGCCCCTCCTCGACGACGAGGTCGATCCCGTCGAGGACGGTGGTCGTCCCGTAGGACTTCGTGAGCGCGGTGATCTCGATCATCCGGCACCCCCTTGCCAGTCGTGAAATGTTTCTCGACTGACTTTATGGACTTTGAGTCCCGGCGCCAGAGATCAAGGTCACCTCGCAGCCACGGAGGTCCCGATCCCCCGATCAGCGCGACCTTGCAGCGACGCCGGTCGGCCCGTGGCTCAGCGAGCCGCGATGCCGTCGTACATGACGGCGCGGATGGCGGCACTCAGCCGCGCCTGGCGCTCGGGCGTCGGGTCGCGCAGCGCCGCGAGGACGGAGCCGAGGATCATGCCGTTGATGGCCTGGGCGGTCGGCTCGACGTCGAGGTCCGCGCGGAGGTAGCCGACCTGCACGCCGTGCTCCAGGTAGGCAGCGGTGAGCGGGGTCGTGAGCTCGAACAGGTCGAGCATCTTGTCGCGCATCGCGTCGTCGATGCCGGCGGCGGCGATCAGCAGCTGGGGCACGCGCGGGTCCTCGGCGAAGATCCGGGCGAGCGCCTCGCCGATCCGCGCACTCTGCTCCCGGTAGCCCTCGAGGGTGTCGACGGCGTCGGGGGCGTTCTCCGCGCCGAGGGTCTCGACGATGCGCGCGATCAGGTCGTCGATGACGTGCTCGACGATGTCGCGCTTGTTCTCGAAGTAGCGGTAGAAGGTCCCGTGGCCGATGCCCAGGCGCGCGGCGATGTCGGCGATGCCGGTCGCGTGGTAGCCCTGCTCGGCGAAGCAGGCGAAGGCGGCGTCGATGATCTCGCGGCGCGTCTCGGCCTTGCGCCGCTCCAGCCTCGAGAGTCCCGGGTCCACCGTCGTCATGACCTCGGAGCCTATTGCAGATGCCCGAAAATGACGATACGTTCCGAAACTGACACACCATTCCGTTTCGACCTCAGGGGGCTTCGTGGGACGCGCACTGGTGATCGGGTGCGGCGGCACCCTGGGCTTCGCCTGGACGGCCGCCGTCCTCGCCGAGCTCGAGCGGCAGGGCTGGGACCCGCGCACGGCCGACGTGCTCGTCGGTACGTCGGCGGGGGCCGAGTTGGTCGCGATGCTGGGCTCGGGCATCCGGGCGTCCGCGATCGACGCCGCGACGGACCGGAAGGTCGCCGCGCACCTCTCCTCCCCCGGCGCCCCCGGAAGGCTGCCCGGCCTGCCGCGCCCCTGGCTGCCTGGCCTCGGCCTGACCCGTGCCGCCCTCACCCGCCGCGTCGACGTGCTCGCCGGGCTCGCCGGCCTCCTCCCGCGCGGCGGCGGCGACCCGCACTGGCTGGTGGAGCTGGGGGACGCGCTCGCCACCCGCGACGGCTGGACCAGGCACCCGGCGACCTGGCTGGTCGCGGCCGACGCCGCCACGGGTGGGCGGATCGCGCTCGGCCACCCCGACGCACCGCGGGCCACCCTCGGCGAGGCGATCGCCGCGTCGTGGGCGATCCCGGGCTGGTTCCCGCCGGTCACGATCGACGGGCACCGGCTGCTCGACGGGGGCGCGGTCTCCCCCACCTCCGCGGACCTGCTGCTTTCCGAGATCGCCGCCGGGCGGATCGACGAGGTCGTGGTCGTCGCCCCGATGTCGAGCCACGGCGGCGCTCCGGCGAAGGGTGCCGCCCGGCTCGAGCGCCTCCTGCGCCACCCGATGACCCGCCGCGTCGACCGCGAGGTCGCGCTCCTCCGCGCCGCCGGCGCCCGGGTCTCCCGCATCGAGCCCACCCGCGCGGACCTCGACGCGATGGGCCCCAACTTCATGGACGCCGCCCGCCTCGACGACGTGCGCGCGACCGCCCGCACCAACGCCCCGTCCCTCGTCACCCGACGCCTGAAGACCCTGGAGCTGACCCGATGACCCGACCCGCCCGCATCGACCTCGACGGCGCCCACGTCGTCATCACGGGCGGCGCCCGCGGCATCGGCCGCGCCACCGCGGAGGCCTTCCTGGCGCGCGGCGCCAGGGTGTCCGTCGGCGACCTCGACCTCGCCGCCGCCACCCGGACCGCCGAGGAGACCGGTGCCAGCGCCCACCAGGTCGACGTGGCCGACGCGGCGTCGTACGACGCCTTCGTCGACGCCGCCGAGGCGGAGCACGGTCCCGTGGACGTCCTGGTCAACAACGCCGGCGTGATGCCGAGCGGCGCCTTCCTGGAGCAGACGCCGGCCACGGACCGGCTGACCATGGAGGTCAACGTGCAGGGCGTGCTCAACGGCATGCGCCGGGTGCTGCCGGGGATGGTCGAGCGCCGCCGCGGGCACGTCGTCAACATCGCCTCGCTGGCCGGGAAGTTCCCGGTCCCCGGTCTGGCGGTCTACAACGCCAGCAAGTTCGCGGTGGTCGGGCTGACCGCCGCGACGCGCCTGGAGATGGCGCCCCACGGCGTCACCCTGACCGCGATCCTGCCCTCGGCCGTCGACACCGACCTCGCCTCCGGCTTCGACATGAAGCCGATCCCGAAGGTGAAGCCCGGCGACATCGCCGACGCCGTCGTCGACTCGGTGCGCAACCGCGCCGCCGAGATCGCCGTCCCCCGCTACGTCGGCGCGCTGGCCGCCGGCACCCACCTCGTCCCGGTCCCCGTCATGGACCGGGTCCGCAAGGTCGTCCGCGGCGACCGCGCCCTCCACCCCGACGACGTCGCGCGAGCGGCGTACACCGCCAGGCTCGACGCCGCCACCGATCGGAGCAACCGATGACCACCCACATCCACGACGCCGTCATCGTCGGCGCCGGCTTCGGCGGCATGGGTGCCGCGATCCAGCTCAAGCGCCTCGGGTACGACGACCTGGTGATCCTCGAGCGCGAGGACGACCTCGGCGGCACCTGGCACGTCAACCGCTACCCCGGTCTCGCCGTCGACATCCCGAGCTCGACCTACTCCTACTCCTTCGAGCCGAACCCGCACTGGACGCGGCTGTTCGCGCCCGGGCCGGAGCTCAAGGCCTACGCGGTGCACGTGGCCGACAAGTACGACCTGCGCCGCCACATGCGCTTCGACACCGTCGTCGAGGGCGCGCGCTGGGACGAGGAGACGTCGACCTGGCGCGTCTCCCTCGAGGGCGGCGAGAGCGTCGTCGGCCGCTTCCTGCTGACCGCGACCGGCTTCCTCTCCCAGCCGAAGCTGCCCGACATCCCGGGGGTCGAGGACTTCGCCGGGACGGTCATGCACACGACCCGCTGGGACGACGGCATCGACCTGCAGGGCAAGCGGATCGGCATCATCGGCACGGGCGCGACCGCCGTGCAGCTGATCCCCGAGCTGGCGAAGGTGGCCGACCACCTCACCGTCTACCAGCGCACGCCGATCTACGTGAGCCCCAAGATGGACGGCCCGGTGCCCGGCGTCGTGCGCGGGGCGTTCGCGAAGGTGCCGCTGACCCAGAAGGCCACCCGCCTGGTCGGCACGTCGATCCTCGAGCTGCTGATGGTCGCCGGCGTCCTGCACTTCCGCGACCTCCCGGCGGCCAACCAGATCGGCAAGCGGGTCTGCGAGGCGCACCTGCGCCGCCAGGTCAAGGACCCGGAGCTGCGGGCGAAGCTGACGCCGGACTACGACTTCGGGTGCAAGCGCCCGACCTTCAGCAACACCTACTTCCCGACCTTCACCAAGCCGCACGTCGACCTGGAGACGACCACGATCGACCACGTCGACGCGGCGGGGATCGTGACCGCGGACGGCAACCGGGCCGACCTCGACGTCCTGGTGCTCGCCACGGGCTTCAACCTGTGGGACACCAACTTCCCGGCCATCGAGGTGATCGGCCGCGAGGGCCGCGACCTCGGCAAGTGGTGGCGCGAGACCCGGTTCCAGGCCTACGAGGGCATCGCGGTGCCGAAGTTCCCGAACTTCTTCTCGCTCAACAGTCCCTACTCCTACTCGGGCCTGTCCTACTTCACGACCATCGAGACCCAGATGGCCCACATGGAGCGGCTGCTCAAGGCGATGGCGAAGCGTGGCGCCGACGTCGTCGAGGTCACCGAGGAGGCCAACGACGCCTTCCTGGAGCGGATGACCGGCCTGCTCGGGAACTCGGTGTTCTCCGCCGGGAGCTGCTCGACCGCGCGGAGCTACTACTTCAACCAGCACGGCGAAGCCGTGCTGCTTCGACCGACGTCGACGCTGTCGGCACACCGCGAGGCGGTGCGGTTCCCGCTGGACGACTACGAGTACCGCACCGCCTGACGGCGACGACTGCTCAGACGGGGACGACGTCCTCCTCGACGTGCGTGCCGGTGCCCGGCGCCGCGTGCATCGCGCGGTGCCGGGTCTCGGCCATCAGCAGCACGCAGACCACGCTGAGCGCGCCGAACGCGGCCAGCATCCAGCCGACGGCGTTGGTGTTGCCGGCCTCGACGAAGTCCGAGGCGAGGTACGGCGCCGTACCGCCTCCGATGACGCCGGCGAGGTTGTAGGCCATGCCCGCGCCGGTGTAGCGGTACTCCGTGCGGAACATCTCCGGCAGCATCGCGCCCGCCGGGCCGTAGGAGACGGCGAAGATCGCGAGCGTGCCGAACAGGCCGATGGCGAAGGCCGTGCCGGTGCCCTTGTCGAGGATCGGGAAGAGCGCGAAGCCCCACGGGACGGCGACCAGGCAGGACGCGAGGACGACCTTGCGACGGCCGAAGCGGTCGCTGTAGACGGCCGACAGCGTGATCAGCGCGCCGAAGACGACGGCGCCGACGACACCCATCGTGAGCACGGTGGCGCGGGACAGGCCGATCACGGTGGTGCCGTAGGAGGTCAGGAACGCGGTGCCGATGTAGAAGAAGGCGAAGAGCATCGCCAGCGACCCACCGCCGAGCAGGATCTCCCGCCACTGGTGCTTCAGCGCCGCCGCGAGCGGGCCCTGCGTGCTGGCCCGGGTCTTCGTGGTCTCCCGGAACATCGGGGTCTCCTCGACCTTCAGCCGGACGTAGAGGCCGACCAGGACGAGCAGCGCGCTGGCCACGAACGGGACCCGCCAGCCCCACTCGACGAACGCCGGGCTGGTCTCGCCGACGGCGCGGTTGATGAACAGGAAGGTGCCGCTGGAGAGGGCGAAGGCGATGGCCGGGCCGAGCTGCGGGAAGGCGGCGTACAGGCCGCGCTTGTTCGGCGGCGCGTACTCCGCGGCGAGCAGCGTCGCGCCCGCCCACTCTCCGCCGACGGCGAGGCCCTGGAGGAAGCGCAGCGCCACGAGCAGGATCGGCGCGGCGACGCCGATCGTGTCGGCGCTGGGCAGCAGGCCGATGGCGACGGTCGCGGCGCCCATGAGCAGCAGGGTGCTGATCAGCGTCCTCTTGCGGCCCAGCCGGTCACCGAAGTGGCCGAAGCCGATCGCGCCCACCGGCCGGGCGATGAACGCCACGGCGAAGGTGGCGAAGGACGCCACGCTCGCCGCGGAGTCGCCCAGTGCGGGGAAGAACACCGTCGGGAACACCAGCGCCGCGGCGGTGCCGTAGATGAAGAAGTCGTAGAACTCGATGGTGGTACCGGCGCAGCTCGCGAAGGCGACGCGGCGCATCGGGGTCGGGGGTGTCGAACGGTCGGACATGGATCACTCCTCGGTGGTCGTGCGTGGCGCAGAGTGTGAGCCGGGCCACAATCACCGCGGGCCCCCCGAAGGTGGGGTCGACCACCCCTCACCCCCCTAAGGAGGTAGCCGCATTGCCGGTGTGACCGCGGTCACCTACCGTTGTCGTCATGGCAACCGGAGTGGTCCAGGAGGCGCCGTACGACGGCAGCCGGCTCCTGCGCGCGCTCGCCGACTTCCGCGCGGTCGGCCGCAGCGACGTCGCGTTCGGCGGGCCGGTCGTCGCCGGGGGCACGGCCCTCGACATCACCGGCCTCCACGGCACGAACACCCGCTCCCTGCAGGGCCTGCGGGTGCGCAGCAGCTACGGCCTCGGCGGCAAGGCACTGATGATCGGTCGCCCGGTCTCGGTCACCAACTACTACGACGCCCGCGGCATCACCCACCAGTACGACGGCCCGGTGCGCGCCGAGCAGCTGGAGACGGTGACCGCGCTGCCCATCGTCGTCGACCGGATCCCGCGGATGGTCGTCTACCTCGCCCACCGCACCCAGGTCGTCCTCGGCGACGTCTGGTACGACGCCTTCCTCCCCCTCGTGCGCAAGGTCGAGCGCGAGATCGCGGTCGACGACGAGGTGCGACGCCGCCTGCTGGCCCTGGGCCGCGTGGGAGCGGTGCCGTCGCTGCCGACCACCACGTCCACGCCGCCGGCGGTGCAGCTGACCCGCGCCGACCTCCGCGACATCTCCGACGAGCTCGCCGACCTCGCTGCGCTGATCGACGACGAGGGCCTCCGCTCCCGGCTCGAGGAGGTGCGCCACCGCGTCGAGCTGGGCCGCTCCCCCGAGCCGGCAGCACCCCGCACGCCGGTGCCGACCGGTCTCGCCGCACGCGAGATCGACGTCCTCGCGCAGGTGGCGCTGGGACAGAGCAACCGCCAGGTCGCCGAGTCCCTCGGGCTCGTGGAGAGCACCGTGAAGTCCTACCTGAAGAACGCCATGCGCAAGCTGCACGCGACCAACCGCGTGCACGCCGTACGGCTGGCCCGCGAGGCCGGCGTCATCGACTAGCGCTCAGCCGCCCAGGGTGTTCGGGTCGCGCCACTGCCGCTCGAACGGCAGCCGCCACGCGTAGGGCGCGATCAGCTGGTGGATCTGGTTGGGCCCCCAGCTGCCCTGCCGGTAGGGCCGCACGACGGGCGGGTTCTCCAGCAGCGGGGCGGAGACCTCCCAGAGCCGCTCGATGCCCTCGGCCGACGTGAACAGCGTCCGGTCGCCGCGCGCGGCGTCGTAGATGAGCCGCTCGTAGGCCTCGAGCACCGAGCCCGCCCACGTCGTGTCGCCCATCGCGAACTGCATCGAGAGCTTGTCGAGCTTCATGCCCGGGCCGGGCCGTTTGCCGTAGAAGGACAGCGACATCTTGGCCTTGTCGGCGAGGTCGAAGGTCAGGTGGTCGGGGCCGTGGTCGCCGACGCCGGAGTTCTTCGGGAACATCGACTTCGGGGGCTCTTTGAAGGCGATCGAGATGATCCGCGCCCCCTCGGCCAGCCGCTTGCCGGTGCGGAGGTAGAAGGGCACGCCGGCCCAGCGCCAGTTGTCGATGTAGCACTTGAGCGCGATGAAGGTCTCGGTCTCCGACTCGGGCGCGACACCCTCGATGTTGCGATAGCCCTGGTACTGGCCCCGTACGACGTCGGCCGGGTCGATCGGGACCATCGAGCGGAAGACCTTGTTCTTCTCCTCGTTGATGGCGGCCGGGGTCAGCTCGGTCGGCGGCTCCAGGGCGATGAACGCGAGCACCTGGAAGAGGTGGGTGACGACCATGTCCTTGTAGGCGCCGGTCGACTCGTAGAAGTTCGCGCGCTGGTCGAGCCCCAGCTCCTCGGGCACGTCGATCTGGATGTGGTCGATGTTGTTGCGGTGCCAGATCGGCTCGAACAGCCCGTTGGCGAAGCGGAACGCGAGGATGTTCTGCGCCGCCTCCTTCCCGAGGAAGTGGTCGATCCGGTAGATCTGCGACTCGTCGAAGGTCTTGTGGAGCTCGGCGTTGAGCGCCTTGGCCGTCGTCAGGTCGACGCCGAACGGCTTCTCCATGATGATCCGGCTGCCCTCGACGAGCTCCGCCTCGTCGAGGGTCTTCACCACCGACAGGGCCGCCTTGGGTGGGACGCTCAGGTAGTGCAGGCGGATCCGGTCGCCGTCCAGGCCGGACTCGGCCTTCTCCACCGCCGCTCGCAGCCCGGAGGACCCCTCGGCACCGGGCGCCCAGTGCAGCAGCTTGCTGAACTCCGGCCAGGCGTCCATGTCGCCGTCGTCGCCCGAGAACTCCTTGACCGCCTCGTGCACGAAGGCGACGAAGGACTCCGTCGTGTGGTCGTCCAGCGACGTGCCGACGATCTGGAGCTGGGGCAGCAGTCCCGTCTCGAAGAGGTGCAGCAGCCCCGGCAGGAGCTTGCGTCGCGCCAGGTCGCCGGTCGCACCGAACAGCACCACGGTCACGGGCTTCTGCGTCTTCACTGCCATGTCGTCCACATTGCCTCCCAGATGTTTCCGGGACAATAACGCTCGCCGAACGCCGCCCGCGCGGGTGGAGACGCTCCAGGTAAAGAATGGGGCGTCCCGGGAACCTGGGCGGTACCCCGGACCTCGTGGGTTCATGAGAACCACCTCCCTCCTCCGGACGTCGGTCGCCCTCGCCGCGGCGACCGCCCTCCTGGGCGCCTGCTCCGACAGCGATGCAGATGACGACACGACGGCCACGCCGTCCTCCAGCGAGTCCAGCGAGCCCAGCGAGCCCGCCGGGTCCAGCCCGTCGACCCCGGCCGACCTGCCCGCGGGCGTGCTCGCCCTCCCCGAGGCCCCGACGGGCGGGACGTCCATCGACGTCGCCGCCGGCCGCTACCGCGTGAGGCTCGACGACGCCCTGTCGTTCGACGTCACCCTGCCGGCCGGCAGCACGGTCCACGACAACGGGCTCTTCCTCGCCACCCCGAGCTTCGTGCTCAAGACCGAGCTCGCCGGCGAGGAGTACGGCGTCCCGCGCGACCCGTGCACCGACCAGACCATCGAGCCCGCGGGCAGCACGGTCGAAGACCTCGTCGCCGCGCTGTCGGACCTGCCGGCCTACGAGGTCTCGGCTCCCGAGGCGGTCGAGCTCGGCGGTGCCGAGGGCGCCTACCTCGAGGCGCGGGTCCCTCGCGGCTACGACGACTCGAAGTGCGCCGGCGGTGCCGTGCAGCTGCCCGGCAACCCGGACACCGCGGTCGGCGGGCCCGCGCCCTACACCGGTCGCTGGTGGGTCCTCGACGTCGAGGGCCGACGGGTCGTCGTACAGCAGAACTGCTGGGGGTGCTCGGACCGCGACCTCGCCCGTGCGCCGAAGACGGCCGGGACCATCACCTTCACAGCGACCCCGTGATGCGGGACGGTTGAACGACATGACGGAGGTGCTGGTGGACGGCAGGCGCGCGGCAGAGGGCATCGAGGCCCTGTACGCCGCGTCGTACCGCCGGCTGGTCGTGCAGATGTACGCCATCTGCGGCGACCTGACCGATGCGGAGGACGCGGTGCAGGAGGCCTTCATCACCGCGATCCGCAAGCACCGGACCCTCCGTTCCGTCGCCAACCCCGAGGCGTGGGTCAGGACCGTGGCCCTGCGCCGGCTCCACCGCGGCTGGCGCCACCTCGCCGTCGTACGCCGCCACCAGGCGCTGGACCGGCCCGGCGAGCCGACCGTCGAGGTCGGCCCCGAGCACGTCGCCCTGGTGGCGGCGCTGGCGCTGCTCGACCCGGACCAGCGCGAGGCGGTGGTCCTGCACCACCTGGCCGACCTGCCGGTGTCCGAGATCGCCGAGCAGCTCGGGCTGCCGGTGGGCACGGTCAAGTCCCGGCTCGGGCGGGGGCGCCAACGGCTCGCGGAGCTGATGGCCGAGTGGGATCCGGCGAGCGAGAGGGAGGAGCCGAGCCATGGCTGACTGGGAGCAACTGAGGGACCTCGCACGTGAGGTCGTGCCGCCGGAGTTCGCCACGCTGGAGCGCACCGCGCACCGGCGGCAGCGGCTGGCCGGAGCGGTCGTCGCTGCCGTGGCGGCCCTGGCCCTGGTCGGTGGCGGGATCGGCATCCTGAGCACCGGCGGCCGGGACGGCACCGTCGAGCCGGCCAAGGACCCGACCGAGACGCAGGGCGAGTCGCCGCAGGCGGTCCGGGCGTTGCCGGACGCGGCACCCGGCGAGACGTCGGTCGACGTCGCGGCCGGCCGGTACCGGGTGCCGGTCGACGGCCACCTCTCGTTCGACATCGACCTGCCGGACCGCACCACCGCCCACGACGGCGGCCTCTTCCTCGCGACCCAGGACTTCATCGTGAAGACCGAGGTCGCCGGCGACGCGTACGGCGTCCCGCGTGATCCCTGCACCGACCCCCGGCTCGCGCCCGTCGGACCGACCGTCGACGACCTGGTCCGGGCGCTCGTCGACGTGCCGGTCTACGAGGTGTCCCGGCCCGCGCACGTCCAGCTCGGTGGAGCCGACGCGATCTACCTGGAGGCGCGGGTGCCCGACACCTTCGACGACTCACGGTGCGAGGGCGGCGCGGTCAAGCTGCCCGGGAACCCCGAGACGGCCGTGGGCGGTCCGGCGCCCTATCTCGGGCGCTGGTGGGTCCTCGACGTGGACGGCCGACGGGTCGTCGTCCAGCAGAACTGCTGGGGATGCCCGGCCGGCCGGTTCGACGAGGCACCGCAGACGCCGCAGAGCATCACCTTCACGCCGACGGACTGACCCGCTGGCGCAGCCCGTCGAGAAGGAGCCCCAGGCCGAGGGCGAAGTCGACCGCCTCGTCGTCCTCGTGGGCGAGCACGAACCGGACCAGCGCGCGGGCCCCGACCCGGGCGAGGTCGTCGGCCGCCCCGGCCCGGTCGAGGGCGGCGCGCAGCGGCTGCTCCAGCGCCTCCGCGTCCGCGCGGTGCACCTGGGCGATGAGGAGCGCTCCGTCGCGGTGGCGCCGCATCGCGTCGCGCAGGCCGAGGCACAGCAGCTGCAGCTCGGCGTCCCACGCCATGATCTCCGCGGGCCGGCGTCCGCGCCGCAGGATCTCGTCGGCGACCGCCTGCAGCAGCGCGTCCTTGCCCGCGAAGTGGTGGTAGAGCGCGCCGGGCTGCACGCCCAGGTCGGCCGCGAGCTTGCGCATCGTCAGCCCATCGATGCCGCGCTCGTCGAGCACGGCGATCGCCCGCTCGACCACGTCCTGCCGCCGGTAGCGCACCCGACCTCCTCGAACACCGCTCGCCGGGCCCGCTTTGACCCCGGTCGCGGCACCAGCCTAACCTGAACACCGTTCAGTTCGCGCGGCCGTCGAGCCGCGATCCCCCCGAGCACCCCTGAGAGTGGACGATGAACCGCCGTACCCCCACCACCGACGTCGCCCTGGTCGCCGGCTTCGCCGCGTTGATCGCCGTGTGCGCCCTGCTCCCCGAGATCAAGACCGGGGTGGGCGTCCCCTACTCGCTGCAGACCTTCGGCGTCCTGCTCGCCGGCGCCGTGCTCGGCCCCGTGCGGGGCTTCCTCGCGGTCGTCCTCTACCTCGTCGCCGGCCTCGTGCTGCCGATCTACTCGGGGGGCACCTCCGGCATCGCGCACTACAGCGGCCTCACCGCCGGCTACCTGGTGGCCTTCCCGCTGGCCGCCGCACTGTGCGGCTATCTCGTGCACCGCAAGCGCGAGAACGCCACGCAGTTCGCGGTCGTCTTCACCTGCGGCCTGCTCAGCAGCGTGGTGTTCATCCACACCCTCGGCCCGCTCAACCTCGCGTGGCGCGGCGACATGGGCATCAAGGACGCCTTCGTCATCGACACCGCCTACTTCCCGGGCGACATCGCCAAGAACGTCGTGATGGCGCTGGTCGCCACCGCGGTGCACCGCGCCTTCCCCGACCTGGTCGCGCGCCGGACGAGGTCGCAGGAGCCGGTCGCGGCCACCGCATGAGCCGGATCGAGCTCGACCGGGTCGTCGTCCGGGCAGCGACGCCGGGTGGCCCCACGCCGGAGGTCACCGTGCTGCACGAGACCTCGCTCGAGCTGACCGAGCAGCGGATCGCCCTCGTCGGCCCCAACGGCTCCGGCAAGTCGACCCTCGCCCGGCTCGTCAACGGGCTCGTCGAGCCCACGTCCGGGCGGGTCGTCGTCGACGGTCTCGACGTCGCCCGCAAGGGCCGGGAGGTGCGACGCCGGGTCGGCTTCGTCTTCACCGACCCGACGGCGCAGCTGGTGATGCCGACGGTGCTGGAGGACGTCGCGCTGTCGCTGCGCCACCGGGTCCGCGGACGCGAGGAGCGGGCCGCCGCGGCGCGGGAGGTGCTGACGTCGTACGGGCTGGAGGGGCTGGGCGAGCGCAGCGTGCACGCACTGTCGGGCGGCCAGCGCCAGCTGCTCGCCATCGCCGGCGTACTGGCCACCGATCCCGCGATCCTCGTCGCCGACGAGCCCACGACGCTGCTCGACCTCCGCAACGCCCGCCGGATCGGCGACCTGCTGCTGGGGCTCCCCCAGCAGCTGGTCGTCGCGACGCACGACCTCGACCTCGCGCTGCGCTGTGACCGCGCGCTCCTCGTCGACGACGGTCGCGTGGTCGCCGACGGTGCGCCCGCCGAGGTGGTCGCGCACTACCGCGCCGGCGCGAGCTGAGGCGCCCGGTGGCAGCCAGCCCGCTCGGCGACTACCAGCCCGGCACCTCCGTCCTGCACCGGCTGCCCGTCGGCGCCAAGCTGCTCGGGCTGCTGGTCCTCAGCGCGGCCGGCGTCGCCCTGCGCGGGGTCCCGACGACGGCGACGCTGCTGGCTCTCGGACTGCTGGCCTGCGCGGTGGCGGGCGTACGGCTGCTGCGGGCGGCCCGGGCGCTGCGGGGCGTGGCGATCGGCCTGGCGCTGCTGGCGGCGTACCAGTGCTGGCAGCAGGGCGGCGAGCGGGCGTTCGTCGTGGTCGGCAGCCTGGTGGCGATGGTGCTGCTCGCGACGGCCTTCACCACGACGACGTCGATCGAGCGGATGGTCGACGCGATCACCCGGTGGCTCGAGCCGTTCCGCGCCCTCGGCGTGCGGCCCGAGCTGGTCGCGCTGGCCTTCTCGCTGCTCGTCCGCGGCATCCCGCTGACGCTCGAGATCGCGGCCGAGACGCGGGACGCCGCCCGGGCGCGTGGGCTCGAGCGGAGCCCTCGCGCGTACCTCACCCCGCTGGTGATCCGGGTGGTCGCGCACGCGCGGGCGACGGGCGAGGCGCTGCACGCGCGGGGCATCGGCGACGACTGACCCGGCCCCGGGACGGTCTCGACGTGCCGGCCGATCCCGGCTATCCTTCCCACCTGAACACTGTTCAGTTAGGCCGCCTCGCCCGCAAGGAGCACCCATGACCACGAACTTCGACGCGCTCGCGACCCGCATCCTCGAGGGCGGCGCCGCGACCGAGGCGGACGCGCTCGCGGTGCTCCGGGCGCCCGACCACGAGCTGATGTTCCTCGTCGCGGCGGCCGGACGGCTGCGCCGCGAGCACTTCGGCAACACCGTCAAGGTCAACTACCTCGTCAACCTGAAGTCGGGCCTGTGCCCCGAGAACTGCAACTACTGCAGCCAGGCGATGGGCTCCGAGGCGCCGATCCTCAAGTACTCCTACCTGTCGAAGGACGAGACCCTCAAGCAGGCCGGCGCCGGCCTGCGCGGCGGCGCGACCCGCGTCTGCATGGTGTCGTCGGGCCGCGGTCCCTCCGACCGCGACATCGACAAGGTCGTCGAGATGACCGAGGCCCTCAAGGACGAGTACGACGGCGTGGAGGTCTGTGCCTGCCTCGGGCTGCTCAAGGACGGGCAGGCCGAGCGGCTCAAGTCGGCCGGCGTCGACGCCTACAACCACAACATCAACACGGCCGAGTCCCACCACGACAACATCGTCCAGACCCACACCTACGCCGACCGCGTCGACACGATCGGCAAGGCGAAGTCGGCCGGGCTGTCGCCCTGCTCCGGCCTGATCGCCGGGCTCGGCGAGACCGACGAGCAGCTCGTGGAGGCGCTCTTCGCGCTGAAGGCGCTCGACACCGACTCGATCCCGGTGAACTTCCTGATGCCGTTCGACGGGACGCCGTACCAGAACACGTGGGAGCTCTCCCCCACCCGCTGCGTGAAGATCCTGACGATGGCGCGCTTCGTGTGCCCCGACAAGGAGATCCGCATCGCCGGCGGCCGCGAGATGCACCTGCGCACGCTGCAGGCGACCGCGCTGCACGTCGCCAACTCGATCTTCCTCGGCGACTACCTCACCTCCGAGGGCCAGGACGCGCTCGCCGACCTGCACATGCTGCGCGACAACGGCTTCTCGATCCTCGGCCTCGACGACGCCGGCTTCGCCGAGCTGATCGCGACCCACGAGGCCAACGCGGCCACCGTCCACCGCGCGCACGCGACGACGCCGTGCGGCTCGTCCGCCGGCACCGGCTGCGGCGACGGGTGCGGCGGCTGCTCGGTCGCCCAGGCGCCCGCCCCGTCGTCGGCCGAGGACAACAAGCCGGTGATCCGCGCGCGGGGCGCGGGCACCGAGGTCGCCGCCAACGCCTGAGCCCATGACCGCCGTAGCCGCCGACGTGCTCGCGTTCGACCGCGCGCACCTCTGGCACCCGTACACGTCGATGACCGAGCCCACCCCGGTGCGGCTGGTCACCGGCGCGTCCGGCGCGCGCCTCCGGCTCGGCGACGTGTACGACGGCCGCGAGGTCGTCGACGGCATGTCGTCGTGGTGGTCGGCGATCCACGGCTACCGCCACCCGGTCCTCGACGCGGCCCTGCGCGAGCAGGCCGCGGAGTTCTCCCACGTGATGTTCGGCGGGCTGACCCACGCGCCGGCCGTGGAGCTGGGCAGCCGGCTGGTCGCGATGACGCCCGAGCCGCTGGAGCGGGTCTTCCTCGCCGACTCCGGCTCGGTGTCGGTCGAGGTCGCGATGAAGATGGTGCTGCAGTACCAGCGTGGGGTCGGCCGGCCCGACCGCACCCGGATGCTCACCGTCCTCGGCGGCTACCACGGCGACACCTTCGACTGCATGAGCGTCACCGACCCGGTCGGCGGGATGCACGCGATGTGGCAGGGCCTCCTGCCGCAGCAGGTGTTCTCTCCCCAGCCGCCGGCCGCTGCCGCACCGGACGCCGACATCGCGCAGTGGGCGACGACGCTGCGCCACGTCGCCGACCAGCACCACCACGAGCTCGCCGGCATCATCGTCGAGCCACTGCTGCAGGGCGCCGGTGGCATGTGGCCCTACCCGCCCGCGTGCCTGCAGGTGCTGCGGGAGATCGCCGACGAGCACGGCCTCCTGCTCGTGTTCGACGAGATCGCCACCGGATTCGGCCGCACCGGCCACCTCTTCGTCAGCGAGCTGGTCACCCCCGACATCCTCTGCGTCGGCAAGGCGCTGACCGGCGGCTATCTCACCCTCGCCGCCGTCCTCACCACCGACGCCGTCGCGCGGGGCATCTCCGCCAGCGAGTCGGGGGTCGTGATGCACGGGCCGACCTTCATGGGCAACCCGCTGGCGTGCGCGGTCGCGAGCGCGTCGATCGACGTGCTCCTCGGCCAGGACTGGGCCGCGACCGTCGGCCACATCGGCGACCGGCTGTCGTCCGGCCTGGCGCCGCTGCGCGACCTGCCGGGCGTGCGCGACGTGCGCACCCTCGGTGCGGTCGGTGTCGTCCAGCTCGACCACGACGTCGACGTGGTGGCGGCGACCGAGGCGGCCATCGAGGCGGGCGTGTGGCTGCGGCCCTTCCGGGACCTGGTCTACGCGATGCCGCCCTATGTCATCAGCGACGACGAGCTGGACACGCTCGTCGCAGGGATCGGAGCGGCGGTGCGTGCCGGATGAGTGCGTGGCAGGACTGGCTCGCGGCTGAGGCGAGCAAGCGGGAGGAGGCCGGGCTGACCCGGCGGCTGCGTGAGCGGTCCGCCGACGACCCGACGATCGACCTCGCCGGCAACGACTACCTCGGCCTCGCCCGGGACCCGGGTGTCCGGCAGGCGGCGGCCGACGCCGCGCTGGCGTGGGGCTCGGGAGCGAGCGCGTCGCGCCTCGTGACGGGCACCTTCGCCCTGCACGCCGAGCTCGAGCAGGAGCTCGCCGACTACCTCGGCCAGCCCTCGGCGCTGGTGTTCTCGACCGGCTACCACGCCAACCTCGCGATCGTCACCGCCCTCGCCGACCGCACGGTCCGGGTCATCTCCGACGCGCACATCCATGCCTCGCTGGTCGACGCGGTGCGCCTCTCGCGCGCGGCCCTGACGGTGGTGCCGCACAGCGACGTGGACGCCGTCCACGCCGGCCTGGTCGTCGCGGCGGAGGCCGGGGAGCGGGCCATCGTGCTCGTCGAGTCCGTCTACTCCGTGCTCGGCGACGCCGCTCCGCTGGTCGAGCTGGCCGCCCTCTGCGAGGAGTACGACGCCCTGCTGGTCGTCGACGAGGCGCACGGCGTCGGCGTCCACGGCCCCGGCCTGGTCGCCACGCTCGGCCTGGCCGGCCTGCCGCACGTCGTCGTCAGCGCCACCCTGTCGAAGTCGCTCGGCAGCCAGGGTGGCGCGATCCTGGGCCCGGCCGCGCTGCGCGAGCACCTGGTCAACCGGGCGCGGCCGTTCATCTTCGACACCGGCCTCGCACCCGCCGCGACCGCCGGCGCGCTGGCCGCGCTCCGCGAGATCCGTCGCCGTCCCGAGCTGGGCGAGACCGTGCGGACCCGGGTCGCGGCCCTGGCCGACGCGCTCGGGGTGGTCGCACCCGCGGGCGCGGTGCTGTCGGTGCCGATGTCGTCGCCGCAGGCGGCGGTGGCCGCCCAGGCCGCCGCCCTCGAGGCCGGCCTGCGGGTCGGCTGCTTCCGCCCGCCGTCCGTCCCCGACGGCATCTCGCGGCTGCGGATCACGGTCACCGCCGGGGTGCCGGCCGACGACTGGGCGCGCGCGGTCGACGTCCTCGTCGAGCTCGTGAAGGAGCACCAGTGACCCGCGTCGTGGTGGTCACCGGCACGGACACCGGCGTCGGGAAGACGATCGCGACCGCTGCCCTCGCCGCCCGTGCCGCGGCGGCCGGCGAGCGGGTGCTCGTCGTGAAGCCGGTGCAGACCGGGATCGGCGGCGACGACCCGGACGTCCCCGACGTCGACACCGTGCGGTCGCTCGCCGGCGTGGACGCCGTGCAGCTCGTCGCGCTGGACGAGCCGCTGGCCCCCGACACCGCCGCCCGCCGCCAGGGCGTGGCGATCCCCTCCGTGCGCCAGCACGTGGCGCGGATCCGCGAGCTGCTGCCGTCGTACGACCTGGTCCTGGTCGAAGGAGCCGGCGGCCTCCTCGTGCGCCTCGACGCCGAGGGCGGCACCCTCCTCGACATCGCCCGCGACCTGACCTTCGCCCTGCGCCGCCGGGGACCCGACGGCGTCGTCTCCTCACCCGTCGAGGTCGTCGTCGTCACCCGCGCGGGCCTCGGCACCCTCAACCACACCGAGCTCACCGTCACCGCCCTCCGCGCGGTCCAGGTCGAGCCCGCCGGGCTGGTCATCGGCTCCTGGCCCTCCACCCCCGGTCTGGCGGAGACCTGCAACCGCGCCGACCTCACCCGCATCACCGGCGTCCCCGTGCTCGCCGTGGTCCCCGAGGGGGCGGGCTCCCTCCCCGGCGACGACTTCCGAGCCGCCGCACCCACCTGGTTCGCCTGATCGCTCGCGGCTACCAGAGCGGCGGGCGGCGGTCCTGCCAGGGCAGCGCGGCCTCGAGCTGGGCGGCCAGTGAGAGCAGCAGCTCCTCCTCGGCGGGGCGGGCGGCGAGCATCATGCCGATGGGCAGGCCGGCGGCGGACTGGTGCAGCGGCAGCGAGATCGCCGGCATGCCGGTGACATTCCAGGCCGAGGTCCACGGGGTGAAGCGCTTCTGCGCCTCGAAGTCGGCGGCCGGGTCGGCGTCGTCGCGGATCGCCCCGACGGGCAGCGGCACGGTCGCGAGGGTCGGCGTCAGCACGATGTCGTACGGCGCCAGGGCGACCAGCGCCTCGCCGGCGAAGCGCCGCAGCTGACCGATGGCGAGCCCGAACTCCGGGCCGGAGACCGCCGTGCCGCGCTCCCCCAGCCACCGGGTGAGCGGGCGGACCAGCTCCGCCTGCGCCGCCGACAGCGGCACCGTCGACATGGCGGTCAGCACCGCCCAGCAGGTCTCGAACACCGGCACCGCCTCGGGTGGGATCGGCACGGGCACGTCCTCGACCACGTGGCCGAGCGACGACAGCAGCCGCGTCGTGGCGTCGTAGGCGGCGAGCACCTCGGGGTCGACCTCGACGTCCGCGATCACCGGGGTGTCGAAGCAGGCGATGCGGAGCCGGCCGGGGTCGCGGCCGGCGGCCGCGAGGAAGGTGCCGGACGGCTCGGGCGCCCAGGCGGGGTCGCCGGCCCGCCGCCCGGCCAGCACGTCGAGCAGGGCCGCCGCGTCGGCGACCGTGCGGGCGATCGAGCCCGACGTGGCGAGGCCGACCGGGTCGCCGTACATCGGGAAGCCGCTGATCCGGCCGCGGGTCGGCTTGAGGCCGACGAGACCGCAGCAGGCGGCCGGGATCCGGATCGAGCCGCCGCCGTCGGAGCCCTGGGCGACGGAGACCAGCCCGGCCGCGACCGCCGACGCGGCCCCTCCCGACGAGCCGCCCGCCATCCGCGAGGTGTCCCACGGGGTGACGGCGGCCGGCCGGCCCTCCGGCTCGGTGTAGCAGGGCGAGCCGAACTCCGGCGTGCTGGTCTTGCCGAGGCTGACCATCCCGGCGTCCTCGATCGCCAGGGTCACGCCGTCGGAGACCTCCGGCACGTAGTCGGCGAAGGCCGGCGACCCGAAGGCCGTCGGCACGCCCCGGGTCAGGTTGAGGTCCTTGATCGCCGTCGGTACGCCGGCCAGCGGCGACGCCCCGTCGCCGACCGGTCCGACGGCCGCGACCTCGCGGGCCCGGCGCCGCGCGGCGTCCGGGTCGAGGAAGGCGAACGCGCCGTCGACGTACTCCCTGGGGAGACGCGCGGCGCGTTCGAGGTAGTGCTCGGTGAGCTCGACCGCACTGATCTCGCCGGAGCGGATCAGGGCGCCCTGCTCGAGGGCGGTCAGGTCGTGGAGATCGGCCACGACCTGACCCTAGTGCCGGTGGTTGAGGTGCGAGCCTGCGAGCCTCGAAACCTCAGTGGGTCACGCGGCGCTGGTGGCCGGCGCGAACTCGACCAGGGTGCCGAGCGCGGCGAGCAGCTTGGCGCGGACCTCGGGGTCGGTGGTCGGGTCGACGTCGACGGCCGGCTGCGAGACGGTGACGTCCTCGACCACGATCGCACCGGCGATGCCGGCGGAGCGGGCGGTGTCGCCGTGGGCCCACTTGCCGCCGTACGGCGTCGGGGTGGCGCCGATGACGCCGAACGGCTTGCCCACGATGGCGCCGGCGCCGTAGGGGCGCGAGATCCAGTCGATGGCGTTGTTGAGGACGGCGGGCATGGTGCCGTTGTACTCGGGGGTGACGGCGAGGACGCGGTCGGCGGAGGCGACGCGCTCGCGGAGGGCGGTGGCGGCGGCGGGAGCCGAGGCACCGTCGATGTCCTCGTTGTAGAACGGGACCTGGTCGAGACCGTCGACGATGTCGAGCTCGACACCGGCGGGGGCCTCGGCCTTGAGGATCTCGGCGATCCGGCGGTTCAGGGAGTCGGCGCGGAGGCTTCCGACGAGGACGGCGACGCGGGTGGTGGTGTCAGTCATGATGGTCGAAACGGACCACGGTCCGCTTTCATTCCCGGGAGCTTCGATCTTTTTTCGCAGGCGGACGTCGGTGGTCCCGCCTAGGGTGGCTGCACCATGTCGAAGGACCTTCCGCTCCTCGTGTCGACGCCTCCGGAGCGGCGCGACGCTGCCCGCAACCGCCGGGCCCTGCTCGACGCTGCCGCCGAGCTGATGGGCGGGTGCGGCGTCGACGCGCTGACCATGGACGCCGTCGCCGCGAAGGCCGGCGTCGGCAAGGGCACGGTCTTCCGACGCTTCGGCAGCCGCGAGGGCCTGATGGCCTCCCTGCTCAACCACCGCGAGGAGGAGTGGCAGGCCGGCGTGATCAGCGGCCCGCCGCCACTCGGCCCCGGCGCTCCCCCGATGGAGAGGCTGCTGGCGTTCGGCGCCTCCCGGCTGCGCCTCCACCTCGACCAGGGCGCGCTCATCGAGGCGGCCGGCCGCACGTGGGGCGAGAACTACGCCGTGCTCGGCTTCGCGAGCATGCACGTGCGCCTGCTGCTCGGTCAGCTCGGTGTCACGGGCAACCTGCACTACCTCGCGACGGCGCTGATCGCGCCGCTGAGCCTGCCCGTGCTGCGCCAGCAGATCGAGCACGGCGGGATGAGCGAGGAGCAGGTCTTCGCAGGTTGGTCCGACCTGATCCGCCGGGTGGTGCGGGACGACGGCTGACGGTTCAGCCCACGTGGTGGCGCAGCAGGCCGTAGGTCAGGCCGTCGACGAGCGCCTCCCACGACGCCTCGATCATGTTCGCGCCGACGCCCACGGTGACCCAGGAGGACTCCCCGTCGCTGGTCTCGATCAGGACGCGGGTGATCGCGTCGGTGCCGTGGCCCTGGTCGAGGATGCGGACCTTGAAGTCGATCAGCTCGAACTTCGCGATCTCCGGGAAGGCCTGCACGATCGCCGAGCGCAGCGCCTGGTCGAGCGCGTTGACGGGGCCGTTGCCCTCGCCCGTGACGACATAGCGGACGTCGGCGGCCTTGAGCTTGACCGTCGCCTCCGAGACTGCCTCCTCCCCCGGCTGCGCGTGGGTGAGGGTCTCGGTGATCACGCGCCAGCTCTCGACCTCGAAGTACGACGGCCGGTGACCCTCGGCCTCCTCGATGAGGAGCAGCTCGAAGGAGGCGTCGGCGGCCTCGAAGGTGTAGCCGCGGGACTCCATCTCCTTGACCCGGGCGGTGACCCGGTTGACGACGTCCGGCGAGCCGGACAGGTCGAAGCCGAGCTCCTTGCCCTTGAGCTCGATCGACGCGCGGCCGGCCATCTCCGAGACCAGCAGGCGCATGTCGTTGCCGACGCCGGCCGGGTCCATGTGCTGGTAGAGGTCGGGGTCGACCTTGATCGCGCTGGCGTGCAGGCCGGCCTTGTGCGCGAAGGCCGACGTGCCGACGTAGGGCTGCCGGGCGGCGGGCGGCACGTTGGTCACCTCGGCGACGGCGTGGGCGATCCGGGTCGCCTCGGTGAGCAGCCCCGGCGGCAGCACCTGCCTGTCGAGCTTCAGCTCGAGGTTGGCCACGACGTTGACGAGGTCGGCGTTGCCGGTGCGCTCGCCGTAGCCGTTGATGCAGCCCTGGATGTGGGTGGCGCCCGCGTCGACGGCCGCGAGGGTGTTCGCGACGGCGAGGCCCGTGTCGTTGTGGCAGTGGATGCCGACCCGGACCTGCGCGGTCTCGAGCACGTCGTGGACGACGTCGGAGACCCAGCCGGGCAGCATGCCGCCGTTGGTGTCGCACAGCGCGATCACCTCCGCCCCGGCGTCGTACGCCGTGCGGAGCACCTCGAGCGCGTAGGACCGGTCGAGCTTGTAGCCGTCGAAGAAGTGCTCGGCGTCGAGGAACACCTGCTGCCCCTCGGCCCGCAGGTGGCTGACGGTGTCGCGGACCATCGCGAGGTTCTCCTCGAGCGTGGTCCGCAGCGCCTTCTCGACGTGGCCGACGTGCGACTTCGCGACCAGCGTGACCACGCCCGCGCCACTGTCGCGGAGCGCCGCGACCAGCGGGTCGTCGGCGGCCTGGACGCCCGCGCGGCGGGTGGCGCCGAAGGCCGCGAGCCGCGCGTGCTTGAGGTCGAGCTCGGTCGCCGCGCGCCGGAAGAACTCGGTGTCCTTCGGGTTGGCCCCCGGCCAGCCGCCCTCGATGTAGCCCACACCCAGGCCGTCCAGGTGCCGCGCGATCGCGAGCTTGTCGGCGACGGTCGGGTTGAGGCCTTCCTGCTGCATGCCGTCGCGCAGGGTCGTGTCGTAGACGTGGAAGGCGCCGTGGAGGTCGAGCTGCTGGTTCATCGGGGAATCTCTCGCGTGCGTGTCACAGGGCAAAGCAGGCAAAACAAAAGCCTCCCGGGGTACGAGAGGCTGCGCGTCCGGGATGCTCCGGACGCGCTAGGTAATGATCGAGGTGATGGTGCTCACGAGGCCAGTGTGCCACGTCGCGCGCGGCCGCCCCGTCACAGTCCGAAAGGACCGCTCGACCACGGGATCCAGCTGACGCCCTGTCCCGCGACCAGCACGCCGAGGACCGCCGCCACCGCGAGCAGGCCGGCGCACAGGAACAGCCACGGCAGCGTGCTGCGGCAGGCCGGGAAGAGCACCCGGGCGACCGGCGAGCGGAACCGGCTGCCGCCGGGACCGGACCACAGGGCGACGCCGAGGGTGGCCCCGCATGCCATCAACGTGCCCGGCACGTCGACGGCCAGCGCGTAGCAGATCAGCCCCGCCGCGAGCCCCAGGCCGGCGCTCCACGCCACCAGGACGACCGTCCCGGTCACGGCCCGGACCAGGTGCCACGGGCTGGTGGCGAGCCAGCGCAGGGCGTCGTACCACTTCGCGCCGCGGACGGTACGACGCTGCGCGACCGCCGACGCGGCCAGCGAGCCGGCACGGAGCAGCCACACGGCGAGCACGACGAGGAGGGCGGCCACCCACGGGGCGGCCGCGAAGCCGGCGCCGAGGGCGACGGCACCCGCACCGATCGCGGTCCAGCGACGCAGCCGCTCGGGCAGCGGCGCCTGCGGCTGGGGCGCGAACGGGGCCTCGGGGTCGAAGCCGTTGGCCTGGTCCCACTCCTGCTCCATCCGCCGCATCGCGTCGGGAGCCGGCGGCGCGTCCTGCCGGAGCGTGACCGGCGGCGGGGGCTGCGCCGGCCGGGAGGTCGACACCGGCTCGGGCATCGTGCGCGGCGTCGGCGGCGCGGGCGGAGCCGGCACCACGGTCGGCGCGTCGGGGGCACCGGCCTGGGCGGCGAGCGCGAGCGGCAGCGTGAAGTCGTCCTGCTCCGGCGCGGGCGGCCCGTCGAACAGGGCGCCCGGCGGCGGCACCGGCGGCAGCTCGGGGCGCGTGCTCAGCGGCCGCAGCCAGGCCAGGACCTCGTCGAGGAGCGGTCGCTCCAGGGGGTCGGGGTGGAGCGCGGCGGCGAGGACGTCGGCCATCGGCCGCGGGATGCCGGAGAGGTCGTGCTGCCCACGGCGGGTGCGGTCCATGACCGCCATCGCCGGGCCGCGGCCGTAGGGAGCGCGGCCGCTGGCGGCGTACGCGACGGTCGCCGCCCA
This sequence comes from Nocardioides sp. SRI_004, assembly GCF_057586415.1. Taxonomy (NCBI): domain Bacteria; kingdom Bacillati; phylum Actinomycetota; class Actinomycetes; order Propionibacteriales; family Nocardioidaceae; genus Nocardioides; species Nocardioides sp. SRI_004. The sequence continues at coordinate 321,229 of NZ_JBYCZV010000005.1, forward strand.
CGCGTGCACGTCGGCGGCGGGGGTCGCCTCGTCGCCGTACAGGATCTCGGGGGCGAGATAGCCCGGCGTACCGAGCAGCCAGCCGGTCTGGGTCAGCCGGACGTCGTCGGCGACGCGGGCGAGCCCGAAGTCGATGAGGATCGGCGTACGACCCTCCATCAGCACGTTGCCCGGCTTCACGTCGCGGTGCAGGACGCCGACGGCGTGCACGGCGGCGAGACCCTCGGCGAGGCAGCCGGCGAGCCAGTTCAGGTCGGACCCGTCGACCGGGCCCTCCGTGGCGACGTGCTCGTGGAGCGAGAGCCCCGGCACGTAGCGGGTGACGACATAGGGCACGTCGGCCCACGGGTCGGCGGCGAGCATCTCGGCCACCCACGGGCTGCGGATCCGCGTGAGCGAGCTGACCTCGCGGGCCAGCCGGCCGCGCGCCTCCTGGTCGCCGACGATCTGCGGACGCAGCACCTTCAGCGCGACCCGGCGCCCGTCCGAGCCCCGCGCCAGGTGCACGATGCCCATGCCGCCCTCGCCCAGCTTCGTCAGCAGGGCGTAGTCGCCCACCCGCACAGGGGTGGGGCCGGGCTGGGTCGTCACGAACCGAGGCTACCCAGCACTTCGGTGCACGACGCGCTCGCCACACGAGGGATTCCGCGCGAGCATGGCCGGGTGAGCACCCTGGTGCGGCTGCCGGACGGCGCCGAGCTCGACGTGACCGACCTCGGCGACGGCCCCGACGTCCTGCTGCTCGTGCAGACGGCGCTCACCGCCGACGAGCTTCTCCCCGTCGCGCAGGAGCCCGCACTGGCGGGCTGGCGGCGGGTCCTCCCCCACCGACGCGGGTACGACGCCAGCGGGCCCGCGCTCGACCCGCCCGCCGTCGGCGACGACGCCGCCGACTGCATCGCGCTGCTGGACGCGCTCGACCTGCCGGCCGCCCACCTGCTCGGCTTCTCGTACTCGACCGCCGTCGTGCTCGAGGTCGCGGCCACCTGGCCGGAACGCGTCGCGTCGGTGGTCCTCGTGGAGCCGCCGCCCGTGCACACGGCGTTCGCGGGCGAGTTCGCGGAGGTGAACGCCGAGCTCGCCGGTGTCTTCACGCGCGACGGAGCGGAGGCAGCGCTCGACGCCCTGCTGTCGCGGCTGCTGGGCGCGGACTGGCACCCCGCGACCGAGGCAGCGCTGCCGGGCTCGGTCGCGCAGATGGAGCGCGACGCGGCCACCTTCTTCGTCCACGACATGCCGGCGCTGCTGGCGTGGGGGTTCGACGCCACCCGCGCCGGACGGGTCCGCTGCCCGGTGCTGCACGTCGCCGCCGACGGCAGCGGCCCGTGGTTCGCCGCCTCCCGGGACCTGGCCCTCCAGTGGTTCCCCCACGCCCTCCAGGCGGAGGTGGCCGGGGCCGACCACGGCCTGATGCTCACCCACCCGGCCGACGTCGCGGCGGCCGTCGCCGCCTTCCTGGGCGGCGCCCGGGTCAGCCCGGCGTGACGCCGCCGCGGGCGTCGAGCTCGGCGAGCAGCTTCCTCGAGGCGATCCGCCGGTAGGACGCGTCGGCCAGCTCCGCGATCTCGGCCCAGTCGATGTCGGGCGTGGCGAGGTCGATCGCTCGGCCACCGTGGGGGCCGTAGTAGGCGGGCACGAAGAACCGCTCGTCAGCGTCGATCGCCGGCAGGTCGACGTCGTCGGGGGTGAAGATGAAGGCGCTCGGCACCATCCGGTGCTCCCCCGGCCGGATCCGCTCCGATCCGCCGAAGGCCGCGAAGATCCTGCCCGCACGGAAGGTCGGCCGGCCGTGGCTGACCCGCTCCTCGGCGCCCGGGAGGGCGAGGCAGATCCGCCGCAGCTCGGCCAGACCAGGGTCGTCGTCGGTGAACATGATCGGGTGGGCCACACCGCCAGTAGAGCACTGCGCGCCGCCGGGGCGCGCCACCCGACTCCTAGACTTCCCCCGTGCCGATCCAGCTGACGCTGCTCGACGGCGTGCGGTGGGAGGGCACGCCGGTCACCGGCGACCGGCCGCAGGCACTGCTCGCGGCACTCGCGGACGCCGGGCGCACCATCGGCACCGACCGCCTCGTCGACCTCGTCTGGGGCGAGGACGAGCCGGCCAACCCGGCGAAGGCGCTGCAGGTGCTGGTCTCCCGCGTGCGCGGGACCATCGGCGCGGCCGCGCTGGTGACGGACGGGGACGGCTACCGGCTCGCGCTCCCTCCCGAGCACATCGACGCCGTCCACCTCCGCCTCAGCACGCGCCGCGCCCGCGAGATCCTCGCCACCGACCCGGCCGCCGCCCTCCAGCACGCCGAGGTCGCGCTCGCGCTCGCCCCGGCCGGGGTGGTCGAGCAGGCCGCCGGTCCCCTCGCCGAGGTACGACGACGGGCGGACCACGACCTCCGCGACGCCGCCGTCGTCCGCGCCCGCGCGCTGGCCCGCTCCGGACGGCACGCCGAGGCGCTGCCCGGCCTGGAGGAGGCGGCCGCGGGAGCGCCCGACGACGAGCCCCTGCTCGCCGACCTGCTCCACGCCGTCGCGACGGTCCGCGGCCCGGCGGCGGCGCTCGAGCTCTTCGAGGCGCACCGCACCGACGTGCGCGAGCGCCTCGGCGCCGACCCCGGCCCGGACCTGCAGCGTGTGCACCGCGAGCTGCTGGCGCTGGACAGCCCGGTCCGCGAGGGACTGCGTTACGAGGCCGGGCCGCTGCTCGGTCGCGACGCCGACCTGCGCACCATCGAGGGCCTGCTCACCTCGGCCCGGGTGGTGTCGATCGTCGGCCCCGGCGGACTCGGCAAGACCCGCCTCGCCCACACCGTGGCCCGCGCCGCCAGCCTGCCCGTGGTGCACTTCCTCGAGCTGGTCGGCGTGACCGACCCGGAGGACCTGGTCGGTGAGGTCGGCTCGGCGCTCGGCGTGCGCGACTCGGTCAGCGGGCGTCGTACCCTCACGGCGGAGCAGCGGGCCGACATCCGGGCCCGGATCGCCCAGCAGCTCGACCAGGCGCCGACCCTGCTGGTGCTGGACAATTGCGAGCACATCGTGGAGGCGGTCGCCGACCTGGTCGCCTTCCTCGTCGCCACCACCCGCGAGCTGCGGGTGCTGACCACGACCCGGGCCCCGCTCGCGATCGCGGCCGAGCACGTCCACCTGCTCCCCCACCTCGGCACGGACGACGCCGTCGACCTGTTCCGCACGCGCGCCGAGGCGGCGCGTCCCGGGGTCCGGCTCGACGACGACGCGGTCCGCTCGGTCGTCGACCGGCTGGACGGGCTGCCGCTGGCGATCGAGCTCGCGGCCGCGAAGGTCCGGGTCATGCAGCCCGCCGAGATCGCGCGGCGCCTCGACGACCGCTTCGCCCTGCTCCGTGGTGGCGACCGCAGCGCCCCGGACCGCCACCGCACCCTGCTCGCGGTGATCGACTGGTCGTGGAACCTGCTCGACGAGCGCGAGCGCCGGGCGCTGCGCTATCTCGCCGCCTTCCCCGACGGGTTCACCCTCGAGGCGGCGGGGGCGGTCCTCGGCGACGACGCGCTCGAGCCGGTCGAGGACCTCGTCGAGCAGTCGCTCCTGGTCGTCACCGACACCGACCACGGCACCCGCTTCCGGATGCTGGAGACGGTCCGTGAGTTCGGCCGCCTGCAGCGGGAGGCAGCGGGCGAGTCCGACAAGGTCGCGCGCGCCCTGCAGGACTGGGCCGTCGACTTCGCGGCCCGCGAGGGCAGCCGCCTGTTCTCGACCGACCAGGTCGAGGCCATGGACCGGATCCGCGAGGAGGAGACCAACCTCGCCGACGTCCTGCGGGAGGCGCTCGGCGCCGGCGACCAGGACGCGGTGGCCGGGTTGTTCGCGACCCTCGGCGGCTACTGGTCGATCAGCGGCGACCACTTCCGCAGCATGACCGTCGCCCCGGCGGTCGCCGGCGTGCTCGACGACTGGGCGGTCCCGCCGGAGCTGGCCGACACGGCCCGCTCGGCCCTCTGCATCACGCTGTTCAGCGTGCGGTTCACGGGCTCCGACGGCGCCGAGCAGCTCACCGGGCAGCTGGAGGACCTCGGCGAGGGCACCGACCATCCCGCCCTGGCGGCGCTGGTCCGGGTGACCCTCGCCCAGACCGAGGGCGTCGCGACCGACCTCACGCACCTCATCGACGACCCGGACCCGTGGGTGCGCTGCCTCGCCCTGCAGTGGGCAGCCCACCAGTGGGAGAACCGCGGCGACCCGCACGGCGCCGTCGAGGCCCTGCACCGTGCGCTGCCGCTGGTGCACGTCGAGGAGGGCCCGTGGCGGCGGGCGATGATCGACGCCCAGCTCTCCGAGCTGCACGCCCAGCTGGGCGACGCCGTCCGGGCCGCGGAGCACGCCCGGCTGGCCCTGCCCGTGCTCGAGCGCCTCGGCGCCATCGACGACGCCGTGCAGAACAGGGCGATCGTCGCGACCTCGACGATGATCGGCGGCGACCTGGCCGCAGCGTCGGCCCAGGTCGCCGAACTGGCCGCGCTCGCCCCGACCGGTATGCCCGGCGGTGACGTCGCGATCCTGCGCACCCGCGCGGAGCTCGCCCTCCTGACCGGGGAGGTGGCCGATGGCCTCCACCTGCACCGGGTCGCGGCCGAGGCGACCCGCGCGATGCGCCTGCCCGGCACCGACGACGTCACCACGCCGTGGACGATCTCCGGCGAGGCCGCGGCGGTGTCGGCGTTCGCGCTGCACGGACGCGGCGACGAGGGCCGCGACCTGCGCGACGCCCTCGCCGCCCGGGCGCTCGACGCCCTCGACCCCGAGCGGCCCTTCATGGACTACCCCGTCGGCGGCCTCGTCCTGTTCGGGCTGGGCCTGTGGGCGCTGCTGCGCACGGACGGTCCGGCGGAGGACGCGGTCCGGGTGCTCGTGCTCGCCGACCGCTTCTCCTACTACCGCTTCGCTCCCACCATGCAGTGGGAGCCGGCCCGCGCGCTGTGCGAGGAGCGCGCGCCCGGCGTACTCGCGGAGATCGAGGCGGAGTACGGCGAACGGCGCGGGCCCGACCTGGTGGCCGAGGCCCGCGCCGCCGTCACGCGCGTGCTCTGACGGGCGTCACATCTTGCGCGAGTAGGTCCGCACCGCCAGCGGCGCGAAGATCGCGACCACGATGGTGCAGCCCAGCAGCGCCCAGCCGACCTGGCCGGTGAGGTCGCCGTTGTTCATCAGGTCGCGGACCGCGGTCACCACGTGCGAGACCGGGTTGACCTTCACGAAGGCCTCCAGCCAGCCCGGCAGCGTGTCCATCGGGACGAACGCGTTGGACAGGAAGGTCAGCGGGAACATGATCATCATGCCGATGCCCTGGACGGCCTGCGCCGAGCGCGCGATCGTGCCCAGCCAGCAGAAGATCCACGACAGCGACCAGCCGGCGAAGATGGTCAGCGCCCAGCCCGCGAGCACGCCGAGGAAGCCGCCGCCGGGCCGGTAGCCCATCGCCAGGCCGACGACGATGGTGATCGTCGCGGCCGTGCCGTAGCGGATCAGGTCGGCGAGCATCGGGCCGGCCAGCGGGGCGATCCGCGCGATCGGGAGGGACTTGAACCGGTCGAAGACGCCCTTGTCCATGTCCTCGCGCATCTGCGTGCCCGTCGCCATCGACGCGGTGAGCGCGGTCTGGGCGAGGATGCCCGGGATGATCAGCGGCAGGTAGTCCGCGACCGAGCCGGAGATCGCGCCACCGAAGATGTAGGCGAACATCGCGGTGAACAGGATCGGCTGCAGGGTCACGTCGAAGAACTGCTCCGGGTTGCGGCGCATCTTCTTGGTGGCCCGACACGCCATCGCGAGCGTCTGGTGGACGGTGTCGCGCAGCGAGGGACGGGCGGGGAGCTCGCGGTGGGGGCTCGCGGCGGCCGGCACGGCTGCGCCGGTGGTGGTGTCGGGGAGCAGGGTGGTCATGTCAGGCCACCTCCTTGTCGGTGTCGTCCTCGGCGTGGTGTCCGGTGAGGGTCAGGAAGACCTCGTCGAGGGTGGGCTGGCGCACGGCCGCGGTGGTGATGTCGACCTCGCCCTGGCGCAGCGCGATGAGGACGTCGGCGGTCTGGTTGGCGTCGCCGAGCGCGATGTTGAGGCCGCCCGCCTCGGGCGTGAGCACCGGCGCCTCGCCGAGCACCCGCTCGACGATCGCTGCCGCGCGGGCGGTCTGCTCGCGGTCGACCACGCGCAGGTGCAGGGTGGAGCTGCCGACGCTCGACTTGAGCTGGTCCGGCGTACCCTCGGCGACCTTGCGGCCGCGGTCGATGACGGCGATCCGGTCGGCCAGCTGGTCGGCCTCGTCGAGGTACTGCGTCGTGAGCAGAATCGTCGAGCCCTGCGCGACCAGCTCACGGATCGTGTCCCACATCTGGCCGCGGGTGCGCGGGTCGAGGCCGGTGGTCGGCTCGTCGAGGAAGATCAGCGGCGGGCGGGCGATGAGCGACGCCGCGAGGTCGAGCCGGCGACGCATGCCGCCGGAGAAGTTCTGGATCTGGCGGTCCGCCGCCTCCTCCAGGCCGAAGCGGCCGAGCAGGTCGGCGGCGGTACGCCGCGCCTGCGCAGTCGACTGCCCGAGCAGGCGGGCGAACAGGATGAGGTTCTCCGCGCCGGTGAGGTTCTCGTCGACCGACGCGTACTGGCCGGTGACCCCGACCAGCTGACGGATCCGGTGCGGCTCGCGTCGTACGTCGACGCCGAAGATCTCGGCCTCGCCGCCGTCGATGGGCAGCAGCGTGGCGAGCATCTTCAGGGTCGTGGTCTTGCCCGCGCCGTTGGGGCCGAGGACGCCGAAGATCTCGCCCGGCCGGACCTCGAGGTCGATGCCGTCGACGGCGTGGAAGGCCCCGAACCTCTTCACGAGGCCGGTGGCGTGCACTGCGTTGGTGGCAGTCATGGGAGTGCTCCTTGTCTGACCGGGGATCGACCCGGTCGATGGGAGGAGCATCCGGCGCCGCGGTTTCACCGCGGCATCACGCCGGTTTCACGGCGGCCGTGGGCGCCGGGAGACGCGAACGGCCGCCCCGGTGTCCGGGGCGGCCGCGCGCGAGAGCAGTCCTAGACGATCTTGTGCATCCAGCCGAAGGTGTCCTCGTTGCGACCGAGCTGGACGCCGACGAGCGCCTCACGGATCCGCATGGTGAGGTCCTGGCTGGCCGGGGCGGCGGTCTCGCCGCCGGCGTACTTGAGCGAGCCGACGGGGGTGACGACGGCGGCGGTGCCGCAGGCGAAGATCTCGGTGATCCGGCCGCTGGCGACGCCCTCGCGCCACTCGTCGATGCTGAACTTCCGCTCGGTGACCTGGTGGCCCATCTTGCCGGCGAGCTCGATGATCGAGGCGCGGGTGATGCCCTCGAGGATGGTGCCCGTCTCCGGCGTGACGATCGAGCCGTCGTCGAAGACGAAGTACATGTTCATGCCGCCGAGCTCCTCGACGTACTTCCCCTCCTGCGCGTCGAGGAAGACGACCTGGTCGCAGCCGTGGGCGTAGGCCTCCTGCTGGGCGACGAGGGACGAGGCGTAGTTGCCGCCGGTCTTGGCCGCGCCCATGCCACCACGGCCGGCGCGGGTGTACTCCTCGGTCAGCCACAGCGTGACCGGCTTGATGCCGCCCTTGAAGTAGGCCCCGGCCGGGCTGGCGATCACCATGAAGGTGACGTGCTGGGCCGGGCGCACGCCGAGGAACTTCTCGGAGGCGAACATGAAGGGCCGGATGTAGAGGCTCTTCTCGCCGCCGTCGGCGTTGCCGGGCACCCAGCGGGCGTCGACCTTGACCAGCTCCTCGACGGCCTGGACGAAGTCGGGCACCTCGAGGACGGGCAGCGCGAGGCGGTGGCTGGAGCGCTTCATCCGCTCGGCGTTGGCCTCGGGCCGGAACAGCCACAGCGAGTCGTCCGCGTGGCGGTAGGCCTTCATCCCCTCGAAGGTCTCCTGCGCGTAGTGCAGGACGGCCGCCGCGGGGTCCAGGGTGATCGGTCCGTACGGCGTGATGCGCGCGTCGTACCAGCCCTTCTCCTGCGTCCACTCGACGGTGAACATGTGGTCGGAGAAGTACGTGCCGAAGCCGGGGTTGGCCAGGATCTCTGCCAGCCGGGCGTCGTCGGTGGGGTTCGCAGAGAGCGTGGTGGTGATCTGCATGGTCATCAGGTTAGTCCTCGTTAACGCGGGAGTGGAATGGGCCGTCTGCCCGCGTGCAGGGGACTCCCCTGCGACGGGCCTAACCGGCTACTCGGGCGGCGATCGCGTCGCCGACCTCGGGCGTACGACGCTGCTTCGCGGGGTCGCGCGACTCGAGGTCGGCGAGCACCGCGGCCTCGATCGACGCAGCGGCCTCGGGGTGGCCGAGGTGGTCGAGGAGCAGCGCGCCGGACAGGATCGCGGCGGTGGGGTCGGCGATGAGCTGGCCGGCGATGTCGGGCGCCGAGCCGTGGACGGGCTCGAACATCGACGGCGCCGTGCGGTCCGGGTTGACGTTGCCCGAGGCCGCCAGGCCGATGCCACCGGTGATCGCGGCGGCGAGGTCGGTGACGATGTCGCCGAACAGGTTGTCGGTGACGATGACGTCGAAGCGCTGCGGGTCGGTGGTCAGGTAGATCATGACCGCGTCGATGTGGCTGTAGTCGGTGGTGACGTCGGGGAACTCCTTCGCCACCTCCTCGAACAGCCGCCACCAGACCGAGCCGGCGTTGACGAGCACGTTGGTCTTGTGGACCAGCGTCAGCTTCTTGCGCGGGCGCTTCTGGGCGCGGGCGAAGGCGTCGCGGATGACGCGCTCGACGCCGAAGGCGGTGTTGACGGAGACCTCGGTGGCGACCTCGGCCGGCGTACCGACGCGCAGCGCGCCGCCGTTGCCGGTGTAGGGGCCCTCGGTGCCCTCACGGACGACGACGAAGTCGATGTCGCCCTTGCCGAGCACGGCGTCGGACAGCGGCGCGACCGAGCCCGGGAACAGGCGCGACGGACGCAGGTTGACGTAGTGGTCGAGCTCGAAGCGCAGCTTCAGCAGCAGTCCCCGCTCGAGGATGCCCGGCGGCAGGTTCGGGTCGTTCGGCTTGCCGCCGACGGCACCGAGCAGGATCGCGTCCTGGCCGCGGATCTCCTCCAGCACGCTGTCCGGGAGCACCTCGCCGGTCGCGAGGTAGCGCTCGGCGCCCAGGTCGTACTGGGTCTTCGCGAACTTCAGCTCGGCGGGCGCAGCGACCTCGAGGACCTTGAGCGCCTCCGCGGTGACCTCGGGACCGATGCCGTCTCCGGGGATGACGGCGAGGTCGACCTGTCCGGTCGCGGGCGTGAAGGGGGTGCTGTCGGTCATGGTGAAGACGTTAGTTGTCGTCCGGGAACGCGTCGTCACCGTCTCGCAGGGCAGTCCCGTACGCCGGGGTCTCGAGGGCGTCGACGTGGAACGGGTGCTCCGGGTCGTGCTTCGCCGGGCCCCACTCCTGCGAGTCGCGGTACTGGGTCGTGGGGCGGGTGGTGGTGAACATCGTGGTCTCCGTGAGGGCTGGTGCTGCTGGGCTGATGGTGGGGATCAGTCCTGGCCTCTCCCACCGCGGCGGGTGGGCGTCAGCTCGTGGATCTCACGGGAGCTCGACTGCGACGGGGCTACGGATCGCGCGTTGCCGGCCGGTGGGCCCGCCGCGGTGCAGTCTGCGGAGAATGCCAGGACTTCAGTTGGATCTGAGAAGCCCCGGCGCGAATCGGGGAACGCCGCAATCACCGCGGCGAGGTGGCCTCTCTCAGGCCTCGCCGCGGCGCACGATTACGAGAAGAGCGCTCCGCATGATGGGTGCACTCTAGACCGATGCCGGACGCGATGTCGCGGAAGCGTCCACGATGCGGGCGTGTCGGGGGGTTGCAGGAATCCCCGGTCGACCGGGGATTCCTGCGCTTGTCAGGCGTTGCAACACCTGACAAGCGCATGAACCGCCCCCTCGGCGTGACCGGTGGTGCTGGTGGGACTTCCGTACGCCGCAGCGGCAGCCGGTAGGACCACGATCCGAGACCGCCGTCCCGGGCCTTGAACGCCGGGTGAAACTCGTTGCATGAGCGCGCCCCCCGACCTGCCCGACGTGGTGACCCGCGCTTTCGACGTGTCCCGGCGCGCCGGCTACGTGTCCTTCTGCCGCAACGAGACCGGCCGACTGCTGGCCGCGCTCGCCGCGACCCGTGAGGGGACGATGGCCGAGTTCGGCACCGGCTGCGGCGTCGGCACCGCCTGGCTGCGCTCGGGGGTCCGCAACGACAAGGCCCGCATCCTCACCGCGGAGCTCGAGCCGCGCCTCGCCGCGGCGGCGAGCGAGATCTTCGTCGACGACCCGCTGGTCGACGTACTCGAGGCGGACTGGTCGACCCTCATGGACAAGGGCCCGTTCTCGCTGTTGTTCCTCGACTCCGGCGACCCGACCGCGGTCCGGGTCGACAAGATCGCCGACCTCGTGGAGCCCGGCGGGATCGTGGTCCTCGACGACTTCGTCCCGTGCGAGATGTGGCCGCCGATCACCGGCGGCCGCGTGGACACGCTGCGCGAGGAGTGGCTCACCGACGAGCGGTTCACGACCGTCGAGGTGATGGTGGCGCCGGACGCGTCGGCGCTGATCGCGACGCGGCGCTAGCTGTACCCGGCCAGGACGTTGGTAGCGGCGAGCCTGGTTGAACAAACGAGAACCTCCGAATGGGATGTGGCTTGTCTAAGGCCCACTTCCACCCGGAGGTTCTCGTGTCCCACGGTAGTGCCCGGCTGACCGTTCATGGTCGTCGGCTGATCGTTGCCCGCCACCAGGCTGGCTGGCCTCAGGCCCACATCGCCGCGGCGATGGGCGTGTCCCGCAAATGTGTGAAGACCTGGATCGACAGGTTCGCTGCTGAAGGCGAAGTAGGGCTCATGACCCGGTCGTCGCGCCCGCACTCGATGCCCACCAAGACCCGCGACGAGGTCGAGCAGAAGGTCCTGGCTGCGCGTGCCGAGCGTCGTGACGGCCCCGACGTTCTCGGACCGAAGGTCGGCGTGCCCGCGCGCACGGTGTCGCGGATTCTGCGCCGCCACCATGTGCCGTACCTGCGCGAGCTAGATCCGATCACCGGTGAGGTGATCCGGTCCTCGAAGCAGACTGGCGTTCGCTACGAGCGCGAACGACCAGGCGAGCTGGTGCACATGGACGTCAAGAAGCTCGGCAAGATCCCCGCCGGCGGTGGGTGGAAGGCCCACGGCCGAGGGGCCGGATCGATCATGCGTGATCGCAGCACCAAGGTCGGATACGACTACGTGCACTCGCTCGTCGACGACCACTCCAGGCTGGCCTACAGCGAGATCCTGCCGGATGAGAAGGGCCCCGCCTGTGCAGAGTTCCTCGAGCGAGCCATCGCCTACTTCGCCGCGCACGGCATCGCCCGGATCGAGCGACTGATGACGGACAACGCCTGGGCCTACCGATGGTCGCTACGAACGGTGTGCGCCGATCACGGCATCACACAGAAGTTCATCAAGCCGCACTGCCCGTGGCAGAACGGCAAGGTAGAGCGCCTGAACCGCACCCTGACTACCGAGTGGGCCTACCGCCAGGTCTTCACCAGCAACGACGAACGCCAGGCCGCCCTTGCGCCCTGGATCGAGCACTACAACACTGAACGCCGCCACAGCGCACTCGGAGGCAAGCCGCCAGTCAGCCGGCTGCTACCAACCTGATGGCCGGGTACAGCTAGCGCCTCCCGCGAGGCGGATCAGCCCTCCCCCGCCGCCTTCCGCTGGTCGTTGGCCACGTTCCGCGCGCTCGTCGACCGCCCCAGTGCCCGGACCTCGGCGTCCATCCGCGGCAGCAGGTCGGGTACGAACCGCAGGATCGGCAGGTTGCCGACGGCGGAGTTGATGACATTGCGGTTGAGGCCGGCGCCCCGGACCCAGCCCGGGCAGTAGACGTGCCGCGAGCGCTTCTCCACCCCCTTCACGAACGCCTTCACGCACGCGTCCACGTCCGTCGTCTTGTTGAGCGGCGGCGGGAGCTTGGTGAGCATCTCCTGGAAGGTCGACAGGTCCTTCTTCGCGTCCTGCACCAGCGGGGTGTCGATCCACGACATGTGCGCGCACCCGACCGCGATGCCGAGGTGGGACACCTCGAGACGCAGCGCGTTGGCGAAGTGCTCGACCCCCGCCTTGCTGGCGTTGTACGCCGCCAGCCCCGGGGCGGCCGCGAAGGCGGCCAGTGAGGAGACCACCAGCAGGTAGCCCTTCGTCTTCTCCAGCTCCGGGATCGCGGCCCGCGCGGTGTTGAAGACGCCGGTGATGTTGATGTCGAGGGTGCGCTGGAAGGCCGCGGGGTCGATCGCCATCACCGAGCCGTAGCTGGCGATGCCGGCGTTGGCGAGGACCACGTCGAGGCGGCCGAAGCGCTCGACGGCGCTCGCGACCGCGCCCTCCATCGCCGCCAGGTCGGTGACGTCGGCGACGATCCCCGTGCAGGCGTCGTCACCGATCGCGGCGACGGCCTCCTCCAACGCGGGGCTGTCGAGGTCGGTGAGGACCAGCCTCGCGCCCTGTGCCGCCAGCGCCTTCGCGGTCTCGAGCCCGATGCCGCGGGCGCCGCCGGTGATGAGGATGACCTGGTCCTTGATCGCCATGGCGGCGATGGTTCCACAGCCCGCTGGCCGTGGTCTTGGTGCGCCGGACCAAAGATGAGCCAGGATCAGGCGGTCTCGCCCGGCTGTGCCCTCCGGATCACGATGCGCGTCCAGGCGCCGAGGTAGACCCGGTCGTCGGGCCCGATCTCGCGCTTCTCCCCCGCCGGCAGCGGGTCATTCGGCAGCGGCCCGACGGCCGAGCCGAGATAGGTCCCGTTGGACGAGCCGAGGTCCTCCACCCACCAGCGCGTGCCGTCGGTGGTCAGCTGGCAGTGCCGCCGGCTGATCCCGTTGTCGGCGCCGAGGTCGATGTCGGGGTGGATCCCGCGGCTGCGTGACGTGCGGCCCACGAGGATCGACGTCGTCCGCAGGGGTACGACGACCGGCACGCCCGCCGAGGGCAGCGGATCGGTCGACTCCTGGTCGGCGTACCAGTCCGGGTCGATCCAGACCTCCGCGACCCAGGCCTCCCCCAGGGGTGGCGCCACCGAGGAGGGCGCCGACTCCGCGGGCGGGGCCACCGGTCCCGTGGCGGCCGGCGAGTCACCGGCATCGGCGGACGGGTCGGCCGCCGCGGTGCCGACGGGGGTGTCGAGGTCGAGCACCGACGGGGTCACCGGGCGCGGCATCGACCCGGTCGTGTAGTCGTAGCCGCACGCCTCGCAGAAGAGCGCGTTGGGCGGGTTGGCGGCCTGGCAGTTCGGGCAGGCCGACGTGGTCGGCGCGGGCGTCGGCTCCGGTGCCGCCGGCGCGGGGTCGGGAGCAGCCGGAGCGGCGGTCGTCGTACCACCGCCGGCAGGGATGGGCAGGCCGCAGACGTCGCAGTAGTCGTCCGAGCCGGACTCGTGCCCGGACGGGCAGGTGGAGGTCACGGCGTCTCCTTGCGGATCCTCGTGGTCTTGGTGGACGCGGTGTCGAGCGCCATCTCGTCGGCCTTGTCGACGGCACGCTTGAGCCGGACCGTGCCGGTCTCCTCGTTCTCGACGTCGACGACCTTCCGCAGCTTGCTGGTGGCCTCGTCGTTGCCGGTCTCGGCGGCGAGCTGGACCGCACGGCCGAGCTTGGTCGTCGCGGTCGCCTCGTCACCGGAGGCCTTGGCCGCGAGGCCCTCCTGGATCATCTGCGCGAGCTCGGTCTGCCCGGTGTAGTGGGCGACCTGCTGGTCGATGCGGGTGGTCAGCTCGGAGTTGTTGGACCAGGTCGCCTTCACCAGGCCCTGCGTCACGACGTCGTCGCCGATCGCGAGCTGCACCCGCGCGGCCAGCTGCTCCTGGCCGATCGCCTTCGCCGGCACCCGGACGGCGACGTGGTAGTCACGCGACTCGTCGGACCAGGCGCCCGTCGGGTAGTCACCGGTCAGCGGGTTGACGGGGGTACGACGGCTGGTGAGGTCTTCGACCGTCGGCGACACCTGCCGCACGAAGAGCACCTCCGCGCCCTGCGGCGTCCACACCCGCAGCGACGCGTCGGCGACACCGCGGGACATGGCGTTGCGCATGATCTCCTCGAACTGCGCCTTCATCTCCGCGGGGCTCGGGATGATGTCGACCGTGCCGAGCAGGGCCTGCGCGATCCGGCGGATCTCGGCGACCTGCCAGTCGGTGCCGGCGCCGCGGCAGTCGGCCTGGAAGTAGCCGGTGGCGCGGTTGATCGCCTCGTCGAGGCGGCCGGGGCGTTCGCGGTTCTCGCCGTCGGTGAGCAGCAGCACGTGGCGCTGGGTCACCTCGGCGACCGATGCGAAGAGCTGGCCGGCGAGGTCGAGCCAGGTGCTGATCGCCGTACCGCCGCTGCCGACGAAGCGGCCGATCGCGTCGGAGGCCGCCTGGCGTGCGGAGGGGTCCATGCGGACCATGCCCGGGCCGCTGGAGACCTGCGGGAAGGCGAGCATCGCGCGGTCGGCGCCCGCGATGACGGCGAAGTAGGTGCCGTCGACGATCTCGGCGAGCGCCGCCTGCGCGGCCTCCTTCGCCGCGGCCATCGTCGCGGGCCCCATCGAGCCGGAGGTGTCGACGATGATGATCTCGCCGGCCGAGCCGGAGCCGGCCTGTCCGGCCGTGCCGGCGCCGGAGCAGGTCACCGTCACGATCGCGTTGACGTCGGTCCCGCCGTCGGGCAGGAACTCGTTCTGGTAGACGGAAGCGGTGAACTCAGCCATCGCTCGGCTCTCCTCCTGGGGTCGGCGTCTGGCCATTCTGCCCGAGGGCGGTCTGCCCGGGATCGACGCGGGCCAGCGCTGCGGTGATGTTGTCGTGCCCGCCCGCGCCGTTGGCGAAGGCGACGAGTGCGGTGGCGATCGTGAGCGGCTCGGTGGAGCCGACGGCGTGGACCTGCTCGGCGATCGCCTCGGGGGTCGAGGCGTAGTTCCACAGGCCGTCGGAGCAGGCCAGGAGCCAACCCGGCTCGGTGACCTCCAGGCTGCCGACGGTCGGCACGAAGTCCTCCGAGTCACGGCCCAGCCACTTGGTGATCGCGTGGGCCTGCGGGCCGTTCTCCGCGACCTCCCGCGGTACGCCGGAGGCGATCTGCGCCTGTGCGACGGAGTCGTCGACCGAGAGCTGCACCGGGGTGCCGGCGTCGGGGATCCAGTAGGTCCGCGAGTCACCGATGTTGGCCCAGCTGATCCGGGCGCCCTCCAGCACGGCCGTGGTGAAGGTGGCCGAGGCGGGGTTGGTCGAGTCGGGGTCGGTGACGGCGATGATCGCGGTGTTGGCCGCGGCCGCGGCGTTGGCGAACACCTTGGCGACGGCGGCGTCGCGGCCCTGCGGCGTCCCCATGCCGGCGGGGAGCGGGACGCGCAGCACCTCGCGCGCCGCCCGGGCGCCGGCGAGCGAGGCGACGTCGGAGTCGATCGAGTTGGAGACCCCGTCCATCACGACCAGCACGGCCCGTGAGCCGGGCGCCTGGCCGGCGAGGAGCGCCATGGCGTCCTCGTTGCGGCTCTTGCCGATCGCCTTGTCGCACACGCCGGCCACCCACGGGGCGGGCTGCTCCTCGAAGTGGTCGCGCTCGCTGGGGGCCTTCGTCCCGCACTCCAGGCAGTAGAGGTCGGGACCGACCTCTCCCCCGCACTCCGTGCAGGGCCGACGGCCCGCGGGAGCGGGCGGGTCCGGCAGCGCCGAGGCGGGCTTGCGGGTGGGCGCGCTGATCGGCGCGTCGCCGAGGGGGTGGTCGGCGTCGCCCCCGGGCGCAGTCATCGGCGCGGCGGGAGCCGCGACCGTCGTACCGAGCTGGGCGCCGCAGGCCTCGCAGAAGCGGGCACCCTCGGTGACGGCCGTGCCGCAGGAGGGACAGGTCACGTCAGGCTCCAGTTCCGCACGGCGTTGGCCTGGTTGACCAGCTCGACCCGCTCCTTCACGTCGATGGCGTCGCGCGCCAGCGAGCGCAGGGCGTTCTCGAGGCCGTCGCGCACCCCCACCTCGGTCGCGGCGACGGAGCCGATCCGGGCGCCCTCGGGCACCTGCCCGTTGCCGGAGACGACCGGCAGCGCCTCGGTGAGGATCCGCACCGTGTAGCGCTGGCGGGTCCTGCCGTCGATGCTCGAGGACTCGATGGTCCGCATCGCCTGGTCGAGCACGGCGAGGTCGTGCGCACCGCCGGAGAGCAGCACCTCCGCCCGCTGCTGGCGGGCCTCGGTGTAGCCGCGGCTGGTGTTCGGGACGAGGTCGAGCGCGGCCACGGCACCCGGGGTGTCCTTGCGGTCGGCCCGCACGCGGGCCATGCCGAAGGCCGCCGGCGGGACGTACGCCGCGTCCGTGGCGACGCACACCTGGTAGAGCCCCTCGGCCACCTCCGGCAGGCCGCCGCGCTCGCAGGCGAAGGCCAGCGCCAGCTTGGGCGCGAGCTCGCCGGGGACCTGCTGGTAGACCGCGTTGAAGGACGCCTTCGCCGTCTCCCAGTCCTGCGCCTGTACGGCGGCCAGGCCCTCGATCCACAGCGCGCGCCACTCCCAGGGGTCGGCCGCGAGGAGCGCCTGCGCGTGCGCCTGCGCGCCCTTCGCGTCGGACAGCTCGAGGGCGGCGCGGGCGCGGGCCAGCCACACCTCGGCGCTGTCCTCCGGTGCCTGCTGCAGGTCGGCGAGCCGCTTCTTCGGGTCGTCGGCGCTGATCGACGACAGCCAGCTGTGCTGTGGGTCGGTGGTGTCCTCGCGCAGCTTCGGCAGCTGGCTCCACTCGGTGATCGGTCGCGAGGTCGCCGGCGACTCGAAGAGCACGGAGGCCGCCGACGTGGTCGCGGTCCCCTGCCGCTTGCGGGCCACGACCTCGCGCAGCACGCCGAGCACCTGGGAGCGCATCTCGTCGACGGAGGCGAACCGGTCGGCCGGGTCAGGGGCGCAGCACTTCGCGACCAGCTGGTAGAGCGAGTCGTTCTCCTGGAACAGCGGCGTGGAGTCGACCGGCGGCAGGCTGTGCAGGTAGGTGCCCTGGTAGCCGCGGAACTCCATCGTCAGCACGACGAGCGTGCGCCCGATCGTGTAGATGTCCGAGGCGACCGACGGCCCGATCTCCGCGACCTCCGGCGCCTGGTAGCCGACCGTGCCGTAGATCGCCGACTCCTCGTCGTCGATCCGGCGGACGCCGCCGAGGTCGATCAGCTTCATCGCGTCGCCGACCTGGATCATGTTGTCGGGCTTGAAGTCGCAGTAGACGAGGCCGAGGTCGTGGAGGTACTGGAACGCCGGCAGCAGCTCGAGGATGTAGGCCAGCGCCTGGTCGACCGGCAGCGGGTCGTAGGCGCCGTTGTTGGCGGCCATCCGCTGCTTGAGGATCTGCTTGAGGGACTTGCCGCCGACGTACTCCATGACGATGTAGCCCGCACCCTCGTGCGTCACGAAGTTGTAGATCTCGACGATGAGCGGGTGCTCGACCTGGGCGAGGAACTGCTGCTCGGCGATCGCCGCCGCCAGCGCGTCCGGGTCGCCGGAGTTCAGCAGGCCCTTGAGCACGACCCAGCGGTTGGACACGTTGCGGTCGCGGGCGAGGTAGATCCAGCCGAGGCCACCGTGCGCGAGCGCGCCCGCGACCTCGTACTGCCCCGCGACGAGGTCGCCCTGCTGCAGCTTCGGGGTGAACGAGAACTGCTGGCCGCAGTTGGGGCAGAAGCCCTCGCTGCGACCGGGCTGCCCGTTGATGCTGCGTCCCACCGGGTTGCCGCACTTGGAGCAGCTGCGCTTGTCCTCGGGCACCTGCGGGTCGGCCATGATCGCCTTGGCGGCGTCCACCGGCGGTGCGGGAGGTACGACGGTCAGGCCGGCGCCGAGCCGGGCCGAGCGCATCCGCTGCGAGCCGGTGCGGGTGCGCCGCGTGGCGTAGCTGCCCGTCGTACCGGCGCGCTTGGAGCCGATCGCCGCCGACTGCACGCGGCTGGCGGCCGTGGCGGACGTCCCCTCGCGGCCCGAGAGCGGCTGCGACTCCGCGATGGCCGCGGCCTCGGCGACGCGTGCGCCGGGCAGGGCGGGCGAGCCGCACACGTCGCAGTAGCCGTCGAGGATCTTGCCGGTGCACCCGGGCTGCGGGCAGGGGTCGCCGTTGGCGCCGCGGGAGGCCTTGAGCGTGCCCGTGGCCGTCACGCCGGCGGGGCCGGGCAGTGCGGACGCCGCCGTCGCGGCAGGGGCTGCGGGGGCTGCGGGGGCTGCGGCGGCGCTGTCGCCGGCCATGCCGCAGACGTCGCAGTAGCCGTCGACGATGCTGCCCGTGCAGCCGGGCTGGGTGCAGCTCATGGCGTCTCCTTGGTGAGCCAGGTCTGGTAGGTCGTGACGAGCTGGCGGGCCACGGCCATCGGGCACGGGCGACGCTCCAGCAGGGCGCGCGCGGCGCGCTCGCTCTCGGCCAGGTCGGGGTTGTCGGCGAGGCGAGCGGCGCGGGCCTTCGCGACGTAGCCGTCGAGGAGCCCGACGAGCTGGGTGTGCTCGTCGAGCGCGGCGGCGTACGCGTGCTGCGCGACCTCCATCGCCTGCGCCACCCGGTCGAGGCGCTCCAGGTAGGGCTCGATCCCCTCCGGGGTGACCGGCACCGGACCGAGCAGCTCGACGTCGGGGACGGCGTAGCGCGGCGCCGGGTCGACGGTGGCGACCGCCGTCTCGGCGAGCTTGGCCAGGGCGGCCTCGCGGGCCTCGAGGTCCGCGCGGAGCTCGCGTGCGGAGAGGACCTTGCTGCGGGCGTCGCGGCGGCGCGCGTTGCCGACGATCAGGTCGCGCTCGAAGGTCGTCGCCTCGGCCTCCAGCGGACCGAGCATGCCCCCCACGTCGCCGCCGCGCTCCGCCTTGGCCGTCAGCACCTCGAGCCGGGCCATCAGCTCGGCCAGGCGCTCGATCGCGGCGTCGCGGCTGTTGGCGGGCTCGAGGCCCACCTGGTCGCGGATCCGCTCCAGCTGGGCGCGCAGCTCACGGATCCGGGTCGCCGACCTGTCCGCGTCGGGCACCAGCGCGAGGCGGGTGCGGAGCTGGCCGGTCAGCGCGTCGCAGAGCCGGCCGGCCTCGGGCAGCGACACCGCCAACCCGCC
This sequence comes from Nocardioides sp. SRI_004, assembly GCF_057586415.1. Lineage (NCBI taxonomy): Bacteria > Bacillati > Actinomycetota > Actinomycetes > Propionibacteriales > Nocardioidaceae > Nocardioides > Nocardioides sp. SRI_004. The sequence goes on from NZ_JBYCZV010000005.1 coordinate 340,321, forward strand.
GGGCAGCTCGGACGCGCTGTCGAGGCGCCCCCACACGAGCGCGGAGATCCGCTCCCGCTCCTGGCGGAGCACCCGTCCGCCGTCCCACGTCGCGAAGACGAGCTGGTAGCGGTCGGCGATCGCCTTCCAGAGCGCCAGCGCGAGGGACATGTCGCCCGCGAGCTCGCCACCCCGACCCGCCGCGATCGCGGCTCGGTCGAGCTCGTCGAGCTCCGATCGTCGTACCCGCAGCCAGGTGTCGAGCTCGGCCAGGTAGGTCTGGATCGCCGCAGGGTCCAGCGCGTCCCCGAGCTTGCCGGGGGCGGTGGGGGCGGTGGCGGTCGCGGCCTGCTGCACGGTCACCGGCCGTACTGCGGGGTCGGCGGCGTCGCGTCGCCGAGGTAGGGCTCGAGCCACTCGTCGTACGACGCCTGCCAGTCGCCGTTGCTGCGCCGCTCCTCGAGGACGGAGTTGACGAAGCGGATCAGGGCGACGTCGTCCTGGTTGGCGCCGATGCCGTAGGGCTCGTCGGTGAGCTTCTTCTGCTCGGGAACCTCGGCATAGGGGTCCTGCGCGGCCAGACCGGCGAGCACCGTGTCGTCGCCGGTGATCGCGTCGACCTCACCCTGCTGGAACTTCACCAGGCATCCCGTGTGGTTGGCTGCCGCCACCGTCACGACGTCGGGCTGGATCTTCTTGATGTTGTCGATGCTGGTGGACCCGGCCGGAGCGCAGACCTTCTTGCCCGACAGCGACTTCACGCCCTTCTTCTCGAAGGCCGCGACGTCGTCCTCGCGGACCAGCACCTTCTGTGTCGCGTTGTAGTAGACGGCGGAGAAGCCGATCTGGCTCCAGCGCGTGCAGTTCATCGTGTAGTTGCGGGCAACGAGATCGATCTCCTGCTCGTGCGTCTCACCGTCGATGGTCGCACCGAGCAGCGTGGGACGCTCGGCCGCGCTGATGACGCGCAACTGGAGGTCGACGCCGAGCGCGTCGGCGATGGCCTGGGCGACATCGATGTCGAAGCCCTGGATCTCACTGTCCTTGAAGGGATTGGCCCATCCCATCTGGAAGGTGTCTGCGGAGACTCCGACGACCAGCCGGTCCTCGTTGAGCAGCTGCGCCCTGGCGGCACCGCGGTCAGTGCTCGGCGCGTACGACTGGGTCGGGTTGTCGCACTCGACCGGCTTCGTGCCGGCGGCAGGCGTGCTCCCTGCCGCCTTCGGCGGCGGGACCACGGTCTCGTCGTAGCCGCAGGCGCCGAGCAGGAGCAGTGCAGCCGTGAGCGTGGTGGCGAGCACGCGCGGCGTCGTCGCACGGATCACGAGAACTCCCTCCGTCGCTCGCCGATACCTCGGGCGACGAAGGCCGCTGCGCCCAGTCCGAGCAGCAGGGACAGGATGCTGACCGCCAGCGCCAGTCCCCGACCGCTCTCGAGGTCGCCGGTGACGTTGTCGCTTGCCGTCGCCACGATGGTCTCCGATGCGCTGTCGAAGGCGTTGAGCGGCTTCGACGAGCCGTCATCACCGGTGGTCGTCGCGAGGTCGCGGGCCTTCGTCCAGTGGCCGCCGTCGTCCTGCTTCCGGATCTCCCGGTAGACCGCGTCGTAGTCGCTCCACTGCTCACCGGTGTCACGGCGAGACGATTTCTTGACGACCTCCGCCGACTTCTCCCAGTTGGTCACGTAGGTGGCACCGGAGCCGCGCTTGATCAGCGCGAGGCTCTCGTTGGCCTTGGCGTCGTTCGCCGCGGTCCGGGCGTTGGCCTGCGAGATCGCCAGCGCGAGGTCGCCCTCACGCAGGCTGTCGTTGGAGTTGTCCCGCAGCCACGCACCGACGACACCCACGATCGTCACGACCAGCACGATCGCGCCCGCGATGGCGACACCCTTGTTGACCCGCCTCCGGAAGGCGCCGGCCAGCTGCTGGTTGATGACGAACAGAGCCGCGAGGGCGAGGACCCCGACCAGCAGCAGCCAGAACGGGTGCTGACCGTTCATGGAGCCCTCTGCTCGGTCGGTGTTGGCTGCGACGAGGGCGGCGAGGATCGGGATCGCGGCGTCGATGGGGTCGGAGGTGTCGGTCGCGGGCACGGAGTTGCGCAGCGCGGTGCTGGCCCCGCTGAGGTACTCCGCGCCGACGGGATAGCCGAGACGGTTGTAGTCGCGAGCCTGGGCCACCGCGGTGACGTAGTCGTTGACCCGGAGGGCCAGCTCCTCCAGGACCGCACGATCCTTCGGCTGCGCGTCGGCCGCGGCGGTGATGCCCGTCAGCACGTCGTCGATCGCGGCGTCGTACTCCGCGCGCTGCCCTGCATCCTCCAGGCCACCGACCAGGAAGGCGTTCGTCGCGAGGGCGTCCGCACGGAGCAGCGACGACTGGATCTTCTGGACGCGGACGAGCTGCTGGGTGTCGTCAGCCGCCCGGCCGTCCGCCTGCCACCCCAGGAACTGCACGAGCGCGCTGACGATGCCGAACACGATCGCCACCGTCATCCCGATCAGCTGCCAGCGGTTGAGCAGGGCGGGGGTGTCGACGTGGCCCTGGTCGGCTGACGCCGTCGCCGACGTCGTGGCGGGGGCGGCCGCGGGAGCGGGGGCCGCAGGCGGCGGGGCTGCCTGCGGGGGGGCGGTCTGGCTCACGACTGCTCCTCGGGGGCGGCGGGCCGGTCGGGCCGGCGGGGGTGCTGGGGCAGGGTGGTCTCGGTGCCGAACGGACCGGCCGCCTCCTGCGCCGGAGGTGCCGGCGGCGGGGGTGGCGGGGGCGGCGGGGCCGCGGACGGCTTGACGATCAGGGTCGCCTCCGCGCCGCTGAGCGGCGACGCCTCCAGCTCCGGCTCCGGAACGGGCTGGGGTTCGGGCTGAGGCTCGCGCTGAGGCTCCGGCTCGGGCTGGGGCTCGGGGACGAACGGCTCCACCGGCTCGGCCGGCGGCGCGTCGGCCGGCGGCACGACCTCGCCCTCGGCTGCCGGCGCATCGGCCGCATCCGGCGCGGTGTCGTTGGGGTCGACGACCAGGTCCTCGGGCTCGAGGGTGCGCAGCTGCTCCAGCGTCGGCTCGGCGATGTCGCGCAGGCGCCAGGCGTGGCGGCCGATCGCGGCCTCCATCAGGTTGCGCACGAAGCGCGCGTTGCCGAAGGACGGACCCCGCGGGGTCTCGGCGAGGATCTCCTTCAGCCGCGTGACGACCGCGTCGCTCGCGTCGTAGTCGGCGCCGGAGACCATCGAGCTGAAGATGCCGACCAGCTCGTCGTCGGTGTAGTTGGCGAAGTCGATGGTGGTGCGGAAGCGGCTCTCGAGGCCGGGGTTCTCGGAGATGAAGACCGCCATGGGGAGCGGGTAGCCGGCGACGATGACCACGAGGTCGTCGCGCTTGTCCTCCATCTCCTTCACGAGGGTGTCGATCGCCTCCTTGCCGTACTGGTCGCCGGAGAGCGAGTACGCCTCGTCGATGAACAGCACGCCGCCCTCGGCCGACGCCACGACCTCGGCGGTCTTCGCGGCCGTCTGGCCGAGATAGCCCGCGACGAGCTCGGAGCGGTCGACCTCGACCAGCTGGCCCTTCGAGAGCAGCCCGAGGGCGCGGTAGATCCCTGCGACGAGCCGGGCGACCGTCGTCTTGCCGGTGCCCGGGTTGCCGTTGAAGACCAGGTGGCGGGTGATCGTCGGGGTGTCCAGGCCGGCCTTCTTGCGCAGCCCCTCGACCCGCAGCACCGCGGCCTGCCGGTGGATCTCGCCCTTGACGTTGGCGAGACCGATGAGGGCGTCGAGCTCCGCGAGGAGCTCCTCGACCGTCTTGGTCGGCTCCTCCGGCTTCGCGGGCTCCTCGGCCGGCTTCTCCGGCTCCGCCGCCTGCGTCTGTACGCCGTCAGCGGGGCCGCCCGCGGACGGAACCGCCGGCGCAGGACCGGTCACCGGGTCGGCGGGGAGGAGCGGCGCGGCGTCGTTGAGCGCGCCGAGCTGGCGTCGTACCTGCTCACCGACGCGGCGGACCTGCTCCAGCACCTCGTCGCCAACGCCCGGGACCGGCTGCCGCTCGGGCAGCTGGAAGGCGCCCGGACCGCCGACGGGCGGGGTCAGTCCGGCGCTGCCACCACCCAGCTGGGCGGTGGTCACGGTGGTCGCCGCGCCGACGGCGTCGGGCCCGGGCTCGCCGAGCCGGGAGCCGGCGAGGGCGGCGTCGGCGAGCGCGCCGGCGTAGTCGGCGGAGTGGGGGGACTTCTCCAGCAGCAGCTGGGCCATCAGCGGCGTCGGCCCGGCCCGGAAGCGGTTGCCGCGCTTGGCGGCGAGCATGTGCTCCTCCGCCGACCGATCCCGCCCGGTCTGGATGCACCAGTCGACGAACGCGCCGCGCGAGCGCTCCGAGACCGTGGCCGCGACGGCCTCGCCCTCCGCCCGGGCGGCTGCCTCGTCCGCACCAGCGGCACGGGCGACGGCCGCGAGCGCGTCGAGCGCGTCGGCGAGGCTGCCGACCGGCGCCGTCACTGCGACCCCAGGTTGAGGTCGCCACCGGTCGAGGAGTGCCCGAACTTCGCGTCCAGGAACTGTCCGTGCGCGACCAGCGCCTGGGCGTCGGCGCGGTTGGCCGCATCGAAGATCTTGTCCATCGTGGCTCCGAGCAGCTCGAGTTGTTCGATGAGGATCATCAGCGCGGTCTTCTGGCCGTCGATCGGCCGGGTGTCGGCCCAGTCGCGGGGCAGGCGGAGGTAGCCGTCGACCGCCTCGGGCAGGTAGTCCGTCGCGGTCGCGACGACCGAGAAGGCCTCGAGGCTGCCGAGCCCCATCTGCTGCAGGCGCGGCAGCGTCTGGTGGATCGTGCGCGCGATCCGCACGACGCGCGAGACCACCACCGGCGGCGCGTTGCCGTCCCGGAGCATCGCGTTGATCCGGTTCAGCGCCGCGAGGATGTCCTTCTCGGTCGGCGGTGGCGGGGCGGCGTACTGCTGCTCCTCAGCGTCCCTGCCCCGCTTGAACCACGACTTCAGCCCCACCCGATCCCGTCCTGTCCCCTCGGCCGGCGACCGCGCGCTCAGCCGATGTCCAGCGTGCCGGCGGCATTGCGCGCGTCGTGCTGCTGGACCCGGTCGAGGTACGCCTTGGACTTCTGGACCTCGTTCTCGAGGACGCCGATGGTGGTCGACATGTTGTCGAGCGCCTTGAGCTTGAACTCGTCGATCGAGTCCATCGTGGCGTAGATGTTGGCGAAGGCGGCCTGGAGCTGCTCGATGCCGATCGTCGACGACGCCGCCTGCTCCTGGATGCGCGCGGAGTTGTCCTTGAGCATCTCGGAGGTGCGCTGGATCATCGCCGAGGTCGTCGTGTTGAGCGCCGTGATCTGGTCGAGGACCAGCTTCTGGTTGCTCAGTGCTTGGGCGACGATGACCGCGGTCCGCAGGGCGGAGATCGTGGTCGTGGTGGCCCGGTCGACACCCTTGATGAGCTCGATGTTGTTCTTGATGATGATGTCGATCGCCAGGTAGGCCTGGATCGACACCGCGAGCTGGGTGAGCAGGTCCTGGTGCTTCTGGCGGACGTAGAACAGCACGTCCTGCGAGAGCGTCTTGGCCGTCTCCGGGTCGCTGAGCTCGAGCTCGGCGATCTTCGCGGACAGCTTGGCATCGAGCTTCTCGGCGACGTAGATGTACTGGTTGAGGCGTCCCATGACCGACCAGAGGTTGGTCTTCTCGAGGTTGAGCGCCACGTTGTCCTTGGTCAGCTCGTCCTGGCCGCTGCGCAGCGAGTGCAGGATGCCGTTGAGCTGGGTCTGCGAGGACTGGTACTTGCGGAAGTAGTCCTCGATCTTGTCGTTGAAGGGCAGCTTGTTCCACCACTTCTTCGCGCCGGTGGCCTGGCCCGGGTCGAGGTCCTCGACCGTACGACGGAGGTCGAGCAGCGTCTTGCCGACGGTGGAGCCCTCGGACAGACCGCCCGCCTTGAGCGCGCTGACCGGCTTGTCGAGCATCCGGTTGGACGTCTCGGCGGCCTTGCGGATGTCGGCGTCGCCCATGGTGCGGACGTTCTCCGCCTGCGCCGCGAACTCCGGGCTGCCGGCCTTCGTCGAGGTCAGCGAGGTGAGGAAGTTGTCGACCTTCGCGTCGAGCTCGGGCACCATCGCCGCCTCGACCTGCGGCGCCATCTTCGGCGCCTGGGTCTCGACGACGGGCGCGGCCGGCTCGGGCGCGGTGAGTGTGAGGGCAGGCTCGGGGGGTGCGAGCGGGCTGGGCTCGGGAGCGGGTGCCTGGGAACCATCGGTGGTCATGGCCCCGAGCCTATCCACGGAACCCACCCTTCATGCAGGGTCAGCGCAGAAGTTCAGGGTCCGCCTCAGGGATGCCACCGACCCGGCCGAGCGGGCCCAGATCGACGAGGAACCACGGCATCATCCACTGGGCGATCGGCCCGATGGCGAGCGCGTAGGCGACCGTGCCGACGCCGAGCGTGCCGCCCAGGAGCAGGCCGATCACGACGACGGCGACCTCGAGGGCGGTGCGCACCAGCCGGATCGAGAGACCGGTACGACGGGCGAGGCCGGTCATCAGGCCGTCCCGGGGTCCGCGGCCGAGCTGGGCGCCGATGTAGAGCGCGGTGGCCAGTCCGCAGAGCACGATGCCGCCGACCATCAGCGCCACCCGGGCGGCCATCGCGTGCGGGGCGTCGAGCACGGCGAGCGTGAGGTCGGCGGAGAGACCGACCACGATCGCGTTGGAGATCGTGGCGATGCCGGGCTTCTCCCGCAGCGGGATCCAGAGCACGAGCACCACGAAGCTGAAGAGGACCACCGCCTGGCCCAGCGTGATCGGCACGTGGCGGATGAACCCGGAGTGCAGCACGTCCCAGGGAGCCAGGCCGATGTCGCCGCGCACCATGAGGGCGAGGCTGGCGCCGTACAGGAAGAGGCCGACGTAGAGCTGGACGAGACGGCGCGGCAGGCGGCCGGCACGGAGCTGGGTGATCGGGCCGAGGTCGGCGAGCTGCACGGTCGAGCTGGACATGGGACCAGCCTGTCCGGGATTGGACTGTTTCCAAATAGCCAATCATGAGAGAGTGGCCTGTATGAGCCAGACCACCTTGACCGCCGCACGGCTGGCGGCCCTCGTCGACGGCTTCGACCGCTCCCCCGCGTACGCCGGCCTCGCCGACGCCCTGCGCGAGCTGATCGGCGACGGCCGGATCGGCTACGGCACCCGCCTGCCCAGCGAGCGCGACCTGACCGAGGCGCTCGGCGTCTCGCGGACCACCGTGACCCGCGCCTACGCCCGGCTCCGCGACACCGCCTACGCCGAGGCCCGGCAGGGGTCGGGGACCTTCACCCGCCTGCCCGGCGGTCGCACCCGGGCGCTGGACCGGGCCCTGTGGCCCAGCGACGTCGGCAACGGCGTCATCGACCTGGTCTGCGCGGCCGCCACCGCTCCGCCCGGCATCGCCGCGCTGTACGCCGAGGCCGCCGCCGAGCTGCCCGCCCACCTCGGCAGCCACGGGTACTTCCCCGCCGGCATGCCCGCCCTGCAGGCCGCGATCGCCGCGAGGTACGACGCCCGGGGGCTGCCGACCGATCCCGACCAGGTGATCGTGACGCCCGGCGCGCTGGCCGCGACCGCCGTGGTCGGCGCCGCACTCGCGGGTCCGCGTGACCGGGTGCTGATGGAGTCGCCGACCTACCCCAACGCGGTGCAGGCGCTGCGCAGCGGCGGTGGGCGGCTCGCGACGACCACCCTCGACCCGCTGGGCTGGGACCTCGACGCGATCGGCGCGGCACTCGCGCGACACCGGCCGCGCCTGGTGCACCTGATGCCCGACTTCCACAACCCGACGGGGCTGGTGATGTCGGAGCCGGACCGCGCGGCCTATGCCCGGCTCCTGGCCCGCCACGACGCCATCGCCGTCGTCGACGAGGCCCACCACCTGCTCCACCTGGACGAGGATCCCGCGTTCGTCGCGCGGCGCCCGTTCGCGTCGTACAGCAAGGACGCGATCTGCGTGGGCAGCGCCAGCAAGAGCGTGTGGGGCGGACTGCGGCTCGGCTGGATCCGTGCACCGCACGCGCTCGTCGACCGGCTCACCCGCGCCCGCGTCGGGCTGGACCTGGGGGCGCCGGTGCTCGAGCAGCTGGTCCTCACCCGGCTGCTCACCAGCAGCATGGACGACGTCGTGGCGATCCAGCGCACCCGCCTGCGCGAGCAGCGCGACGCCCTCGCCGGCGCACTGGCCGAGCGCCTCCCCGACTGGGAGTTCCGGATGCCGGCCGGCGGGATGGCGCTGTGGTGCCGCCTGCCCGCGAGCGGGGCGACCGCACTGTCGACCGAGGCCGAGCGGCACGGCGTACTGCTGGCTCCCGGGCCGTCCTTCGCACCGGAGGGTGGCCTGGACCGCTACCTGCGGATCCCGTACGCGATCGCGGCGCCCCAGCTCGTCGAGGCCGTGGACCGGATCGCCGACGCCTGGGCCGTCGTCAGCAGCGGGCGGACGGGGTCGCCCACGCCGCCGTCAGGCAGCGAACCGGTCCTCGTCGCCTGACGGTCAGAGGATGTCGACGGCGTGGATCGAGGTGGCCTCGATGGCGGCCTCGATCTCGGCGAGGGTCTCGCCCGGGATCGCGGAGTCGACGGACAGCGCCACCAGCGCCTCGCCGCCCTTGGTCTCGCGGGACACCTGCATGCCGGCGATGTTGACCTGCGCCTGGCCGAGGATCTGGCCGACGGTGCCGACCATGCCGGGCCGGTCGACGTAGGTGAAGAACGCGAGGTGGTCGGTCGGCTCGATGTCGATGTCGTAGCCGTTGACCTCGACGAGCCGCTCGCGCTGGTGGATGCCGACCAGCGTGCCGCTGACGGACACCTGGGTGCCGTCGGCGAGGGTGCCGCGCAGCGTGATCAGGTTGCGGTGGTCGGGGCTGTCGCTGTCCGTGACGAGGCGTACGGCGACGCCGCGCTCGGCCGAGAGCAGGGGCGCGTTGACGTAGGAGACCTGGTCCTCGACGACGCTGCTGAACACGCCCTTGAGGGCCGCGAGCTCGAGCACCTTGACGTCCTGCTCGGCGATCTCGCCGCGGACCTCGACATCGAGGCTCTGCGCGACCTCGCCGGCCACGGCCGTGAAGATCTGGCCGAGCCGCTCGGTGAGCGGGATGCCGGGGCGCACGTCCTCGGCGATGACGCCGCCCTGGACGTTGACCGCGTCGGGGACGAGCTCGCCGGACAGCGCGAGGCGCACCGACTTCGCGACGGCGATGCCGGCCTTCTCCTGGGCCTCGTCGGTCGAGGCCCCCAGGTGCGGCGTGGCGACGACGTTCTCCAGCTCGAAGAGCGGGCTGTCGGTGCAGGGCTCCTTGGCGAACACGTCGAGGCCGGCTGCGCCGATGCGACCGGTCTTGAGGGCGTCGTACAGGGCCGCCTCGTCGACGATGCCGCCCCGGGCGGCGTTGACGAGCACCAGCTGCGGCCGCGCCTTCGCGAGCTGCTCGGCACCGATCAGGCCGACCGTCTCGGGCGTCTTCGGCAGGTGGACCGACATGAAGTCGGACTCGGCCATGAGGGTGTCGAGGTCGACCAGGCGCACGCCCATCTGCGCGGCGCGGCCGGGCTGCACGTAGGGGTCGTAGGCGATGACGTTCATGCCGAAGGCGGCGAGGCGCTGGGCGACGAGGACGCCGATCCGGCCGAGGCCGACGATGCCGACGGTCTTCTCGAAGAGCTCGATGCCGGTGTACTTCGAGCGCTTCCACTCACCGTTGCGCAGCGCGGCGTGCGCCGGCGAGACGTGGCGGGCGGCGGCGAGCATCAGCGCGACGGCGAGCTCGGCGGCGGACACGATGTTGGAGGTCGGGGCGTTGACGACCATCACGCCGGACTGGGTCGCCGCCTTCACGTCGACGTTGTCGAGCCCGACCCCCGCGCGGGCGATCACCTTGAGCCGCTTGGCCGCCGCAAGCGCCTCGGCGTCGACCTTGGTCGCCGAGCGGACGAGGATCGCGTCGACGTCGGCGATCGCGGGCAGCAGCTCCGCACGGTCGGCACCGTTGCAGTGCCGGATCTCGAAGTCCGGGCCGAGCGCCTCGACGGTGGCGGGGCTGAGCTCTTCGGCAATGAGGACGACGGGGCGATCAGTCACAGCGGTGTCCTTCGCGGGAACGTGCGGGTGGAGACGTGCACGACGCTGTGCGCGCTCGCCACAGTACCCCCACGGGGAGCGTGTTTCTAACTTGTGAACACGGAGTGGTCAGGCCCCGTGATCACGCGAAGAGCGCCTGGCCGACCCACTCCCCCTCGGCCACTCCGGGGGGTACGGCGAACAGTGCCTGGCCGGTGAATCGGAGGTACTCCATGAGCGCGTCGTTCCTCGACATCGCCCGCTGCAGCGGGATGAAGTGCGTGCGCGGGTCGCGCAGGTAGGCGATGAAGAACAGCCCCGCGTCGAGGCCACCGACGTCGTTGCTGCCGTCGACGAAGTTGTAGCCGCGGCGCAGGATCCGGACGCCGTCGTTGGCGTCGGGGTGCACGACGCGGACGTGCGCGTCGGTCGGGATGATCGGCCCGTTCGAGCCCGACATCGCGAAGTCCGGCTCGGTGAACTCCTCGCCGCCCGACAGGGGCGCGCCGGAGCCCTTGGTGCGCCCGACGAACTGCTCCTGCGACTCGAGCGGCTGCCGGTCCCAGACCTCGATGGTCATGTTGATCCGGCGGGTCACCAGGTACGAGCCGCCGGCGAGCCAGCCGGCCCTCGGGTCGTCCTCGGCGCCGACCCAGACGTGCTCGTCGAGGGCGGCGGTCTCCTCCGCCTTGATGTTGGCCGTGCCGTCCTTGAACCCGAAGAGGTTGCGCGGCGTCGACTGGCTGGTCGAGGTCGTCGAGGTCCGGCCGAATCCCAGCTGCGACCAGCGCACGGCCGTCGTACCGAACCCGATGCGGACCAGGTTGCGGATCGCGTGGACGGCGACCTGCGGGTCGTCCGCGCAGGCCTGGATGCAGATGTCGCCGTCGCTGCGGGCCGGGTCGAGGACGTCGGCGGAGAAGCGCGGCAGCTGCTCGAGCGCCTCCGGGCGGCGGTCGGCGATGCCGAACCTGTCCTTGCCGTCGGCGTCGACGAACAGCCCCGGGCCGAAGCCGAAGGTGATGGTGAGCCCGCTCGGCGGCAGGTCGAGCGCCTCGCCGGTGTCGTCGGGTGGCACGTTGCCGGGGCCGTCGACGGCGCCGACGGGGCCTGCGGACTCGCCGTTCGTCATCCGCGCAGCTGCCTCGGTCCATGCCTTCAGCAGCGCGACCAGCTCGTCGCGGTCGTCGGTGGTGACGTCGAGCGCGACGAAGTGCAGCCGGTCCTGGGCGGGCGTGACGATGCCGGCCTGCCGCTCGCCGTGGAAGGGGTACGACGCCACCGGGCCCGCGACCGGAGTGGTCTCGGGAGCGGTGAGGCGTCCGGCGGCGAACGCGCCGGCGACCCCGGCGGCGGCCGCGCCCCCGCCGAGGAGGCCGCGCCGGCTGAGCCGGGCCGGGCCGCCTGCCGCGGTCAGGACGTCACCGCCGGCGTGAGCCTGGAGAGCGGCTCGGAGAGCGCGTTGACGGCGTCGGAGAGGGCCTTGACCTCGTCCTTCGACAGCTCGGTGTAGGACACGAAGCCGTCGCCCGACCGGTGCTGGTCGAGCAGCTCCTGCAGGGCGCCGAACTTGGCGTCGAGCTCGTCGGCGAGCGCGGCGTCCTTGGTCGCGAGCAGCGGCTTCACGCCCTCGTAGGCGACGCGGGCGCCGTCGACGTTGGCCTGGAAGTCCCACAGGTCGGTGTGCGACCAGGCCTCCTCCTCGCCGGTGATCTTGCCGGTGGCGACCTCCTCGAGCAGGCCGATCGAGCCGTTGGCGATCGCGTCGATCGGGTAGGTCAGCGCGTCCTTGCCGGTGGCGTGGATGCGCCGGTCGAGCTCGGTCGTGTTCGCGAGCAGGTCGTCGGCGTAGGTCGCGCGCTGCTGCGGGGTGAGCACCCGGTAGCCCGTGGCGTCCTGCGGCCACAGGTCCTTCTCGATGCGGTGCCAGCCGGTCCACTTCTCGCCGGCCGCGAAGTCGACGTCGGCCTCACGCGCGTCGGTCTTCGGGTCGAGGTCGCCGAAGGACTCCGCGACGGTCTCGATGCGCTCCCAGTGCTCGCGCGCCTTCGGGTAGAGCGCGCGCGCCTCGTCGTCCTTGCCGTCCTTGTAGAGCTGGACGAACTCCTTCGTCCGGAGCAGCAGCTGGTCGGACTGGTCCTGCACGTAGGAGCGGTAGTTGGCCTGCGCCTGGTCGATCAGCTCCTGGTCGGAGGCGCTGACCCCGGCCTCGTCGTCGGAGTGGCTGACCGCGAACTTCGCGCGGATGCCCTCGCCGACCATGCCCGGCTTGCAGGCGGTGAAGTAGTCGCCCTCGGGCGCGTTGACCGTGAGCTTCTTGGTCAGGTTGGGACCGATGTTCTCGACCTCGCCGACGATCCGCAGTCCGTCGCTGCCGAGCAGGTAGAACTCGGTCACGTCGCTGCCGGTGTTGGTGACGTCGAAGGTCAGCGTGCCCGCGGGGGCCTCGACCGCGGACAGCTCGCACGCGACGTCGCTCGACGTGACCGTCACGGCGCGGGCGTCGCCGCCCTTGTCGCCGTCCGAGGAGGCGTTCTCGGTGCACGCCGCGAGGGCGGGTACGACGGCCAGCGTGGCCACCGAGGCGAGGAGGGTCGTGCGGATGCGCATGGAGGGGTGCTCCTGGTTCAGGACGCCGCGGGCGTCGGACGAGAGGTGGGGATCCGGGTGCGGAACAGGAAGAGGAGGCCGACCGGCACGACGTACACGACCCAGGCGAGGGCCTCGAGCCTCGTCGTGGCGGGCGAGAAGTTGAAGACGCCCTTGAGGAGCGTGCCGTACCAGGACGACGGCGGGATCACGTCGGAGACGTCGAAGGCCAGGCTGTGCAGGCCCGGCAGGATCCCGGCCTCCTGCAGGTCGTGGATGCCGTAGGCCAGGACGCCGCCGGCGACGACGATCAGGAAGGCGCCGGTCCAGGTGAAGAAGGCGGTCAGGTTGAGCCGCACCGCTCCCCGGTAGATCAGGTGGCCGAGGAGGACCGCGACGAGGATGCCGAGCAGGGCGCCGACGAGCGGCTCCCAGGTGGGCGTCACCGAGCCGGCTGCGTCGCGGGTGCCGGCCTGGGTGGCGGCCCACAGGAAGAGCGCGGTCTCCAGGCCCTCGCGCCCGACCGCGAGCATCGCGACGAGGGCGAGCGACCACCGGCCGGCGTCGGCGGCCCGGTCGACCTGGCCGCGCAGCTCCGCGCCGAGCCCGCGCGCGGCGGTGGACATCCAGAAGATCATCCAGGTCACGAACGCGACGGCGACCAGCGACAGCGTCCCGCCGATGGCCTCCTGGGCCTCGAAGGTGAGCCCACGGGGACCGAAGGTCAGCGCGGCGCCGAAGGCGAGCGCGACCCCGACGGCCAGGCCGACTCCGGCCCAGATCCGCGGCAGCAGCTCCCGGCGCCCGGACTTGACCAGGTAGGCCACCAGGATGCTGACCACCAGCGCGGCCTCGAGGCCTTCGCGCAGTCCGATCAGGAAGTTGGCGAGCACGGTTCGCCAATGTACGCCGTTTGCTTAGCCTCACCTAACCGGGGTCCATTTCCGATGGCACCGGATGCGCGTAGCCTCCCGTCATGGGGAAGGGGTCGCGCGACCTCGAACGACCGGGCCTCCTGCTCGCCGGGGCCCTGGTCCTCCTGCTGTGCGTGCTGGCGACCGCGTCCGGGCAGGGCGTCGACTGGCCGGTCCTCGAGTCGGACCCGCCCTCGGTGTCCGAGGGCGAGCGGCCGACCGACGACATCACCGGCGAGCGGGGCGGCGAGCCCGAGGAGGCGGACCACGACCGGGACCGGTCCGGCGACGGCGACGGCCTGCTGCTGCCGGGCCGCGCCGCCGCGGTCGCGCTGGTCGTCGCGCTCGGCCTGGTGCTCGCCGCCGTGCTCGTCCGGCTGCGCTTCTCGCTGCGCCACCGCCGGCGCCGGGACGGCCGCCCCGCGGCCGGCCTCCTCCTCGACCCGGTCGAGCCCGAGACGCTCGACGACGCCGACGCGCTGGCCGAGGCGCTGGCCGAGGGCATCGCCGACCTGGACGCCGGAACCGCGCGCAACGGCATCGTCGCGGCCTGGCTCCGGCTCGAGGCCGCCACCGAGTCCGAGCGCTTCCACCGCGATCCCGCCGACACCCCGGCCGAGTTCGTGGCGCACGTGCTGGCGTCGTACGACCTCGATGGCGGGGCGATCGACCGCCTCGCCGTGCTCTACCGCGAGGCGCGCTTCTCGCAGCACGCCCTCGGGGAGGCCCAGCGGTCCGAGGCCGCGGCCTGCCTGGCCACCCTGCTGCGGGGCCTGCCCGCAGCGCGACGGAGGAACGTCCGATGACCCTCGCCCTGATCGCTGCCGTCGTCGCGACCGCGACCCTCGTCGTCCTCGCCCTCGTGCTCGCCGGGGAGGTCCCGGAGATCGTGTGGCCCGACGAGGAGCCGCTGCACGTGCGCGACGACCGGGCCCACGACCTGCAGCTCACCCACCTCGCCCGGCTGGTAGCCGCCCAGGACCCGACCGCCCTCCATGCCGAGGTGGTCGAGGTCGTCGACCAGCTCCTGGGTACGACGGCCGTCCTCGCGGGTCCTGCGGGGATCGCCCCGCGCTCGGCCCTGCCCGGGGAGGTGCGCCGCTTCCTCGACCGGCCACCCCTCGACTCCCCCGACCGCTACCGCCGGCAGCTCGCCGGCGTTCTCGACCGGCTGGAGGAGCTGTGAGCGCGCCGGTGGTCCCCGCGACGACGCCGGCCGAGGCGTCGGCGATCGCCCAGCGGGTCCTGGACGAGGTCGAGACGGCGATCGTCGGCAAGCGGCCCGCCCTCACCCTCGTGCTCAGTGCGATCGTCGCCGGCGGCCACGTGCTGCTCGAGGACTTCCCGGGCCTCGGCAAGACGCTGGCCGCGCGGTCCTTCGCGCAGGCGCTGGGCCTGGACTTCAAGCGGGCGCAGTTCACGCCGGACCTGCTCCCGGCCGACCTCACCGGCTCGTTCATCTACGACCAGCGGGAGGCGGCGTTCACGTTCCGGCCCGGCCCGCTGTTCACCGGCCTGCTGCTCGCCGACGAGATCAACCGCACCCCGCCGAAGACGCAGGCCGCGCTGCTCGAGGCGATGCAGGAGCGGCAGGTCACCGTCGAGGGCGAGACCTTCCCGCTGGCGGCGCCCTTCCACGTGCTCGCCACGGCCAACCCGGTCGAGTACGAGGGCACCTATCCCCTGCCCGAGGCCCAGCTCGACCGCTTCCTGCTCCGGGTCGAGCTCGGCTACCCGGGCGCCGACGAGGAGTGGGAGGTGCTGCGCCGCCGGCTCGAGCGCGGACGTGAGGAGGTCGCCGTCCGTCAGGTCGTCGACGCGGCCGGACTGCTCGGCGTGCAGCAGGCGGTCGAGTCGGTGACGGTCGACCCGGACGTGGGCCGCTACTGCGTGGCCCTGGCCGCCGCGACCCGTACCCACCACCACACGCTCGTGGGCTCCTCACCCCGCGGCGGGCTCGCCCTGCTCCTGGTCTCCCGCGCGCACGCGGTGGTCGCCGGCCGCGACTTCGTGACCCCCGAGGACGTCAAGGCGGTGGCGGTGCCGGCGCTCGCCCACCGGATCACGATCCGTCCCGAGCTCTGGATGAGCGACGTCACCGGGCGCTCCGTCGTGGAGTCCGTCCTCGGCCACGTCCCGGCGCCGTCGGCGCGGGAACGACGGTGAGCACCATGGGTTGGCACCCCACCCACGCCCACCTGCGGGCGGTGACCCTCGGCTTCGGCCTGCTCCTCGTCGGCATCGTGCTCGGCCGGATCGACCTCGTCGTGCTGGCGACCCCGCTGCTGCTGGTCGCGCTCGCCGGCGCCGCGTCCCGCCCGCGCGTCGTACCCGCCGTGGCGGCGACCGGCGGCTCGCTCGCCGTGCACGAGGGCGAGGACCTGCTCTGGTCGGCGACCGTCGAGGACCTGCCGCCCGGCGGCGTGGTCGCCGCCCACCACCCCGGCCAGCGCTGGCTCGAGGTGGAGCCCGCGGACGGCCTCCTCGTGCCGGAGGAGGGCGGGGTCGCGCGGGCGGAGATCGGGCTCCGCCCGGTCCGGTGGGGCCGGCGCACGCTGGGCGCCCCCGCCGTCACCGCGTACGACGCCTGGGCGGCCTGGCGCTGGGTGGCGGACCGCCCGCAGCCGCTCCGGCTGACGGTCCTGCCGTCGAAGGAGCAGGTCGACACGACCGCTCCCGCACCCCACCCGAACGGGCTGGTCGGGCAGGAGCGGGCCGGCCGTCCGGGCGAGGGCACCGAGTTCGCGAAGGTGCGCCCGTTCGAGCCGGGCGACCGGCTGCGGCGGATCCACTGGGCGGCCTCGGCCCGCACCGGGACGCTCCACGTGACGGCGACGCACGCCGACGAGGACGCCCACGTCGTGCTGCTGGTCGACGCGGTCAACGACGTGGGCGCGAGCGAGGGCATCACGGGCGCCCGCAGCAGCATGGACCTCGCCGTGCGCGCGGCGGCGGTGCTGGCCGAGCACTTCCTGCGCCGGGGCGACCGGGTCGGGCTGCGGGTGTTCGGCGACTGGCGGGTCAGCTTCCTGCCCTCGTCGTCGGGCCGCCACCAGCTGCGACGGCTGCTCGACACGCTCGCCCTGGTGGAGCCCGGCACGGCCCGTGGCGAGGACGCGCTCGCGGCCCGCCAGGGTCTCGGCGCGGGCACCCTGGCGATCCTGTTGTCCCCACTGATCGAGCCCGCGTCGACCCAGCAGGTCGCCATGCTGACCAGTGCCGGCATCGACGTGGTCGTCGTCGACACGCTGCCGGCCGAGCTGGCGAGCGGCGCCGGCCCCGGCGGCACGCCCGAGGAGCGGCTGGCCTGGCGGCTGCGGATGCTGCAGCGCCGCGTCGAGCGCGACCGGATGGCGTCGCTGGGCATCCCGGTCGTCACCTGGGCCGGTCCGCACAGCATCGACCGCGTCCTGCGCGACCTCACCCGGCGCTCGTCGACGCCACGCATGGTGCGGCGATGAGCGGCCTGCAGGTCACCGTCCGCGACCGCCGGGGTCGCTGGGTCGCCACCCTGTCCCCCGCCGCCGTCGGCCGTTGGCTCCTCGTGGTCGGGCCGATGCTCGCGGTCGTGGTCGCCGTCGCGACCGCCGCACCCGACAGCCCGTGGTGGCCGGCCGCGGTCGTCGGGCTGCTCGCGCTCGGGTCCGCCGAGCTGCCCGACAGTCCTGCTCCCCTGCTCACCCTGGGCGTCGCCGCGGCATGGTGGGTGGCCGCCGTCCCCGACCCGACGGGCGGTCCCGTCCTCGTCGTGGCCGTGGCCTTCCTCGTCTTCCACACGACGACCGCGTACGCCGCCTCGGGCCCGCCCGGCCGCACGGCGGACCGCCGGGTCGTGCGCGCCGTGGTCTCCCGGACGACGCCGATCGGGGCGGCGACCCTCGCCGTCGGGGTGCTCGCGGTCGCGGCGGAGGGGACGGACGTCGTACCGGGGGCGGTGGTGGTGGCGCTGCTCGCCCTGGCCGCACTGGCGTGGCTGACGACCAGGCAGTGAGACCCGGCGGGCCCCGGTGCGCGGCGGTCCCGGTGACTACTAGGGTCGGATCCAGCGAGCTTCACGGGACGAAGGAGTCAGGCATGCGGGTGTTCACGACGTTCGAGGAGGTCGCCGAGGCGGCCGGCACCGATCTCGGCACGAGCGAGTGGGTGACCATCGACCAGCGCCGGGTGAACCAGTTCGCCGACGCGACCGGCGACCACCAGTGGATCCACGTCGACATGGAGCGCGCCAAGGAAGGCCCCTTCGGGGGGACCATCGCCCACGGCTACCTGACCCTGTCGCTGGTGCCGTGGCTCGGCAGCCAGGTCTTCACGCTGCGCACCCCGGGCGCCAAGCTCAACTACGGCGTCAACAAGGTCCGCTTCCCCCACCCGCTGCTGGTGGGCAAGCGGATCCGCCTGCACGTGAAGATGGGCGAGGTCGTCGACATCCCCAGCGGCAAGCAGCTCACCGTGCAGCACACGATCGAGATCGAGGGCGAGGACAAGCCCGCCTGTGTCGCGGAGACGGTCGTCCTGCTGCTGCCCTGACGCTGCATGAATCCCCGGTCGACCGGGTATTCATGCACTTGTCAGGCGTTGCAACACCCGACAAGTGCATGAGCTGCCGGACGAGTCAGGCGTCGGCCCGGCTGCTCCAAGCCTGCTCGAGCGCCTGCTCGAACAGCTCGGTCGGCTGCGCGCCGGAGATCCCGAAGCGTCCGTCGATGACGAAGAAGGGCACGCCGGACGAGCCGTAGGCGCGCGCCTGCGCGACGTCGGCCATGACCTCGTCGCGGTACTCGTCGCCGGCCAGCACCTCGTCGACCCGGCCCGCGTCGAGACCGGCCTCGGCCGCCGCCTTGCGGAGCACGTCGTGGTCGCCGAGCGACTCACCACGGGTGAAGTACGCCGCCAGCACCTGCTCCATCAGCTCGTGCTGCCGGCCCTCCGCCTCGGCCAGGTGCAGCAGCCGGTGGGCGGTGAGGGTGCGGGCGTGCAGGGCGTCGGCGTGCGCGAAGGTGAGCCCCTCGCCGGCGGCGACCTCGTCCGCGCGCGCCATCATGGCGCGGGTGCCGGCCTCGTCGGCGCCGAACTTCCGGCCCAGCACGGTCACCGTCGACTCGGTGCCGACCTCGGGGGCGAAGGGGTCCAGCTCGTAGGAGCGGTAGACGACCTCCACCTCGTCCGCGTGCTCGAACCCGGCGACCGCCTTCTCCAGGCGTCGCTTGCCGATGTAGCACCACGGACAGACGACGTCGGCCCAGATCTCGATACGCACGAGGGGTGCAACGCGTCGTACCCCTGAATGCTTCCCCTGACCCGCCTCAGGGTCGGCTCAGGGGTCGGTCAAGGGATCTGCCCGAAGCGCCCGAGGCCTGCTCCCGGCGAGGCTTCGGGCCATGATCACAGTCGAGTCGCTCTCCAAGACCTACGGCAGCTTCACCGCTGTCGACAACGTGTCGTTCACCGCCGCGCCGGGCCGGGTCACCGGCTTCCTCGGCCCCAACGGTGCCGGCAAGTCCACCACCATGCGGGTCATGGTCGGACTGACCAACCCGGGCAGCGGCGAGGTCCGCGTCCTGGGCCGTCGGTTCCGCGACCTGCCCGACCCGGGCCGCGAGGTCGGCGTGCTGCTGGACGCCTCCGCCCAGCACGCGGGCCGCACCGGTCGCGAGATCCTCACCATCGCCGCCCTGACGATGGGCCTGCCGCGCACCCGCGTGGACGAGATGCTCGAGCGGGTCAGCCTCACGCCCGACGAGGCCAGCCGCCGCGTGCGCAACTACTCCCTCGGCATGCGCCAGCGGCTCGGCATCGGCACCGCGCTGATGGGCGACCCCGAGGTGCTCATCCTCGACGAGCCGGCCAACGGCCTCGACCCGGCCGGCATCCGCTGGATGCGCGACCTGCTGCGCGACTTCGCCGACCAGGGCGGCACGGTGCTCCTGTCGAGCCACCTGCTGCACGAGATCGAGGTCATCGCCGACGACATCGTCGTCATCGGCAACGGCCGGATCGTCGCCCAGGGCACCAAGGACGAGCTGCTGGCCGGCGCCGGCACCCTCGTTCGCTCCGCCGACGGTACGGCGCTCGCGGGCGCCCTCCAGGCCGCCGGCATCACCGCCCGGCCGAGCTCGGGCGGCGCCGTCCTCGCCGAGGCCGACCTGACCCGGGTCGGCCAGGCCGCCTTCGCGGCCGGCATCGCCGTCACCGAGCTGCGCGCCGCCGACGGCGCCGGCCTCGAGGAGATGTTCCTCGCGCTGACCGCCGAGAGCCAGCGCGACACCGTGAACCACGCCTCGACCACCGAAGGAGCAGCAGCATGAGCGCCACCACCCTCGAGCAGGCCTCCGCAGCCGTCGTACCCGCTGCGGCGCGGACGCGTCCGGCGCCGGCCGCCACGCCGTTCCGCCGCGTCGTGGGCGTCGAGCTCCGCAAGATGTTCGACACCCGCTCCGGCTTCTGGCTGATGGCCAGCATCGTGATCGCCTCGGTGATCGCGACCACCCTGACCGTCCTCCTGGGCGACCGGGACTCCCTGACCTTCGACTCGTTCGCGGCCGCCGTCGGCAGCCCGATGTCGATCGTCCTCCCGGTGATCGGCGTGCTCGCCGTGACCAGCGAGTGGAGCCAGCGCACGTCGCTGACGACCTTCACCCTGGTGCCCAGCCGGCCGCGGGTGCTCGCCGCCAAGCTGCTCAACACCCTCGCCATCGGCGCGCTCGGCATGCTCGTCGCGCTCGCGGTCGGCGCAGCCGGCAACCTGATCACCTCGGCGATCACCGGTGTCGACGCCCAGTGGGACATCTCCGCCGGAACCTTCGCCCAGATCGTGCTGGCCAACGAGCTCGGCATGCTGCTCGGCTTCGCGCTGGGCCTGCTGTTCCGCAACTCCCCCGCCGCGATCGTCGGCTACTTCGTGACCGCGCTGGTCCTGCCCGGGCTGACCAGCGCCCTCGCGTCCACCCAGCAGTGGTGGGCGGACAACGGCGCGTGGTTCGACCTGAACCAGACCCGCTTCCTCCTCTTCGACTCGACCCTCACCGGCCAGGAGTGGGCGCAGCTCGCCGTCACCTCGGCGCTGTGGATCGTGCTCCCGCTGCTCGTCGGCCTGCGCCTGGTGCTGCGGTCCGAGGTGAAGTGAGCCATGACCGCCACCACCGTCGAGACGGGCACGGGCAGGGGCGCCGGCCAGGCCGCCCCCGCCCGTGCCGTCCCCGCCGCGACCCCGTTCCGCCGCGTGCTCCACGTCGAGCTGCGCAAGATGTTCGACACCCGCTCGGGGCTCTGGCTGATGGTGGGCGTCGCGGCCCTCTCGGTCATCGCGACCGTCGCCGTGATCCTGTTCGCCCCCGATGACCAGATCACCTACGAGAGCTTCGCGACGGCCATCGGCCTGCCGCTCTCGGTCATCCTGCCGATGATCGCCATCCTCGGGATCACGAGCGAGTGGAGCCAGCGCAGCGGACTGACGACGTTCACCCTGGTCCCGAGCCGGGGCCGGGTGATCGGCGCCAAGGCCGCCGCGACCCTCCTGGTCGGCGTGGTGTCGATGGCCGTCGCGTTCGCGGTCGGTGCCCTCGGCAACCTGGCGGGCTCGGCCGTGGCCGGCGTCGACACCGTCTGGAACGTCTCGCTCGGCGCCGTGCCGCAGATCGTGCTCGGCAACCTCGTCGGGATGGCGGTCGGCTTCGCGCTCGGCGTCGTGCTCCGCAGCTCCCCGGCCGCGATCGTCGGCTACTTCGTCGTGTCGTTCGTGATGCCGGGCATCCTCGTGCTGCTGGCCGAGGTGCGCGAGTGGTTCGCGGACCTCCAGCCGTGGGTCGACTGGAACACCAGCCAGGTCACGCTCTTCGACGGAGCCACGGACACGGCGCGGGAGTGGGCGATGCTAGGGACCACCTCGGCCATCTGGATCGTGCTGCCCCTCGTCGTGGGCGGGTTGTTCGTGCGCCGCTCCGAGGTGAAGTAGGACGCGACGTCGACGGCTCGTTCCCGCACTCGTGCCGGGGGCGAGCCGTCGGCGTTCTTGCCCGAAATGGGTGAGTCGCCGGAGGTCGAATGGTGCGACTCTCGACTCGTCTCGGCCGAGTCAATGGGGGGCACCTGTGCGTCATCCACACCGTCGGACCCTGAGCGTCGTCCTCGCCGCGGCACTGGCCGCCGCCGCCCTCACCGCGGCGGCCGCCGGCCCACCGGCCGGGGCGCAGCCGGCCCACCAGCGACTGATCCCGTCCGCGGTCCCGGCCACCACACCCAACATCCTCGACGGCCGGATCCTCGCGATCGCCGAGGTCGGGCGCAAGGTGTTCGTCGGGGGGACGTTCACCATCGCCCAGAACCCCGGCACGAGCGCGCAGCTCCCCACGCCGTACCTCCTCGCCTACGACCGGCTCACCGGCACCCTCGACCAGACCTTCGCACCGGCGCTCGACGGCAGCGTCAACGCGCTGGTGCCGTCGGCGGACGGAAGCGCCCTGTACGTCGCCGGGACCTTCAAGCTCGCCGGTACGACGAAGGTCCGCAACATCATCAAGATCGACACGTCCACCGGCGCCCTGGTGACGGCGTTCCGCAACCCCAGCCCCAACGGCAGCGTGCTGGACATCGCACTGGTCGGCAACCGGCTGCTGCTCGCCGGCAGCTTCACGACCGTGGCGACCCTGCCCCGCGCCGGGCTCGCGTCCCTGGACGCGACCACGGGGGCCGTCGACGACTACCTGAGGATCGCGGTCGACACCAACCACAACTGGCCCTCGGGCACGGCGAAGGCGCCGGTCGGCGTCGCGAAGCTCGCCGCGAGCCCGGACGGCACCCGGCTGGCCGCGATCGGCAACTTCAAGCACGCCGACGGGCTGGACCGCGACCAGGTGATGCTGGTCAACCTGGGGCCGGACAGCGCCACGGTCGCCCCGGACTGGAAGACGCTGCGCTACACGCCGGCGTGCCAGAAGAATGCCTTCGACTCCTACGTCCGCGACGTCGACTTCTCCCCCGACGGCTCCTACTTCGTGGTGGCGTCGAGCGGCGCCGGCTACAACGGCACGCTGTGCGACTCGGCCGCTCGCTTCGACGTCGCGGTGACGGGCCAGGACGTGCAACCGGTCTGGCAGGCCGCGACCGGCCAGGACTCGCTGCTCTCGGTGTCGGTCGCCGACAACGCGGTCTACGTCGGCGGTCACCAGAAGTGGCTGAACGCGATCCAGAGCGGCGCCGACGAGCAGGCCGGTCAGGTGCCGCGGCCCGGCCTGGCCGCGCTCGACCCGGACAACGGCATCCCGCTGACGTGGAACCCCGGCCGCAACCCCACGGGCGTGGGGGCCGAGGAGCTGCTGGCCACTGACAACGGCATCTACGTGGGCAGCGACACCGAGTACATCGGCGACGGACTCTACCGCCGTGCCCGGCTCGCCTTCTTCCCCGTCGACGGGGGCAGCGCGCCCGTCTCGATCGCCGATCCGGTTCTCCCGCGCAGCCTCTACCGGCTGTCCGGTACGACGGTCACCACGCGGGCCTTCACCGGCACGACGGCCACCACGCCGACGACCGTCCCGACCACCGGCGGCGCGAACTGGAACAGCGTCCGTGGTGCGTTCATGGTCGGCACCAAGCTGGTGTACGGCGCCAACGACAACAAGCTGCACTACCGGACCTTCGACGGCTCGGCCTTCGGTCCGGACACCGTGATCGACCCCTACAACGACCCGGTGTGGAGCAACGTGACGCTCAGCGGCGGGACCCGCACCTACCGCGGCCGGGTGCCCACGTTGTACGGCCAGCTGTCGGGCGTCACCGGAATGGCCTACGCCCAGCACCGGCTGTACTACACGCGCTCGGGGCAGAGCAAGATCTTCTGGCGGTGGTTCTCCCCCGACAGCCTGATCGTGGGCGCCCAGGAGTTCAGCGTCCCCTCCTCCGCCTTCCCGGTGCTGCGCGACGTGCGCAACCTCTTCTACGCGGACGGACGGCTCTGGGCGGGGATGACCACCAACGACCTGTGGAGCATGCCGGTGACGAACGGCATCGCGAGTGGCGGCTGGACGCGGATCAGCGGCGGCGGCATCGACACCAACCCGCAATGGTCCTCGGGCACGATGTTCCTCGGCCCGTTGACGAACGAGCTGCCCACGTCGTCGTTCACGACCACCTGCGCGGGCCAGACGTGCGCCTTCGACGGCCGCGCCTCGACCGACGCCGACGGCACCGTCGTCGGCTGGTCCTGGGACTTCGGCGACGGCACCACGGCGACCGGGCCGCAGCCGAGCCACCTCTACACCGCGGCGGGGACCTACCAGGTCACCCTCACCGTGACCGACGAGAGGGGCGGCACGGGGTCCTCGGCCCAGCCCGTCGTGATCGAGGGCACGACCAGCCCGGTGGCGTTCCGCGACTCGACCGGCAAGGTCACCAATGCGACGAGCATCGTGTCCCCGATCCCGGCGACGGCCCAGGCCGGCGACGGGCTCGTCGCGGTGGTCTCGACCGCGACGACCACGGTGCCGGCGGCGCCGGCCGGGTGGACCCAGGTGGGCCAGGCGGCGACGACCGACTCCATGACGACCGTGGTCTGGCAACGGGTCGCTGCCGCCGACGACGCGGGGCGCAATGTCACCGTGGCCTTCGGCGCGACCGCCGTCAAGGCCACCCTGACGGTGCTCGCGTACTCCGGCACCGACCCCGGCGGCCCCGTCGCCGCGCTCGCCGGCGCAGCCGAGACGACCGCCACGACGGCCCATCGCAGTCCGACGGTCACCACTCCCGGTGGCTGGGTGGTCACCGTGTGGTCCGACCGCTCGTCCGCGACGACCACCTTCGCGGAACCGGCCGGCTCGAGCGTGCGCCAGCGCCTGATCGGCGTCGGTGGCGGGCACGTCGACCAGCTCGTCGTCGACACCGGCGGCCCCGTCGCGGCAGGACAGTACGGCGACCAGGTGGCCTCGACCGACGCCGCCGCCAAGGGGTCGAGCGTCGTCATCGCCCTGCACTGACTGCCCGGCCGGTGCCGTCCTGTGTCCCCACGACGGCATCGGCCCGGGTAGCGTCGGGACATGGAGCTGACCTCGGCGTGGTGGTTCTGGGCCCTGCTCTCGGCCGTCTTCGCGGCCCTCACGGCGATCTTCGCCAAGGTCGGCGTGAAGGAGATCGACTCCGACGTCGCGACCTTCGTTCGCACGGTCGTGATCCTCGTGACCCTCGGCCTGATCCTGCTGGCGCTCGGGAAGTTCCACTCCCCCGGCGAGGTCGGCGGCCGCACCTGGCTCTTCCTGGTGCTGTCGGGCCTGGCCACGGGCGCGTCGTGGATCTGCTACTTCCGGGCGCTCAAGGTCGGCGACGCCTCGTTGGTGGCGCCGGTCGACAAGCTCAGCGTCGTGCTGGTCGCGGTCTTCGGCGTGACGCTGCTCGGGGAGCGGCTCTCGCTCCTGCAGTGGGGCGGGATCGCCCTGGTCGGCGCCGGTGCGGTGCTGCTGGTGGTCAGCGGCTGACGTCGGGCTGGAAGTCCGGCAGCAGGTCGACGATCGGCACCTCGAGCACCTGGCTCAGCGACACCAGGGTCAGCAGCTGCGGGTTCATCGGCGTGCCCGGGCGCGACTCGCCCTTCTCGAACTTCTGGTAGGTGAAGCCCGCGATGCCGGCGAGATGCGCGACCCGCTCCTGGCTGAGGCCCTTCGCGAGCCGGGCCCGCTGCAGGTTCACCCCGAGCTCGCGCGCGTAGGCCTGCCAGCTGTCGTCCGCACGCTTGCCCGCCACGCCCACCATCATCCACGTATGACCACCCGGAAGGGACCATACTCGTATGCTAATCGGACAACTGGCTGCCTGCCGACGACCTGTGGACGACGGCCCCGGCGACGGGTGCATGCGTCGGGCGCGGGTCCTAGGGTCCGGCTGACGGAGCAAGGGACATCTCGGGGGTGAGGCGCATGACCGGTGGCGACGGCGTGCGGGCGGCAGCACAGGCGGGCCGCCCGCCCTGGCCCGACGGGCGCTGCCCACCGTGGTGCACCCGCGAGCACGCCGCCGACGACCACCCCGAGGACCGCTACCACCAGAGCGAGCCGGCGCTGCTGCCGGTCGTCGCGGGCCCCGCCGACACGGTGCCGGTCACGGCCTCCCTGCGGCCGCTCACCCTCGTGGTGCGCGCCGGCCGCCATGACGCCGACGACCGCACCTGGCTGGTCGTCGAGGCGACGGAGGCCGCCCGGCCCCGCATGGTGCTGACCGTCGAGGGGGCCCGGGCGCTGGCGGAAGCCCTCCTGGCCCAGCTCGACGCCGTCGGCGTCGACGGGTGAGACGGGTGAGACGCGGACGCCCCCGGATCCACACGGGATCCGGGGGCGTCGGGCGTCGTACGACGGAAGGTCAGCGCGCGGCCGAGCCCTCCGTGTAGTCGTCGTCGGTCTGCTTCCACGAGAAGTGGGCGCGCAGGGCCTTGCCCGTCGCCTCGATCGGGTGGGCGGCCTCCTCCTCGCGGAGCTTGAGGAACTCCGTTCCACCGTTGTCCTGGTCGCCGATGAACCGCTCGGCGAAGGCCCCGCTCTGGATGTCGGCCAGGACCGCCTGCATCGACTCCTTGACGGCGGGCGTCACGACGCGCGGGCCGGAGACGTAGTCGCCGTACTCCGCGGTGTCGGAGACCGACCAGCGCTGCTTGGCGATGCCGCCCTCCCACATGAGGTCGACGATCAGCTTGAGCTCGTGGAGCACCTCGAAGTAGGCGATCTCCGGCTGGTAGCCCGCCTCGGTGAGGACCTCGAAGCCGGCCTGGACCAGGTGCGAGACGCCACCGCAGAGGACGGCCTGCTCACCGAACAGGTCGGTCTCGGTCTCCTCGGTGAAGGTGGTCTTGATGACGCCGGCGCGGGTGCCGCCGATCGCCTTCGCGTAGGACTTCGCGAGGTCCCAGGCGGTGCCCGAGGCGTCCTGCTCGACGGCGATGATGTCCGGGATGCCGCGGCCGGCGACGTACTCGCGGCGCACCGTGTGGCCGGGGGCCTTCGGGGCGACCATGATCACGTCGACGCCCTCGGGCGCCTTGATGTAGCCGAAGCGGATGTTGAAGCCGTGGCCGAAGACGAGGGTGTCGCCCTCGGTCAGCGCCGGCGCGATGTCGTCGGCGTACAGCTTCCGCTGGTGCTGGTCGGGGGCGAGGATGACGATGACGTCGGCCTCCTCCGCGGCGTCGCGCGGGGTCAGGACGCGCAGGCCCTGCTCCTCGGCCTTGGCGCGGCTCTTCGAGCCCTCCTTGAGGCCGACGCGGACGTCGACGCCGGAGTCGCGCAGGTTGAGCGCGTGGGCGTGGCCCTGGCTGCCGTAACCGATGACCGCGACGTTCTTGCCCTGGATGAGGGACAGGTCGGCGTCGTCGTCGTAGAAAATCTCAGCCACGTCGGGCTTCTCCTTGCTGGTTGGGTTGGGGATTTCAGGCGTTGGCGGCAGGCGGGACCGGTACGGCGACGGGCTTGCCCCGCTCCGAGATGGAGCGCGACCCGCGGCCGATGGCCACCATGCCGGACTGCACGAGCTCGCGGATGCCGAAGGGCTCGAGCACGCGCAGGAAGTCGCTGATCTTGTCGGCGTTGCCGACGACCTGCATCGTGATCGCGTCGGAGGCGACGTCGATCACCTTGGCGCGGAACAGCTGGACGACGTCGAGCACCTGGCTGCGGTTCTCGGCGGTGGCGCCGACCTTGACCAGGACCAGCTCGCGGTTGACCGAGGCGGCCGGGTCGAGCTCGACGATCTTGATCACCTCGACCAGCTTGTTGAGCTGCTTGGTGACCTGCTCGAGCGGCGAGGAGTCGACGTTGACGACGATCGTCATCCGCGAGATCTCCTCGTGCTCGGTCGGGCCGACCGCGAGCGAGGTGATGTTGAAGCCGCGACGGCTGAACAGTGCGGAGATCCGCGCCAGGACGCCGGGCTTGTCCTCGACGAGGACGGACAGGGTGTGCTGGGCCATCAGAGGTCGTCCTCGTCGAACTGGGGCGCGAGGTCGCGCGCGTACTTGATGTCGTCGTTGCTGGTGCCGGCGGCGACCATCGGCCACACCATGGCGTCACGGTGGACCCGGAAGTCCACGACGACCGGGACGTCGTTGATCTCCATCGCCTTGGCGATGGTCGCGTCGACGTCGTCGGGCGACTCGCAGGCCAGGCCGACGCAGCCGTAGGCGTCGGCCAGCTTCACGAAGTCGGGGATCCGCTTCGACTGCAGGTCGGTGTTGGAGTAGCGGCTGTTGTAGAACAGCGTCTGCCACTGGCGCACCATGCCGAGCGACTCGTTGTTGATGACCGCGACCTTGATCGGGATGTTGTTGATCGCGCAGGTGGCGAGCTCCTGGTTGGTCATCTGGAAGCAGCCGTCGCCGTCGACCGCCCACACCGTCTGGTCGGGCATCGCGACCTTGGCGCCCATCGCGCCGGGGACGGCGAAGCCCATGGTGCCGAGGCCACCGGAGTTGATCCAGGTGTTCGGCTTCTCGTAGCTCACGAACTGGGCCGCCCACATCTGGTGCTGGCCGACGCCCGCGGTGTAGATGGTGTTGTCGCCGGAGATCACGCCGAGGCGCTCGATGACGTACTGCGGGGAGAGGCCGCCGTCGGTGGGCGTCTCGTAGCCGAGCGGGTACTTCTTCTTCACCCCGGCGCAGAACGCGACCCAGCCCTCGTAGTCGCCCGTGTTGCCGGCCTCCTGCTCGGTGCGCAGGGTCGTGATCAGGTCGACGAGGACCTCACGCACGTCGCCCACGATCGGGACGTCGGCGTAGCGGTTCTTGCCGATCTCGGCCGGGTCGATGTCGGCGTGGATCACCTTCGCGCCGGGCGCGAAGGAGTCGAGGTTGCCGGTCACGCGGTCGTCGAAGCGGGCGCCGAGGCTGATGATCAGGTCGCTCTTCTGCAGCGCGGCCACGGCAGCCACGGTGCCGTGCATCCCCGGCATGCCGAGGTGCTGCGGGTGGCTGTCGGGGAACGCGCCGCGCGCCATCAGCGTGGTGATCACCGGGATGCCGGTGAGCTCGGCGAGGGTCGCCAGCTCCCTGGCCGCGCCGGAGCGGATGGTGCCGCCGCCGACGTACAGGACGGGCTTGCGGGACTCGAGGATCAGCCGGGCCGCCTCGCGGATCTGCTTGGCGTGCGGCCGGGTCACCGGGCGGTAGCCGGGGAGGGTGACCTCGGTCGGCCAGGCGTACGACGTCGTCGCCTGCAGTGCCGACTTGGTGACGTCGACGAGTACCGGGCCGGGGCGACCGGTCGAGGCGATGTGGAAGGCCTCGGCGATCTTGACCGGGATCTCCGCCGGGTCGGTGACGAGGAAGTTGTGCTTGGTGATCGGCATCGTGATGCCGCGGATGTCCGCCTCCTGGAAGGCGTCCGTGCCGATCATCGAGGCACCGACCTGGCCGGTGATCGCGACCATCGGGACCGAGTCCATGTGCGCGTCGGCGATCGGGGTGACCAGGTTGGTCGCCCCCGGGCCGGAGGTCGCCATGCAGACGCCCACGCGGCCCGACGCCGAGGCGTAGCCCTGCGCGGCGTGGCCGGCGCCCTGCTCGTGGCGTACGAGGATGTGCCGGATGCTGCTGTCCATCAGCGGGTCGTAGGCCGGGAGGATCGCGCCTCCCGGGATGCCGAAGATGTCCGTGACACCTGCCGCCTCGAGCGACCGGACCAGGCTCTGCGCGCCGGTCATCGTCTCGCCCGAGCCCTGCTGCTCAGTCATCCGACTCATTCCTGTCTCTGCTGCTTGCCGGCCTGCGCCGGCGGGGGTGTGGTTCGTCGTACAAACAAAAACCCCTCTGTTGCGGAGGCAACGAGGGGTGGGACGCGACGTCTGACGAGGTCAGGCGGCGCGTCCGGTGCGTACGAGAAGCTGCTGATGCATGCGCCCACCGTACGCCGCCCCGGTCGTGCCGTCGAATAACGTAGCGCCCCCGTCCCAGATACCAAGACGCGCGTCTCATGGAATGACCTCGGCACGGAGTGCGGAGAGGGTCTCGTCGAGCCCCGCGAGGGCCTCGGCAGCGAGCTTCTCGGCGTGCCCGGCGACCAGCTCGTACGACGCCCGGTCGGCGCGGTCGGCCTGCCCGGCCGCGCACCGGCGCACGTGCTCGGCCAGCAGCAGGGCGTCGCGGTGGTCGCCGAGCGCGCCCTGGACCCGGTGCCCGAGCCCGCCGAGCACCCGCAGGGAGCCGTCGACGTCGACGGAGGCGACCGCGTCGGCCGTGTGCCGCAGCCGCCGGCCGGCCTTGCGGAGGCCGTGCCGGGCCTCCTCGACCCCCTCGGCAGCGACGACGGCGTCGGCGCGGGCCAGCACCCGGCGGGCCTGGCGGCGTACGGCCTTCGTCGCCACGCCGGCCGCGGGCCGGCGGGCGCGGCGGGCCAGGGCCGGTGACTCGGTCCAGGTGGCGAGCAGTGCGTCGAGCGCCCGCACGCCGGGGCCGGCGTGCCAGCCGACCAGTGCGGCGTGGGCGGCGGCGTGACGGACGAGCAGGGGGCCGACCAGCGCCTCGCCGAGCGCGTCGCCCCGCGCGTCGGCCAGTCCGAGGGCGTCGAGCGCGGCGGTCACGTCGGCGGCCCGGACCTCCAGGTCACGGCACTCCCCCAGCAGGTCGCCGTACGACGCCAGGGCGGCCGCGAGCTCCGCCGACCGGTCCGGGTCGAAGCAGCGGCGGAAGGCGGCGAGCACGTTCCGCAGGCGTCGTACCGTCGTGCGGAGCTGGTGCACCGCGTCGGGCTCGTCGGACAACGCTCCTGCGCGCCGGGCCGTCAGGTCCGCGGCGAGGCGGCCGATCTCTGCGGCGAGCAGCTCCCCAGCCGTGGTCACTGCCCCATCCTCCCATCCGGACACGACGTCCCGGACGGGGCAGTGACCCCGGGGTCCTTGCTACTTCAGCGAGCCGATGACCAGCGACACCTGGATCGGCATCGGGCGGCCCCAGTCACCGTCGAGCGCCGTCACCGGGATGTCGTTGCGGGCCAGCGCCGTCGTGTCGGCGTTGCGCCGGGTCTCGGTGGCGGGCGCGCCGGCCACCAGGCGGTAGGTGCCACCGGTCGCGGGGACGTCGTCGAGGAAGGTGAGGCCCAGGTCGCTGCTGTAGCCGACATCGGCCTGGACGGCCTTGCCGAGCGTCTCACCGGCCCCGACGAAGGGGTGGTTGACGTTGAGGACGAGGCCGGCCGTCAGCGCGTTGCGCTTGCGCAGCGCGGTGACCAGCTTGACCGCGAAGTCGGCGGTCGCGGCGAAGGGCACGTTCGGGATCTGGGCCAGGTCGCGCGGCGCCTCGGCGCTGAACGCGATCGCCGGGACGCCGTACTCGTGCGCGGTGACGACCGCGCCGACCGTGCCGGAGTGGTTGAGCGTGGCGCCGATGTTCTGCCCGAAGTTCGTGCCGGAGAGGACGAGGTCCGGGCCGGCGGGCCAGTAGTTGGCGGCGAAGCGCTTGAGCGCGATGTTGACCGCGTCGGCCGGGGAACCGGACGGCGTCGTCGAGGAGCAGGGAGCGGCGGCGACGCAGACGCCGAAGACCGCACCGGCGCTCGGGCTGCCGGCGCAGTCGCCCGCGTACGCCGCCGGCGGCGTGACGGCCTGGACGGTCATCGAGACCGGGGCGAAGCCGGGCGAGGTCATCCGTGCGCCGGCGCCGCTCTGCTGCGACCACGGCGCCACGACGAGCACGTCGGCTCCCGCGGCACACAGCGCCTTGCGCAGCACGTACAGGCCCTTGCCGTCGGTGCCGTAGCCCGCGTCCAGGCCGCGCGCGCTGTCGTCGTTGGTGAGCAGCACCTTGAGCCC